>NC_015160.1:3764818-4078553 GCF_000190535.1 Odoribacter splanchnicus DSM 20712
GCTAGATCGAATTAGTTTAATTTTAAACAAAACCATATACTTATGAAGAAGCTTATTTCAGTGGAAGAGGCAGTAGCAAAGGTAAAAGATGGGATGACGGTTATGATTGGCGGGTTTCTTTCTAACGGGACACCTAACGCAATCGTTAACGCTTTGGCTCAATCGGAAGTGAAAAATCTGATTCTCATCGTGAACGACACCGCCTATCCGGATAAAGGATGCGGACAGTTGATCGCTAACAAGCAGGTGAAGAAAGTGATCGTGTCGCATATCGGTACGAATCCATGTACGAGTGAACAAATGAACAGTGGTGAACTGGAGATCGAATTCAGTCCGCAGGGTACTTTAGCCGAACGGATCCGTTCCGGTGGTGCCGGTTTGGGGGGAGTATTGACTCCGACAGGTATCGGAACCCTGGTAGCAGAAGGTAAACAAGTACTGAATATCGACGGTAAAGATTATTTGCTGGAAAAACCGTTGCGGGCGGATGTGGCTTTGATCGGTGCTAGTGTAGGGGATGAGTCCGGAAATTTAGTCTATAAAGGTACGACTCAGAATTTCAATCCACTGATGGCGACGGCTGCCGATTTGGTTATTGCGGAAGTGCAGGAGTTGGTAGAAACCGGAGATTTGTATCCCGAGCTGATAAAGACTCCCGGAATATTCGTGGATTTTTTAGTGAAAGGGTAGGGGGATAAGCTAAAGGCGAAGAGGCAAAAAGCGGGGAAGGTAAAAAAGAGGTGTAATCGAAAGGGATGGGTGTAGATCTGTTCCGGTTAATTTAAAAATATGGAAAAATCAATGATAAGACTTCGGATGAGCGCTAAAGATGCTCATTATGGCGGAAATTTGGTGGATGGAGCTCATATGGTGCATTTATTCGGCGATGTTGCGACCGAACTACTGATTATGCATGACGGAGATGAAGGTCTTTTTGTGGCCTATGACAATGTGGAGTTTTTGGCTCCGGTATATGCCGGCGACTATATCGAAGCTGTCGGTGAAATCGTGAAAGTAGGAAATACTTCCCGCAAAATGGTTTTCGAAGCCCGTAAGGTGGTCGCTGCCCGTCCGGATATTTCAGCTTCGGCTGCGGATGTCCTGGCTGAACCGATTGTGGTTTGCCGGGCCAGTGGAACCTGTGTGGTGAAAAAAGAGGATCAGCGGAAAGGATAGTGTAAGTTAATAGTCTTGATAATTATGGAAAAATTGATTATAACAGCTGCGATCTGCGGGGCAGAGGTAACGAAAGAACAAAATCCCGCCGTTCCTTATACTGTAGAAGAAATCGTCAGAGAAGCAAAATCTGCTGTAGATGCAGGTGCTGCTATCGTTCATCTTCACGTACGTGAAGACGACGGTACGCCGACTCAGAGCAAAGCACGTTTCAAAACGTGTATAGACGCTATATATGAAGTATGCCCGGATGTGATTCTGATTCCTTCGACCGGAGGGGCTGTAGGAATGACAGCGGAAGAACGTCTGCAGCCGACCGAACTTTTCCCGGAAATGGCTACTCTGGATTGTGGCACCTGTAATTTCGGAGATGAGGTATTTGAAAATACCATGCCTATGATGAGGGATTTCGGTAAAAGAATGCTGGAAAACCGGATCAAACCGGAATACGAATGTTTCGAGATGGGACATCTCGAAACCGTATTGAATATGGCAAAGAAAGGTCAGGTACCGGGAGCTCCCATGCAGTTTAATTTTGTACTCGGTGTCCCCGGGTGTACGCCTGCAACAGTTCCTAATCTTTGCTGGCTTGTAAATGCTATTCCGGCAGGTTCTACCTGGACTGCAACCGGTATCGGACGCCATGCCTTTACTTTGGCTGCTCCTGCTATCGCTATGGGAGGAAATGTCAGAGTGGGGTTCGAAGATAATCTGTATCTCGAAAAAGGGGTATTGGCTAAATCCAATGGCGAGTTGGTAGCTAAGGTCGTTCGTATCGCTAAGGAATTGGGACGCGAAATCGCTACCTCGGCCGAAGCACGGAAGATATTGAATTTGAAAGCTAAAGGCTGAAAAGCTATAGGCTATAAGTCGAAAGGTATAAAGTGAAAAAATTAAAGTAAATATTAAAAAATAAAACGTTATGAAAAAAGGAAATAAATACGGAACGCATAGAGTAATTTCACCGAAAGGAGTATTACCACAACCGGCTGACAAACTGGATAACAATATGGACGAAATCTATGATAACGAGATTTTGATCGATGTGCAAACTCTGAATATCGATTCGGCTAGTTTTACTCAGATTGAAGAACAAGCCGGAGGGGATAAAGCTAAAATTGCCGGGATCATGCTG
The DNA here is from genome assembly GCF_000190535.1 of Odoribacter splanchnicus DSM 20712. Taxonomy (GTDB): domain Bacteria; phylum Bacteroidota; class Bacteroidia; order Bacteroidales; family Marinifilaceae; genus Odoribacter; species Odoribacter splanchnicus. The sequence goes on from NC_015160.1 coordinate 3,767,130, forward strand.
GGAATTGTAGAGAAACAAGGAAAACACCGTAATCCGGTGACCGGTTCCGGTGGTATGTTACTGGGAACGGTGGAAAAAATCGGAGATGCTTTAGTTGGAAAGACCGATCTGAAAGTGGGAGATAAAATCGCAACTTTGGTGTCTTTGTCGCTGACTCCGCTTCGTATCGATAAAATTAAAGAAATCCGGGCAGATGTCGACCAGGTGGATATCGATGGTAAAGCTATTTTGTTTGAAAGTGGTATTTATGCGAAGATTCCGGCAGATCTGCCGGAAAAGTTGGCTTTGTCGGCTCTCGATGTAGCCGGTGCTCCGGCTCAGACTGCTAAATTGGTGAAACCGGGAGATACGGTATTGATTATCGGTGCCGGTGGTAAATCGGGTATGTTGTGTTGCTATGAAGCAAAGAAACGTGCTGGTGTTACCGGTAAAGTAATCGGTTTGTGCCATAGCCAGAGAAGTACCGAACGGCTTCAGAAATTAGGCTTCTGTGATTATGTATTCTCGGCCGATGCAACTCAGCCGGTTCCGGTTATGGAGAAAATTGCCGAACTGACGAATGGTGAAATGTGTGATATTACGATCAATAATGTGAATATTACGGATACTGAGATGACCAGCATCTTGTGTACTAAAAATGACGGATTGGTCTATTTCTTCTCTATGGCGACCAGTTTTACGAAGGCTGCTTTGGGAGCGGAAGGTGTCGGCAGCGATGTGACTATGATCGTTGGAAATGGGTATACCAAAGGACATGCTGAGATTACACTGCAGGAACTTCGTGAAAGCGAGGCATTACGGAAGATATTTACAGAGTTGTATGCCTGAATGGTCGGGATTTTATAATCCCGACGAATTAAAAATATGTTTTTATGGCTAGCAGAAGAAAAGAGTTTTTCCCTGAAGTGACCGATGAACAATGGAACGATTGGCATTGGCAGGTGAAGAACAGGATTGAAACTTTGGATCAGCTGAAGAAATACATCCGGCTGACACCAGATGAGGAAGAGGGTATCCGTGAGTCGCTGAAGACATTACGGATGGCGATCACACCTTATTATCTGAGTCTGATCGATCCCGATAATCCTTATTGTCCGATCCGTAAACAATCGGTGCCGACCATTGAAGAATTGCATCGGTCACCGGCTGATCTGGAAGATCCCTTGCATGAAGACGGTGATTCACCCGTACCGGGACTGACCCACCGTTATCCTGACCGGGTGTTGTTCCTGATCACCGATATGTGTTCGATGTATTGCCGGCATTGTACCCGGCGCCGCTTTGCCGGACATCACGATTGTGCCACTCCATTGGAAAGAATCGATAAATGTATCGAATATATCGCTAATACCCCCCAGGTGAGAGATGTCCTCCTATCGGGAGGGGATGCCTTATTGGTCAGTGACGAACGATTGGAATATATCATCAAACGGCTGCGTGGAATCCCTCATGTCGAGATTATCCGTATCGGGTCGAGAACACCGGTGGTGTTACCCCAGCGCATTACGCCGGAATTGGTAAATATGCTTCGGAAATATCATCCGATTTGGCTGAATACTCATTTCAACCATCCGAACGAAATTACCGAAGAGTCGGCGGCTGCTTGTGCCCGGCTGGCCGATGCGGGTATACCTCTGGGAAATCAGTCTGTCCTGCTCCGCGGGATCAACGATTGTACACATGTCATGAAAAAATTGGTGCACGAGTTGGTCAAGATCCGGGTACGTCCCTATTACATCTATATCTGTGATCTTTCTGTGGGTATCGGTCATTTCCGTACCCCTGTATCGAAGGGAATCGAGATTATCGAGAACCTGCGGGGACATACTTCCGGTTATGCCGTGCCTACTTTCGTCGTGGATGCTCCCGGTGGAGGCGGAAAAATTCCGGTGATGCCGACCTATCTGATTTCTCAGGGCCCCAATCGGGTGGTGTTGCGTAATTTTGAAGGCGTGGTGACTACGTATACCGAACCGACGGATTACAGAGACGAATGCCACTGTGAAGAGTGTGAGAAGCGCCGTAAAACAGAAGGAGTGGCTGAGTTGCTGAGCGGAGAACGCTTGTCTCTCGAACCGGCGAATCTGGATCGTAAGACACGTAATCTATTGGCGAAAGGATAAATTATTTGTGATTTTGGATTTACCGTTTCATTCGATTGAAAGGATAAATCCGGAATCATAAATGAAAATGCTGAACAGATGGGTTTTGTTGATGACATATCCGATTACAGGAGTCTGGCAATTGTCGGATTGGAGAAAAATACAGGGAAAACAGAATGCCTGAATTACATCCTTCGCAGGATAAAAGATTCGGCAGATCGGTTCGCTCTGACTTCGATCGGAATTGACGGAGAAAACCGGGATCAGGTATGTCAAACCCCGAAACCCGAGATTATCGTGCCGGAAGGAATGATATTCGTTACTTCGGAGAAACATTACCGGGAGAGGAGGTTGGTGGCTGAAATCATGGAAATCGATGATCATCGGACTGCTTTGGGACGGTTGGTTATCGCCAGGGCTAAAACTTCGGGAAAAGTATTGCTTTCAGGGCCTGCGGATACTGCCGGGTTGAAAAGTCTGATCCGGCATATGAAAGATTTCGGGGTACGAACGACCTTGGTCGACGGGGCTTTGTCCCGTTTAAGCCTGGCGTCTCCCACCGTTACGGAGGCGATGGTCTTAGCGACGGGGGCTGCTGTTTCCGGGAATATTCGGGAATTGGTGAGACGTACCCGTTATGTTTGTGATTTGATCGATCTGGAAGAGGTGGACGAAGTTTTACAAGAGAGGTTGGATGCCATTCAACAAGGTGTATGGGCGGTCGGGCCGGAGGGAGAATGTATCGATCTGAAATTGCCTTCTGTGTTTATGCTGGAGAAAAGTGGAACCGATCTGCTGCAATATGGGCATCGGATCTTTATTGCCGGTGCTGTGAGTGATAAAGTATTTCAGTTTTTACGCGTACAGAAACAGACCGTAGAATTGATCGTCCGTGATTTTACCCGTGTTTTTGCCGCACCTGAGTCTTTTTATGCCTTTTTACGTAAGGGCGGAAGAGTACAGGTGCTTCATCGTAGCCGGCTTTTGGCCGTTACGATCAATCCTCAGTCTCCGGGAGGATTACTTTTGGATTCGTTGCGTTTGCAGCAAGCATTGGAAGAAAGCTTGCAAATTCCGGTGTATGATGTGAAAAAAATAGAAAAAGTCGGTAAAAACCGTTGAGGATATGATTTTAAGGGAAGCGATAAGACAAGTCAGGGGATTCCGTTATATGATCGAACAATTGGATATCTGTTCGGCTGTAGGCCGGAGGGTATTGTATGATCTGCCCTGGCTCGATTCGAAATCTCGGTTGGAGGCCGAATTTGAACGTATTCAAAAGATCATGGTACTTTTTGAACAACCTGAAAATGAATCCCGGCTGGAACGTTTGACTGGTAAGCTGATGCAGGTGAGAGATATCCGGGGGACGATCGGGCGGATGGCGATGGAGCAAGTGTTGGATGATCTTGAATTGTTCGAATTGAAAACTTTTGCTTTGTGCTCGGAAGAAATCAGGGGACTTGTCGAAGAATGGCGGATTGTTTTACTCCCGGAACTGGAGCCGGTTGTACGTTTGTTGGATCCGGAAGGGAATCGGATTCCTCATTTTTATATTTATGATACTTATTCGGCTGAGCTGGCCAGGCTGAGAGCTGAAATAAAACAAAAGAGCCTTCAAGGGGCAGAAGAACGGGAATTAGAAGCGTTGTATGTACAAAGTGTGGTTTTGGAAGACAAGGTACGCGAAGAGTTGTCTGTGCAGTTGAGACCTTATCACGACGATTTGAAACAGGCTTTGGAAGCGGTCGGATTGCTGGATGTCGTATTGGCAAAAGCCAGACAAGCAATAAGAGGACAATTGACTTTGCCGCAAATTCCGGAAGAGGGGGAAATGGTGTTCGAAGGTCTTTTCCATCCTCAGATCCGGGAGATTTTAGAACAGGAAGGAAGAGCGTTTCAGGCTGTAGATTTGAAATTGGAAAAGGGAACGACGGTGATTACCGGAGCCAATATGGCCGGAAAGACAGTGTTGTTGAAAAGTGTGCAATTGGCGCAATACCTGATGCAGTTCGGTTTTTATGTACCTGCCCGGCGGGCGGGTATGCCGCTCGTGGAACAAGTCTTGACCAGTATCGGGGATGATCAGGATGAATTGAACGGTCTCTCTTCTTATGCGGCTGAGATGTTGCGGGTGGATGAAATGATCCGGCAAGTCAGGCAGCGAAGTAAAATTTTGGTGCTGATAGACGAATTGGCCCGGACGACCAATCCCGTCGAGGGACGGGCAATTGTGAATGGGGTAGTGGATTTTTTGACTACTCACCGGGTGATGGCTATGGTTACTACCCATTATAGCGGAATAACGGCCGAATGCCGTAAATTGAGAGTGCGGGGATTTGTAGAGAATCGGATAGAAGGGAATATGACCCTGAAAAATATCAATGAGTTTATCGATTATTCACTCGAAGAAGACAGCGGAGAAGAAGTTCCCCAGGAGGCGATGCGTATTGCCTGGATGCTGGGGATCGACCGTGGAGTGTTGGAACGGGTGGAAAATTATTTGCAGGAAGAAAATCCTGATTGGAAAAAGACAGTACAGTAGAAAGAAAATATATATGAAAAGTAAATTAGGAATAGATTTTGATAAAGTCGGACATGCCCGTGAAATGGCCCGTAAGATTGCTGACCAGGTGCAGGATTTTGTGGATGGCTATACGACAGTGGCTGTCGAAAGGACATTGTGTCGTTTGCTGGGTATCGACGGAGTGGATGTTCATGCTGTCCCTCTGCCGAACATTTTGGTAGACGAGCTGAAAGAAAAGAACGTGTTGGGAGAAGGAATTTTATTCTTTCTGGGTAATGTAATGGTGGAAACCGGAATGACTCCGCAGGAAATAGCCGAACAAGTGGCTGCCGGGAAAGTAGATGTCACCCGGGTACCGGTATGTACTCCCGGCCAGCGGGAAAAAGCGTTGCAACCCTATATCGAGGCCAGTATCCGTCGGATTTCCGACAACCGGAAACGGCGTGAGAATTATATCGCAACGATCGGAGAGGGAGCAAAGCCTTATCTTTATGTCATTGTCGCTACCGGTAATATTTACGAAGACGTGGTACAGGCACAGGCGGCTGCCCGGCAAGGGGCGGATGTCATTGCTGTGATCCGTACAACGGGGCAAAGTTTGTTGGACTATGTACCCTATGGGGCTACGACAGAAGGATTCGGCGGAACTTTTGCCACCCAGGAAAATTTTCGGATTATGCGGAAAGCTTTGGATGAGGTAGGAGAAGAAGTCGGTCGTTATATTCGGCTGTGTAATTATTGTTCCGGTTTATGTATGCCGGAGATTGCTGTGATGGGAGCTTTGGAAGGGCTGGATGTGATGTTGAACGATGCGTTGTATGGGATTTTATTCCGGGATATCAATATGCAGCGGACGTTGGTCGACCAGTTTATGTCGCGGGTGATCAACGGCTTTGCCGGAGTGATAATCAACACAGGCGAAGATAACTACCTGACTACTGCCGACGCTGTCGAAGAAGCACATACTGTTTTGGCTTCCGATCTGATCAATGAACAATTGGCTTTATTGGCCGGGCTGCCGGAAGAACAAATGGGCCTGGGACATGCTTTTGAAATGGATCCCATGCTGGAAAACGGCTTTTTGTACGAATTGGCTCAGGCCCAGATGACCCGGGAAATTTTTCCGAAGGCTACTTTGAAATATATGCCTCCGACGAAATTTATGACCGGAAATATTTTCCGCGGACATATTCAGGATGCTCTTTTCAATATGATCGGAATCTGGACTTCACAAGGTATTCAACTGTTGGGAATGCCGACCGAAGCCATACATACTCCATTTATGTCGGATCGTTATCTGTCGATCGAGAATGCCCGTTATATTTTTAATAATATGAAAAATATCGGAGATGAAGTGGTCTTTAAAGAAAACGGGATTATACAAAACAGGGCGAAAGAAGTGTTGGATAAAGCTACCGTTCTCTTGGAAAAGATTGAACGGGAAGGACTTTTTACAGCCTTGGAAAAAGGAATTTTTGCCGATATCAAGCGTCCCAAAAACGGAGGAAAAGGCTTGGACGGCGTTTGTGCCAAGGGAAAGAACTATAGCAATCCTTTTGTAGAGATTATGATGAACAGATAACAAAAATCGTAAATCAAATAAAGATTATGAGCGGAGGTTTATATTCAACAGAAGGGAGAGATTTCGATCAAACCCTCGATCTGAAAAAGATAAAACCCTACGGGGATACGATGAACGACGGAAAGACACAGCTGAGTTTCACTTTACCTGTACCTGCCGGAGATGAAGCGATAGAGGCTGCTAAACAGTTGATGAAAAAAATGGGATTTGAAAATCCTCAGGTGGTGTTTCATCAGGAACTGACGAAAGGATATACTTTTTTTAATTGTTATGGAAATTGTGTACACACGGTAGATTATAGCCATATCTATGTGCCGAAAGTGGAATCGACCAAGTGGGATATGGGAGAGACCGATCAGTTTGTCCGGGAACATATCGGTCGGAAAATTGTGGTGATCGGAGCTAGTACCGGAACAGATGCCCATACGGTGGGAATCGACGCTATTATGAATATGAAAGGTTTTGCCGGACATTATGGTTTGGAGCGGTATGAAATGTTCGAAGCCTTGAATATGGGTAGCCAGGTGACCAACGAGGAATTTATCGCTAAGGCTATCGAGTTGAAAGCCGATGCTTTATTGGTTTCGCAGACCGTGACTCAGAAAGATATTCATATTAAAAATCTGACGGAACTCGTGGAGATGTTAGAAGCCGAAGGATTACGGGACAAAGTGATCCTGGCTTGTGGTGGTCCCCGGATTTCACATGAGTTGGCGAAAGAATTGGGGTACGATGCCGGCTTCGGGATGAATACCTATGCCGACGATGTCGCCTCGTTTATTGCGCAGGAATTGGATCGAAGAATGAATCATTGAAAATATACAAGCTATGGAAAAAGAACAAATCAGGGAAGTGATTGCCAGGAGAGTGGCAATGGAACTCCACGATGGAGACGTGGTGAATCTGGGTATCGGTTTGCCGACTTTAGTGCCGAATTATCTGCCTGAAGGTGTCGAGGTCATTTTACAAACGGAGAATGGATTGATCGGTATGGGGCCGACTCCTGCTCCGGGAGAAGAAGATCCGGACTTGATCAATGCCGGCGGTGGAGCGATAACGGCTCTGCCCGGAGCGGCCAGCTTCGATAGTGCTACTTCGTTCGGTATTATCCGGGGCGGACACGTAGATGTCAGTATCCTGGGGGCCTTGCAAGTAGATGAAAAAGGAGATTTAGCCAACTGGATGATACCGGGGAAAAAAACACCGGGAATGGGAGGAGCGATGGACCTGCTGATGGGAGCCGGTAAGGTGATCCTGGCCATGGAACATACGGCAAAAGGAAATCCGAAAATCCTGAAAAAATGTACTTTACCTTTGACAGCCAAGGGGCAGGTGAATATGATCGTTACAGAAATGGGAGTTATGGAGATCACACCCGGGGGAATTGTACTGAAAGAGATACATCCTGAGTTTACGGTAGAACAGGTGCAGGCAGCTACAGAAGCAACTCTGATCGTTGCCCCGGATTTAAAAAAGATGTGCTGAACGACGAAAGCGTATTGAAGGAAATCACGATGGAGGATGGATGGTGGATACCTCTAGCCCGAATCGTAAACTATAAATTAAAAAAGGTATGGATTTTTCATTATCAAAAAAAGAGATATTGTTTCAGCAGATGATCAGAGCATTTGCTGAGAAAGAAGTAAAACCGCTGGCGGCAGAAGTGGACGAAGAAGAGAGATTCCCTGTCGAAACGGTAGAAAAAATGGCGAAACTGGGGATTATGGGTATCCCTTTCCCGGTGGAATATGGCGGAGCCGGTGGTGATAACGTATTGTATTCTATGGCTGTAGAGGAATTGTCCCGGGTATGTGCAACGACCGGGGTTATTGTTTCTGCCCATACCTCTTTGTGTGCTTCTCCGATCTATGAATTCGGAAATGAAGAACAACGGAAAAAATATTTACCCAAATTATGTTCGGGAGAATGGATCGGAGCTTTTGGTCTGACCGAACCGAATGCAGGTACCGATGCCTCTGCCCAGCAGACAATGGCTGTTGCTGAAGAGGATCATTATGTGCTCAACGGGTCCAAAATATTTATTACGAATGCAGCTTATGCACACGTTTACATTGTTATGGCGATGACCGATAAGTCGCAGGGTACACGAGGAATCTCTGCTTTTATCGTTGAACGGGATTTTCCGGGATTTTCCATCGGTAAAAAAGAGAAAAAGATGGGGATCCGGGGATCCGCAACCTGTGAGTTGATTTTTGAAAATTGTATTGTGCCTAAAGGAAATATGCTGGGTAAACCGGGTGAAGGATTTAAAATTGCGATGAAGACGCTCGATGGCGGACGTATGGGAATTGCTTCACAGGCCTTGGGAATTGCTCAGGGAGCCATGGATGAGACAATAAAATATGTGAAAGAACGGAAACAGTTCGGACGCTCTATCGGACAATTTCAGAATACCCAATTTCAGTTGGCCGATTTAAATGCCAAGATCGAAGCTGCCCGTTTGTTGGTGCGGACGGCTGCCTGGAAGAAAGACAGGAAAATCCCTTACTCTGTCGATTCGGCACGGGCTAAGTTATTTGCTGCTGAAACAGCGATGGAAGTGACGACAAAAGCCGTACAGTTCCACGGAGGGTATGGATATACCCGTGAGTATCCGGTCGAACGGATGATGAGAGATGCCAAGATTACGGAGATTTATGAGGGAACCTCTGAAGTACAGCGGATGGTGATTGCTGCTGCTCTATTGAAATAATAATGTTTTCCGCATTGAACTTATAAAAAGAGAATACATGAAAATAGTAGTTTGTATAAAACAAGTACCTGATACGACAGAGATCAAACTCGATCCGGTAACAGGAACAATGATACGGGATGGTGTACCTAGCATTATGAATCCCGACGATAAAGGTGGATTGGAAATGGCTTTGGCCTTGAAAGATAAATATGGTGCGCAGGTAACCGTTATTACGATGGGACCGCCTCAGGCCGATGATATTTTGCGTGAAGCTTTTGCCATGGGAGCCGACCGGGCGATTCATTTGAGCGACCGTAAGTTTGCCGGTGCAGATACATTGGCTACGTCGAATGCTATTGCCGGTGCTTTACGGATGCTGGATTTCGACCTGGTCATTACCGGCCGGCAGGCGATCGATGGAGATACGGCGCAGGTAGGACCTCAGATTGCCGAGCATCTCGATTTGCCACAAGTGACGTATGTCGAGAATTTGGAATTCGATGGTGACAAGTTGTTTACGATCCGTAAATCTACCGAAGAAGGATATCAAACCGTACAGGTGGAATCTCCCTGTGTCGTTACTGTTCTGGCTACGGCAAACAAAGCGCGCTATATGTCTGTGCGGGGAATCGTAGAGGCATACGATCGGGAAGTGGAAATCTGGAATTTTAATAATATCAGTGTGGATGAAGCTAAATTGGGATTGAACGGTTCGCCGACGCGGGTATGGAAGTCTTTTACCAAAGGAGCTAAAGCAGCCGGAAAAGTTTTCGAAGTGGAACCGGCCGAAGCTGTAGATGTTATTATCGAAAAATTGAAAGAGAAATTTATTATTTAATACATGATTTTAGAGGAAAACCGGGAATAATCCGGTGAAATCTAAAGTTTAAAATCTGATGAAGATGGATAAATCTCAATATAAAGACGTTTATGTATTCGTAGAGCAGCGGGAAGGAGTTATTCAGAAAGTTGCCATCGAATTATTGGGGAAAGCCCGGGAGTTGGCCGATAGCCTGAATGAAAAAGTGGTAGCGATGTTGTTGGGTTATGAAGTGGAGGGTCAGGCACAGGAATTGATCGCTTATGGGGCCGATGTCGTATTGTGTGCTGACGAACGGGAGTTGGTACAATATAATACCGAGCCTTATGCTCAGGCGATTACACAGATTGTACGTGAGCGTAAACCCAGTATCGTATTGATTGGAGCGACGACGATCGGCCGGGATTTGGGCCCTCGTTTATCCGCCCGTTTAGAGACCGGGTTGACAGCCGATTGTACGGGCCTCGCTATCTCGGATGAACGGGATTTGCTGATGACCCGTCCTGCATTCGGAGGAAATCTGATGGCGACGATTATTTGTAAAGAACACCGGCCGCAAATGTCGACCGTACGTCCGGGAGTGATGCGCACGAAACCGAAAGATGAACAACGTGCCGGAACGGTAGAGAAGGTGAATATTCATTTCGATAAGTCGAAATTTAAAGTGCGGATTCTCGAGACGGTGAAAGAACAAAAGAACCGTATCGATATAACAGAAGCGAAGATTCTCGTATCCGGAGGCCGTGGTGTAGGTAATACGGAGGGATTTGAGATGCTCGGAAAATTAGCGGAAACGCTGAATGCCGAGGTTTCTTCTTCACGTGCCATGGTGGATGCCGGGGTTATGCCTCATGACCGTCAGGTTGGCCAAACCGGGAAAACCGTTCGTCCCGATCTGTATTTCGCTATGGGTATTTCCGGAGCTATTCAGCATTTGGCCGGAATGGAGGAATCGGAATTTATCGTTGCCGTGAACAAGGATAAATATGCTCCGATTTTTAACGTTGCCGACCTGGGAATTGTCGGGGATGTGAAACAGATCGTTCCGTTGCTGACCGAGAGGTTGGCAAACATCCGGAAAACTGACAAATAAAAGCCCGGACATGGAGTATCAAAAATTAATGCTGGAAAAACAAGATCGTGTTTGTCTGGTAAAGATCAATCATCCGGAGGCATTGAATGCCTTGAATACGGTGATCTTGCAGGAATTGGACCGGGCATTCGATGAAATTGCAGCCGATCCGGAAACCGATGTGGTTATTCTGACAGGCGAAGGACGTTCGTTTGTTGCGGGAGCCGATATTGCTGAAATGAGTGTGATGAAGGCCGAAGAAGGCCGGCGTTTCGGTGAGTTAGGGGCTGCTGTTTTCCGGAAAATCGAACTGATGGCTAAGCCGGTTATTGCTGCCGTGAATGGATTTGCTTTAGGAGGAGGATGTGAACTGGCGATGGCTTGTGATATCCGTATCGCCTCGGCTAAGGCGAAGTTCGGTCAGCCGGAAGTGGGACTTGGGATCACGCCGGGATTTTCCGGTACCCAGCGTTTACCGCGTTTAGTCGGATTAGGTAAAGCCAAAGAGTTGATTTATACGGCTGCGGTTATCCATGCCGAGGAAGCTTGCCGGATCGGACTGGTGAACAAAGTGGTGGAACCGGAAGAATTGATGAATGAGTGTATGGCTATGGCAAAGACTATTGCTGCTAAAGCGCCATTGGCGGTCCGTTATGCCAAAGAAGCCATCAACCGGGGAGTGGAAACGGATATGGATACCGGTATCGTCATCGAAAACGGTTTGTTCGGGTTGTGTTTCGCAACGACCGACCAGAAGGAAGGCATGGAAGCTTTTTTATGGAAACGTAAACCCGAATTTAAAGGGAATTAAAATCTTTGTAATTTAAATTTATCGATTATGAAAATATGCATTGTTGGAACAGGGACTATGGGACATGGTATTGCCCAGGTATTTGCCCAGGCCGGACATGAGGTATTGTTAAAAGGCCGTTCTGAAGCTTCTTTGGCAAAAGCTCACAAAGCTATGGATAAAAATCTTTCCAGAATGGTGGAAAAAGGTAAATTGGAAGCCGGGGTTAAAGATCAGGTATTGGCCAGGATTAAAGATACGATGAAATATGAGGATTGTGCCGATGCTGATTTGGTGATCGAGGCGATAGCTGAAGATATGGCTACCAAGCATGAGATATTCAAATTGTTGGACGGAATTTGTAAACCGGAAGCGATATTGGCAACCAATACTTCTTCGCTTTCTATAACGGAAGTGGCCGCTGTGACTAACCGTCCGGAAAAGGTGATCGGTATGCATTTCTTCAATCCTGTTCCGGCTATGAAACTGGTGGAAGTGATCAAAGGCCGGCTGACTTCGGCAGAGGTGCATGATCAGGTATTTGCTTTATCGCAGGAAATCGGGAAAGTGCCCGTCAGTGTCGAGGAAGCTCCTGGATTTATAGTCAACCGGATTCTGATCCCTCTGGTGAACGAAGGCATCGGTATATTAGCTGACGGAGTGGCGAAAAAAGAGGAAATCGATGCCGCTATGAAATTAGGGGCTAACCATCCTATGGGACCATTGGAACTGGGTGATTTGATCGGATTGGATGTTTGTCTGGCTATTATGGAAGTGTTGTACCGGGAATTCGGTGACTCCAAATACCGGCCTCATCCTTTGTTGCGGAAAATGGTTCGCGCTAACTTATTGGGACGGAAGACCGGAGTCGGGTTTTATGACTATCGGAAATAATGAGGAGAGTCTTCTTTACCGGGATACGATGTTGGGGAATATTTCCCCAACATTTTTACTTTTTCCCCACTTTCTACAAGCTGCGATTCTTAATCTGTTGTATGTAATGTATTGATAATTAGTGTATTTTGTTGATTTTGTGCTTGTGGCATCGGATTTGTTCTGTTTAAGGATAAAATCTAACTCTAAAAAATAATAGTATGAAAAAGATCGTCATTTTAGGAATCGGAGCTTCTATGTTCTTCCTGGGTAGTTGCGTAGAGAGTTCTCAGAAATATAAGTCTTTACAAGCCCGTCTGGATTCTTTGAGTACAGTACATATTATGCAGAATTCCGAAATGGAGAGTATGCTGGCCGATTTGAACGATATTTCTGCCGGAATGCAATCGTTGCGGGATGCCGAACGTTTATTGACTTTGGAAACAATTAATGAAAATAAAGACAATAGTAAATCCAAACAGCAATTGAATCAGCTGAAAAAAGACGTACAGGCTATTACCGAGGCGATCGCTTCTTATAAAGAACAGATTTCCAAACTCGAAGGTAAGAATAAAAGCCAGTCGGCCGAGTTTAAGAGATTGATTGCCGGCTTAAATGCGGAATTGGATCAACGTACACAGAAACTGAATGAAATTACTAAACAATTGGCTGAGAAGAATCAGCAATTGGCAGTGAAGACCGAGGAAGTCGCTAATCTGACCGAGAATGTGGAAGCTTTGGATAAAGCCAATAAAAGTCAGCAAATGACGATCAATGAACAGGATATGGCGATTCATCAGGGACACTATTTGATTGGAAACCGCAAAGAGCTGAAAGAAGCTGAGGTAATTTCCAGACAAGGGATTTTCTGTCCGCCGATCGTATCGTCACAAGCACAAAAAGCCGACTTTACCGATTTGGATATCCGTGAGATGAAGGTGATCCCGTTGAATAGTAAAAAAGCGAAATTACTTTCTGTCCATCCGGCTGATTCCTATACTTTGGAGACCGGTGAAGATGGTAATATGACCCTGAAAATCAATGACGAAAATAATTTCTGGAAACAAACAAAATACCTGGTTGTGATGATTGAATAAAAGCGGGAATAATTTTAACTGAGAGAGGCATACCCAAAAAGTATGTCTCTTTTCTTTTTTTTCACAACGATTATTCTTGTCGGGAGAGAAAATAATGAAAAAAAACTAGCCGAAGATCATCAGGATTTTTAAAAGTGTATCCGATGAGAAAATCGCTTTCAATTTGTCGATACTTTTGTATTTCAGTGTTTTAACACTGCTTACTGAGATGTTTATTTCCTGTGCTATTTGCTGATTGTCGAGGCCTTGAAAAGCGAGCTGCATGACTTGTTTACTACGGGGAGGAAGTTTTTCTATTTCTGCGAGAATCTGCATGGCGACGTCTGCTTCTACAATGACATTGAAGATATTGACCTCTTTCAGAGGATGGTTGTTTAGATATTTAGCTTGCAGCTTGCGGGTTCGCAGCCATTCAAGTGAAAGGTTATGAACCAGCATATACATATAATTATCGATATTCTCAATATTTTTGTTTTTTCCTTGTAATTCCCAGAGGCGTGCAAAAGCTTCCTGTACAATATCTTGGGCAGCTGTTTTATCGCCAAGGAAACGGTTGGCTGCGAAACACAAAGAGACATACAGACGGTTCACTAAGCTTTCGAACTTGGTTGCAGCTGTATTTCCCGTTTGATATGTTGTGTTTTTATCCATTTTTATAACATCCTTTTAAGGAATTGCTCTACAAATTTAAAAAAAATTATAATTCCGTTCATCCTTTTCGTTACTGAGTTAGTCTTTAATATGAATTAAGAGAGGAAAATGTAGTAAAATAGATTCAGATGAACAGAGAAAGTTTAAATATATTGTTAAAAAAAGCCTATTGTCAACAGCTTTCTGAGGAAGAGAGGGAAACTTTGAAGTTGTGGTTGGGAGAGTCGGGAGAAAATGCAGAGATGTATAAACGGTTGATGTCGGGACAGAGCTTGACGGAATATTCGGATTGGGTGACTGGATTCGACCTTTCCCGGGCGATGGAAGCTATCCGGAGTAAGGTGAAACGGAACAGGCAAAGGAGAATCCGGAAATCAGTAAGTTGGGTGGCTGCCTGTGTAATACTCTGTCTGGGCATAACTTTCGTTTTTTATTTCACTTCAATGGATTCAGAACAGGTATTGACAGAACAAATGGCTGCTCAGATACAGCCTGGCTCGGCAAAGGCGATATTGACTTTAGGGGATGGACGGCAAGTGGCTTTGGATAAAAAACCCATTGAATTGCTTGTCAATAAACAACAAATGGTGACGGGAGATAGTGCGACCTTGAATTATTCTATTGTATTGCCCGCTTCTGAGACCGAACAGATACAACGGCAGGAAGTGGCAGAATATCATACAATAGAAGTTCCTGCCGGAGGAGAATATCATCTGGTTTTGGCTGATGGTACAAAGATATGGTTGAATGCAGAAAGTTCTCTGGTATTTCCGGTTGAATTTTCCGGGAATAAGCGACAGGTTATTTTGAAAGGAGAAGCTTATTTTGAGGTGGTCCGGAATGAACATTTACCTTTTGTTGTGAGTACAGTCTCCGGGGTACAAATTTGTGTATTGGGAACACAGTTTAATGTGGAAGCTTACGATGACCGGGAAAGTGTAAAGACTACTCTGGTGGAGGGAAGTGTAGATGTACAGGCAGGGGGCGAAAAGGTACGTTTGATTCCCCATGAACAATTGCAATATCATAAAAATACTGCTGAAATGGAAGTCAGGGAGGTAAATGTACGGGAGATTATCGCCTGGAAAAACGGTTGGTTCGTCTTTGATAATACTACATTGGGGGAAATTGTAAAAACTTTGCAACGTTGGTATAACATAGAAGTAGAATTTATACGTCCTGAATTAGAACATTTGCGTTTCACCGGTGATTTAAGCAGGTATGACTCTTTTGATGCTGTTATCCGAATGTTTGAAGATACTAAAAAACTGAATATGAGTGTGATATCGAACAGGCTAATTGTCGATAGAAAATAACGCAGATTAATTTTAAATAAAAATACCTAAAGATGAGGATTGTGCTACCTTTTTCTTTTATCTATTTTTATACCGTTAAAAACGGACGTTTTTTTGGGAAAAATTTAAATTTATAAACCTACTATTTTACTTTTCTGTAAAAATTAATCCACAGTTTGGAATTTTTTCTCGTATCGTGATATTGTATTTATAATCAACTAATTACATTCTTGTAAAACACTGTAAAATTCTTGCCATTACAGAAAACTGTGCTTGACATTCTTTGGTTTTTTACTCTTCATTTTTCACTTTTTACGCTTAAAAAGTGACTTAAAAAACGTCCCAATAAAAGGGTGGCTAACTATATGTAATTCAGTGCTTAATATTAATCAAAAACAGAAAAGTATGAGAAAAACATCCTGTTTTAAACGTAGGTTTATGACTAAGGCTTTGATTCTATCGATAGTTTTAGTGATAGTATGGGGAAGTTCTTCTATCGTAGGGGCTTCTCCCAGAGTTGATAAGCAACTCGGTCAATTGATAACTTTGACCATGAAGGAAACTTCTGTAATAAATATTATTCAGGAAATTCGTAAATCAACAGATTATCGTTTTTTATTTCAGGTGGACGATTTAAAAAATATGAATAAAGAAGAATTTGTTGTTTCTCATGCGACCATAAAGGAGGTCATGGATAAGTTAGTTGATGGTACAAATCTGACATATACTTTTCGTTCTGATGCTGTAGTAGTTTTAGCTTTGAAACAACAAGCGGCTCAAATCAAATCAACTCAGAAATTTAGCTTGAAAGGGCGGGTGTTTGAAAAAACGGATTCTGGTAAAGGAATTCCTTTTGCTTCGGTTTTTCTGCCTCAGTTAGGCATAGGCACTGTAACAAAAGCAGACGGGACATTTGAGATAAAAAATCTGGATCCTGATGTTTATAAGGTGGAAATTAGTTCTTTAGGTTTTGAGACGTTACAGACAACTATTAATTTGAATAGTAAAACTCCTGCAAATTTGAAATTTGGTTTAGTGGAAGCGAATTTCCGTTTGGATGAGGTGGTGATAACTGCCACTAATAGTAAAGCCGGAGCTTCGACTTCTTCTTCTATCTCACGTTTGGCAATGGATCATATGCAGGCTTCCAGTTTGTCTGATATTATGCAACTATTACCGGGAGCAACGGTAAGTAAACCGGATTTAACTTCCGTATCGACTTTAAGCCTAAGGGGAGGGGCTTCTTTAGGAACAGCGGTGATCATGGACGGAGCTCCTATTTCAAACAATTCTAATATGCAGATGATGACAACCTCTATTGGTGGAGCTGTCCCGGCAACGAGAGGAACCTCTCCCCAAACCGGAATTGATTTAAGAACGATTACAACTGATAACATCGAGTCCGTGGAAGTGATTACGGGAGTTCCAAGTGTTGAATATGGCGATTTGACAGGTGGGGCTGTGATTGTAAATACAAAAGCCGGACGTCAGCCTTTGCAAATTAAATTCAATACAAATCCCAATGTTTATATGTTTTCCGGTACAAAGGGGTTTGGGTTAGGAGAAAAAGGAGGAAATGTGAATGTCGGGTTAGATTATGCATATAGCAACGCAGATCCTACAGAGGGATATGATTATTATCAACGAATTACTGCACGTATGATGTATTCGAATGGTTTTTTTCAAGATCGTTTACGTTCAAATACTTCATTGAATGTTATCTATGCTAAAGATAAAGGGGAACCTAACCCGGATGATGAACAGGACATGCGGACTACCAGACAACGGGATTTAGGGCTGGTTTTCAATACAAATGGGACATTAGATATAAATGCCGGTTGGCTTAAAAATATTCGTTATGCAGCTTCTGTAAATTATACGAACAGGCATTCTTATTTTCAGGATGAGGCGACTAATGCGGATTGGGGATATTCCCAGTCAATGACAGATGGAGCTGTGTTGTCCAATGTTCCCGGACGTCCAGTCTATTTGGAAGATGGTACAGAGGTTACCCGGGTTCCGGTGGGAGAAGAAAGTTTAAAGGCGTGGATGTTACCTGGTTCTTATATTTATATGTATGATGTTTATGGAAAAGAGCTGAATACATTTGCCAAACTGACTACAAATTTTGCCGGCAAGACCGGACCTATTCATCATCGGTTGATTTTAGGGGCTGATTTTAGAAATTCAGGTAA
Source organism: Odoribacter splanchnicus DSM 20712 (assembly GCF_000190535.1). Classification (GTDB taxonomy): domain Bacteria; phylum Bacteroidota; class Bacteroidia; order Bacteroidales; family Marinifilaceae; genus Odoribacter; species Odoribacter splanchnicus. The sequence continues at coordinate 3,784,829 of NC_015160.1, forward strand.
TCTGGGTAAAGGAAAGGTATTTGATCCGGAAAATCCTCCTTACCGGAATTTATCTTATGACTTTGCATCTCAACGTAACAGAGCGTTTAAGGATATTCCTTTTATGAACCATCTCGGAGTGTATGCAGAGGAGAATATACAGTGGCTTATGGGGAAACATGAATTAAATATTTCTGCTGGAATACGTTGGGATAAAGTCTGCGGTTTCGGTGACGGATTTTCTCCGCGTATCAATGCTTCTGTGGATATTATACCCAGGCATCTGACTCTCCGGGGAGCCTATGGTATTACTTTAAAAGCTCCGACTTTGTTATATATGTATCCGGATAAGGCTTATTTTGATTTAGTGAATTTTAATAATGCTTCAACCAGTGCTCCTGACGGACAAAAATTTCAGGTCATTACCACGCGTGTCTTTGATGCAGAAAATAAGAATTTAGAAATGGCAAAGAACAAAAAATGTGAGTTGGGGTTGGATCTGAAATTTAATAAAATGCGTTTTTTTGTTACTGCCTATCAGGAAAAATGTGATAACGGTTATACCATTGCCAAATCGTTGAATACCTTTAAAAGTGTACCTTTTGTACAATATTCTGAAATTACTCCGCGTCCTTCTGATGAAAGCCAGATAGCTAATTTGAAAGAGATAGCCACCAATCCTTATTTATTGAGTTATACCACTCCGATGAATGCGCTTAAATATCTGGTGCGGGGGATTGATTTCGATTTCGATTTTGGACGTGTGGATGCCATTCGTACGGCTTTTAATTTGAACGGTTCGTATATGTGGAGGAAATCCGGTTCTAATAATTATATGTTCTGGAATAAAATTACAGGAACAGATTATTCTAAATATCCCCATATGGGAGTTTTTTCTCCGGATTATGAAACTGATTATAGCGAACGTTTGGCTACAAATTTGAGGGTCATCCATAATATTCCTCAAATAGGATTGGTGGTAACATTGACTGCTAATGTGATTTGGAAAGATCGCTCATGGAAATCTTATGGTAATGACTCAATTCCTATAAAATATATTTCCCGTTTAGATGGAAAATTATATGACTTTAATCCGGATGATATTGATAATGAGGAATTTATTGGAATAGACCGGAGGTCAACTGTTAATCCGACCCGGTTGATCCGGGAAGGAGTTATGCCTCCGCTTTTAACCATGAATTTGAATATAACTAAAGAAATACGTGACTTTTTGAAGGTTTCTTTCTTTGCAAATAATATGTTCAGGAGTACTCCTTTATGGGAAAGCAAGAAAAATCCGGGATCCTATACCCGAAGGAATACTACAGAGAACGTGTTCTTTTTTGGTCTGGAATTGACGGCTATTATTCGTTAACATTAAAGAGCTCATCATATGAAAAATAATATTATAATAAAAAAGATAAATATTGTATTATCTGTACTATTTCTGTATTCCTGTATTGATCAAATGCAGGATGCGGGAGATGCTAAAAAGGTGACTCCGGTACGGGGGACAGTTACCATTCAGGTAAATACCGGATTTGTTACAAAAGCTGGCGATCCTGGTTTTCCTACAGAGGGATTGAGGGCGGTGTTCAATAATTTTAGCGAGAATTTTACAAAGGAAGGAATTGTGGATGAAAGAGGAATTGTATCTATCGACAGTTTAATTCCTGGTATTTATTCTGTGAATGTTTCAGGGAAAGTAGATTATAATGGACAGGATTATTATTTGAATGGGGCTGTCAGTAATGTATCTATTTTTGAAGACATAACAGAAGAGGATGCTATAGAGAATAATAAAAAAGTTCCTTCAATAAATATACGTCCGGCTAAAGTTGGACCTTTGTGTTTCAGGGAAATCTATTATTGCGGAGTTACTCCTTATTATTTCAGGGATCAAACTTATGAGATTTACAATAACGGGGATGAGGTATTTTATCTGGACAGTCTTTGTTTTGCACAATTAGAACCTAATGTAGCGACTGCAACATTGCCTGTATGGCCGGATGAAGACGGAGTTGACAATTATGTATACGGTATTGTTGTGTGGCAGATCTCTGGTTCGGGTAAAGATTATCCTTTACAACCGGGGGAGTCGTTTCTGATTGTTCAGGAAGCCCGTGATCATCGGGTTAACAACGCCAGTTCATTCGATAATTCTATGGCAGAGTGGGAAGCCTGGTCTGGGAATGCAGGCCGGGATAATCCTGAGGTTCCGAATATTGCATATGTTTTTTGGGATAAACCCAATACCATGCAATGGTTGACTTCGGTATTCGGAGCTGCATTCTGTATTTATAAAATGGATACTCCGTTTGATCCGAATAATTGGCAAACTCAGGTGAATAAAAAACAGCGGTTTATGAAAATTGCTGCCGGAGATGTGATGGATGGTGTAGAATTGCTACCTAATATGTTCTCTTTTGATATGAAACGTATCCCTGGTTTTGTGGATGCTGGCGGAACTTCTGTGGGGGCAACTTACTGTGGCAAGAGTGTTTGCCGTAAGGTTACCGGATATCGGGAAGATGGCACTCCGCTTTATCAGGATACCAATAATTCAACAGATGACTTTGAAGTGATGGATCAACCTATGATCCGGAGGAATGGAGAGAAAGTTCCGGCCTGGAGTCCGGCATTAAACAATTAGTTTAATATTAAAGGATTATGATTATGAAAAAATATATTAAAATGAAGCCGGTTGGGGGAATATTAATTACCCTGTTAACAGCCCTTCCTCTGTATGCTCAGGACAATAATGAGATCGTAGGGCAAAATACGCCTGCTGCCTTGGAACGTATGAAAATGCAGAATTTGTGGCTTGAACATACGTCTAATGCTGCCGGTGCAATATTGGATAATACTGTACGCTACAGTACAGTTAGTTTGGGATATGATATCGGGAACGGTACGTTCAGGCGCCCGCAGGAAGGAAAAAGGGTGAATAGTTTGGATTTTAAGACCGAAGGAGGAGGTATATATGAAGGGTTACACGGAATGTATGTATGGGGTAGTTTTAGTTATTCCCGTTATAAAGTACATAAAGCTGAATACAATGCTTCTTTAATTGACCCTTTGAGGGGAATGCCGTTTATCATTGCGGATACTAATCGTAGTAATTGGGTCAATCAGGATTATAATTTAGAGATGCAAATGACAACCCCTTTGCTTTGGAACAGGGTTATTATCGGAATCACAGGACGTTATCAAAATGCAGTGGGCGCAAAGCAGTTAGATCCCCGTCCTCTTGTACGTTTATCACAATTTACAGTTATCCCTTCGGTGATTGTGAAATTTGATAAACATGCTTTGGGATTAAATTTTGATTACTATAGCCGGAGGGAAGACGGTAGTGCCGGTAACTCCAATAACCGCAGAGATCAGCAAGTTTGGGAACTTCGGGGATTAGGGTTTCATTCGGAAGGAGTTATTGGTGGCGTTGGTGGCGTTGGAGGATTGAGAAATTGCAATGCCAATAATCTGGGGGGAGGTATTCAATATAGTTATTTCTCCGGGCAAGTGAGATTCCTCCTGGCTGGAAATTATGATTATAAAGTAGAGGATGTAACTAATAACTATACCCGTCCGAAAATGGTTGGGACTGTTAAAGACCAGATTATTACCGGAAAGTTGGCTCTGGAAATAAAAAATAAGAAAGAAAACAGCTTTTTTACTGACTTTGGCTATACTGACCGTAGTATTGATGGAATTGAATATGTGCAGGTATACGATAATACTTATGAGGTACAGGAATGGATAACGAAATTTAAAAGCATCCGCTCGAATTTTTCAACCAAAGATTGGAGATTGAATTTTGATTATCTGGTTAGTCGTGAAAATGAATATAAATGGAAATTAGGTATGACAGCTTTATATCATCAACTTGCTGATATATACTACTTGCCTGGAAGTAAGCAGGATATTGATAATTTCTATGTAAATATCCATGCTAAAAGAAATTTTGATTTAGGTAAAAAGAATAAACTTTTGGTGGGTTTAGATCTCGGATTAAATGAAAATTTGGATTCAGAGATTTCATATACCGGGCCGGATCAGGATTCCAGAATTATTCAGGATTTTCTGTATAGAGACTATGCTTATTTAAGTTCTGAATATTGGGAAGGAGGATTGTCTTTCATTTATTCTAATGGTAGTCTTATGAAAGAAAAAGCGAATCTTTTCGTTTCTGCCGTATTGAATTATAAAGATGTTATTAAGGATAGTCCTTGGTTTGGGCAGAGAGTTGTCTGTTCGTTTAGTGTCGGATTGAATTTTTAATATCAGCATATGGGAATCAGGGCGTTTTTATGGATCGTATGTATTTATTTTCTGGCAATAGCCTGTAAGGAAGAGAAAGAATTTTCTCTTCCTTATGAGAAATATGTGTTGGAAAATGGGTTGGAGGTGGTATTACATGAGGATAAGTCGGATCCGATCGTATCGGTGGCTATTCAGTATCATGTGGGATCGGCAAAAGAAAAGCCAGGAAAGACGGGCTTTGCACATTTTTTTGAACATATGTTGTTTCAGCGTTCGGAACATCTCGGCAGAAATGCTTTTTTCAAAAAAATTCAGGAACTGGGCGGAACATGCAATGGAAGTACTGCTATGGATGGAACCAATTATTATGAAACGGTTCCCCGGGATGCCCTTGAAAAAGTGTTGTGGATGGAGTCGGACCGGATGGGTTTTTTTATCAATACGGTCACTCAGGCCGGCTTGGAAAGGGAGATCGATGTCGTGTCGAATGAAAAACGACAGGGAGAGAATTGTCCGTTTGGACAGAGCTATGCCTTGATGCTGAAATATTTTTATCCGGAGGGCCATCCCTATAGTTGGCCTGTGATCGGCTCAATTGCTGATTTAAGGAGTGCTACGGTAGAGGATGTAAAAGAGTTCTACCGGACCTACTATGGTCCGAATAATGCTACATTGGTAGTTGCCGGGGATTTTAACCGGGAGAAGACAAAGGAATTGATTGGGAAATATTTTGGCGAAATTCCGGCACAGGAAAAGGTGGAGAAAGTGAAACCTATACCTGTGAAACTGGAAAAAACCAGGAAATTGGTTTATGAAGATCAGTTTACAAATGTGGCAGGTCTGGATATTGCTTTTCCGGGAGTGGAACAGTACCATCCCGATTTCTATCCTCTGCGGATGATGGCCTTGCTCTTATCTTATGGAAAGGGTTCTCCTTTTTATAAAGTGTTGGTGGAAGAAAGAAAACTGACCTCTTATACCAATGTAGCTACGTCTGCTTTTGAATTGGCGGGGCAGATATCTCTTTCGGCCAAAGCTTTTAGAGGAGGAAATTTGAATGATATTTATAAGGGAATGCAGGAAGCTTTCCGGCGTTTTGAAACAGAAGAGATTAAAGATAGCGATCTGGAGCGGCTGAAAATTATGCAGGAGACGATGATGTATAATGTGATGATGGCTTTGGAAAGTAAAACTCAGGCTTTGGCCCGGAATAATGTGTTCGGAGGAAGTCCGGACCGCAGTGTGGAAGAACTGAGCAAGTATAAAGCCGTTACTAAAAAAGATATTATGCGGGTATATCGTCAATATGTCAAGGGACGGCATTTTGTCGCTTTGAGTACTGTACCTGTGGGGGCTATGGATTTGGCTCTGTCAGGTTCTGAACCGGTAAATGTGGAGCAGGATGATTATGTAGGACAAAAATTGGCTTCCGACGGGAAAGCGATCACTGATGATGAATCTTTTGAGTTTACTCCGTCTGTAATCGATCGTTCTGCCGAACCACCTTTGATGGATAATAAACCGGAAATGAATATACCGGAAATCTGGATAGGACAGCTTCAGAATGGGATGAAGATTTTGGGAATGGAATATACAGAACTACCTGTTGTTCAGTTTACGATTATTCTGAATTCTGGTATGCTTTGTGAAACTGCTGACAAATCAGGGGTCGCTATGCTGACTGCTGCTGTGATGAATAGCGGTACCCGGATGAAAACTGCAGAAGAACTGGAAGCTGCTTTCGGACAATTGGGAGCGAGGGCAACAATAGGTGCTTCGGCTGAACGGATGCAACTTACCGGGCATTGTCTGAAAAAGAATTTACCTCAGGTGGTACAATTGATAAAAGAGATGTTACTGGAGCCCCGTTGGGATGAGGAAGCAATGGAACTGGCGAAAACAAGAATGAGGGAAAGTATTCACCAAAGTGTTACCACTCCGAAAACTATTGCCCGGAATGTTTTCCGGAGAATGATTTACGGACCGGATAATGTGCTTTCACGTTCAGTATGGAGATCGGAGGAAAGTATTCATTCCATTCAGCTGGAGGATTTGAAAGAGTTTTATACCAAACATATATCTCCTTCAACTGCAACTTTTTGTTTTGTCGGCGGATATTCCAAAGAAGAAGTGATGTCTTTATTGAGACCTTTGGAGAACGACTGGAGCGCAAAGGACGTGAAAGAAACGGGCCTGAACATGACTTATACAGCTCCGCCGGCAAAAATATATTTTGTGGATTATCCGGGAGCGAAACAGTCTTATATTTTGTTGGGTGCTCCGGCGATGCCGAGAATTTCCCGGGATTATTATCCTGCCGTGATTGTCAATAAAATGCTGGGAGCTTCTTCCAATTCCCTCTTATTTGATGTCCTGCGACTGAAACGGGGATATACTTATGGGGCTTATTCTTCTTTTGATTGTGGAAAATATCTGAACGAATTCAGGGCCACTTCCAGTGTACAGGCTGCTTATACTCCGGAAGCAATGTTATTGTTCAGGGAATGTATTGCAGATTATGGGAATCAATTTACTGCTCAGACACTGGATAAAACACGGGATGCTATGTTCCGGGAAAATGCGGCAGCTTTTGAAATGCCGGATGCACGTCTGGATATTTTGGAAGCAATAGCTGCTTATGAGTTACCTGCCGGATTTATGAAAACCCAGGAACAGATGCTTCGGGATATGACTCCGGAGCAAGCTCAGGAATGTATCCGGAAATGGCTGAATTACGACCGGATGTTTTATGTGGTGGTGGGAGATGCTGAGACACAATTGGATAGGGTAAAAAAAGCCGGTTTGGGAGAAGTGATAGTGGTAAATAAAGAGGGAGTGCCGGAAAAATAAATATAGTGATTAAATGATAGAATATATGATGTGTTATAAATTAATGAGTCTGATTGTGGCTCTCATGGTTGCCACAATATCTTGGGGACAAATATGGATGGAACCCCTGCATACAACAGGAAAGACAAGCTTTGCTATTGTTGCGGATTTGACAACCTGGCAAAAATGTCAGGCTGAAATATTACGGTATCGGGATGTTCTCGAGGCAGAACAACTGCCCTCTTATATTGTAGCAGACCGGTGGAAACATCCGGAACAACTCAGGGAGATATTGCTGAAATTATATAATGAACAACATCTGGAAGGGGCTGTTTTTATCGGAGATATTCCGATACCCATGATTCGTAAGGCGCAACATATGACTTCTGCTTTTAAAATGGATGAGAAGAAATATCCGATGATTCGTTCTTCTGTCCCGTCAGACCGTTTTTATGATGATTTTGATCTGAAATTTGATTTTCTCAAACAGGATAGTCTGAATCCGTTGATGTTTTATTATAATCTGTCCGCTGTTTCTCCTCAGGATATTCGTTGTGACATTTATACCGGACGTATTAAACCTGTCATATCCGAAGGTTTGGATAAATATCAGCAAATCCGTGATTACCTGAGCAAGGCTGTGGCTGCACATCAGGAAGCTAACCGTCTGGATCAGTTTGTCTCTTATACGGGGGAAGGTTCTTATTCAAATTCGCTGACAGCCTGGCGGGCGGAACAACAAACTTTGAGGGAACAATTGCCGGGAGTCTTTGACCGGAAAAATAATGCCCGTTTTATGCGTTATAGTATGTGGGATTATCCCAAAGATGATGTGATTACAGCCTTGAAACGGGAAGACTTGGATATGATGATTTTCCATGAACATGGGTTGCCTCACAGACAGTATCTTTCGGCTGTACCGTCTACCCACGATTATGAACAACATATGGAAATTTTGAAACGGGAAGTTCGTCTGAAGTTGCGTCAGGATGCAGAAGATGGAAAAGATTTCCGGAAACGGATGTGCAAATGGTCGGAGGATTTTCAGGTAGATACGAGTTGGTGGACAGGTATTACAGATACTCAGATGATCCGGCAGGATTCCTTGGTAAATGTACATATGGGCATTGTTCTGGAGGATGTCTCCCGGATTGCCCCTAATGTCCGCTTTGTTATTTTTGATGCCTGTTATAATGGAGATTTCAGGGAAGACGATTATATTGCCGGGCGTTATATTTTTTCTTCCGGGAAATGTGTGGCTGCTTTTGCTAATTCAGTGAATGTACTTCAGGATAAATCGGCCAATGATTTGTTTGGATTGTTGGGGTTGGGAACCCGTTTAGGATTCTGGGCCCGCTATACCAATATTCTGGAGTCTCATATCCTGGGCGATCCTACTTTCTGCTTCAGACCTTCGGTGGAAGGTATAAATTGTAATGAATGGCTGGGAACAGATCAGAAGCCGGATTTCTGGTTGTCTTTATTGAAAAATTCTGGGCTTGCTGACATACAGAATGTGGCCTTGCTGAAATTATATCATGCCGGATTTCCCGGAATCTCAGATACATTGAAAACTTATTTTGGGAAGTCTCCTTATGCGGTTGTGCGGTATAATTGTATGACATTACTGGAAAAGATCAATGACAGGAATTTCCGGGAAGTCCTCAAACAGGCAACAACCGATCCTTACGAATTTATCCGGCGGATTGCGATTCATCGGATGGGACAGGTAGGCTCAAAAGAGTTTTTACCTTATATCATAGAGAGTTATGTTAATGATTATTTTTCTGAAAGGGTGGTGTTTAATGTACAGATGGCTTTGGGGCTTTATCGTTGGGAAGATGTCCGTATGGCAATGGAAGATGTGCTTACCCGTTCTTCTGTATTGGATAAAGAACGGGTACGGAAAAATCTGGAGCGGGTTCTGAAAGGAGAACGGCAATACGTTGCAATCCGGGATATGTTGAATCCTGAAGTTTCTGAGAAAGAAAAACTGATGGAGATCCGTTATTTGAAAAATGCCAATTACCATCCAGGAATTCCGGTCTACCTTTCTCTGGTGAAAGATGTGGATACATCTCCTGTTATACGTAAAGCTTTGCTTGAATCTTTGGCTTGGTTTACCTTGTCTGATCAAAAAGCAGATATTATCGAAGCCTGTAAAGAGATTTTGCAGGGAACCGATAAAAATACAGATATATATCAGGAGGCAGAGAGAACATATAACCGATTAACGCAACAAATAAAGAATAAATAACTATGAAAATAATACTTTTTTTAAGTCTTTTGATTTGGGTTATCCCGGGGTTTGGGAAAGTAAAAATTCAGAAACCCAGAAGTCAGCATGTAACAGCTTTTGCGATTATAGTGGATGAAATGACTCTGGAAAAGACCGGAGGGGCTGTAGAAGCTTACCGGGATGCTCTGGAAGCAGATGGATTGTCGACTTATATTGTCAGTGGAAACTGGAAAAATCCGGATGAGGTGAAAGCTGAAATCATAAAACTGAATAAGCGGAAACCAGTATTGGAGGGTGTGGTATTTATCGGTGACATTCCTGTGGCTTTAATCCGGAATGCACAGCATATGACAACTGCTTTTAAAATGAATGAAGACGAATTCCCGTTTCCGGAGTCTTCTGTACCTTCTGACCGGTTTTATGATGATTTGCATTTGACGTTTGATTTTATTTGTCAGGATTCAGTGAATACTTCTCATTTTTATTATAAACTACGGGAGGATAGCCCGCAACAGTTGCGTCCGACCTTCTATTCCGGAAGAATTAAATATCCTGAAGCGAGGGGAGGGGATAAGTATGAAGCTATTGCTAAATACCTGGCGAAGGCTGTCCGGGAAAAAAAGAGAGCCAATCTTTTGGATTGCTTTGTTTCCTTTACGGGAAGTGGTTATAATTCAGAATGTTTACTGGCTTGGATGGATGAGCGTTTGGCTTTGACTGAAAATTTTCCGTTGGCCTGGAAAAATTCCCGTACAGCAAAATTTCTGAATTTCCGGATGGAAGATTACATGAAATACCGTCTGTTCGATGAACTCCAAAGGGATGAGATGGATGTCATGCTGTTTCATGAACACGGGGCTCCTGATCGTCAATATATTTGTGACGGACCTGCTCCGGCTGGATTGCAAGGGTATATGAATTATATTAAATCGTCCATTTATTCTTTTGTGAAACGGGAGATTGAAAGGAAAAAAGGTACTCCGGAAGAGATTATGGCTTATTTTACTAAGGAATATGCTTTGGGACCAGACTTTTTCAAAGATTTTTCTATGGAGAAGATTGCAGAGCAGAATTCTCTGGAGCGGTTAAAGACCGGAATTGTCCTGGAAGATCTGAAGGAGCTGAAAACGAATCCCCGGTTTGTGATGTTTGATGCTTGTTATAACGGTTCATTTCATGAAGACGGATATATAGCCGGATATTATATTTTTAATGATGGAAATACTGTAGTAACACAAGGTAATTCCCGGAATGTATTGCAGGATCGCTGGACAATTGAAATGATCGGTTTGCTTTCACAGGGAGTGCGTGTAGGACAATGGAACAGGCTGATTGCGACTTTGGAAGGACATATTATCGGTGATCCTACTTTTCATTTTACCCCTTTTGCTCCCAATACTTTGGGTATGGATATGGTTATTCATAAAAATGACCGGGAGGTATGGGAGAAATATCTGGATTCACCATATGCAGACGTTCAATCTTTGGCCTTGCGGATGTTGGTAGAGAATGATACGGATAAAACGATGTCTCCCCGCCTGCTGACCGTTTTTCAGAGCTCCTCTTTTAATAGTGTACGGATGGAGGCATTGAAATTATTGAGCCGTTATGCTAATGAAGATTTTGTGGAAGCGATCCGGTTAGGACTTTATGATGCTTATGAGCTGATACGTAGGAATGCTGCAATATATGCTGGTAAGTGCGGAGATCCCCGCCTGGCTGAAGCTGTGGTAGATGTTTTGTTGAATCAGCCGGAATCGCAACGGGTGAATTATATTTTGCAGGGAGCATTGATGTTATTGCCGGAGAAGCAGGGAGCCGGGGTATATTTGGCGAAAGAGGAAAATACCAGTCAGTTGATGCAACAGTTAAATAAAGATGTAGCTGATAATGTACAGACCTTGGCCATGCTGCAAGATGCCCGTTCTCCTCAAAAGAAACAAATTTCAGTTATCCGTTATGTCCGGAATTATCCGCGTCATGCAAATATTGATGCCTATCTGTCTATTATTGAGAATGCAAGTCAGGCAGAAGAGGTTCGGGTGAATATGGCAGAAGCACTGGGATGGTTTAATTATTCCTATCGGAAAAATGAAATACGTCAGGCTTTGGAGAATATGCTGAAACGTGATCAAATGCCTGGAAAAGTGAAACTGGAAGTTGAACAAACTATTAACCGATTGAAATGATATGAAGACATTACTTTTATTTTTTCTTTTTGCCCCCTTATTGTTATGGGCAAAACCTGAGATAATCAAACCGAAAGTAAAAACGCCGACCTCTTTTGCTATTGTTGTGGACAAGCAGAGTTATGACCGGGTAAAATCCTCTATTGAAGCCTATCGGGATGCTATTGAACGGGATGGACTGGCTACTTATATTCTGGTGGATGAATGGGAGAATCCGGATGCGATCCGGGAAATCTTAAAGAAGCTTTATGCTGATAAAAAAATGCCATTGGAAGGGGTTGCATTGGTCGGAGATGTGCCAGTTCCCATGATCCGGGATGCTCAATTCCTGACGTCTGCTTTTAAAATGGATCAGAAACGTCCCTGGCAGCAGTCCAGTATTCCATCTGACCGTTATTATGACGACTTTGATTTGCAATTTGATTTTTTAAAACAGGATTCTTTACAGCCTTTGTATTTTTATTATAGTCTGAATCCTCATTCTGCAATGACCATTGAGTCGGATATTTATTCCGGACGCATAAAACCAATGGCTCGAGAAGGAAAAGATAAATATACCGTATTGGACAATTACCTGAGAAAAGTGGTACGTCTGAAAGCTCAGCAGAATCCATTGAACGACTTGACTATGGCTCGTGGACATGGCTATAATTCCGAGTCCCGGGATGCTTGGGCAGGAGAACAGCTGGCACTAAAAGAACAGTTTCCGTCCTTGTTTAAAAGTGGCAATTACATCCGTTTTTACGATTATGATTTCAATTGGCCGGCCAGAATTCCCTATATGACAGCCGTTCAGCGGGAAACTGCTGATATAGTACTGTTTCATCATCATGGAGCAGATGATACCCAATATCTGAACGGATACCCGGAGGGAAGTGGGGTGAATCTTTCTATAGATAACATAAAGCGTTATTTGAGGAGTAAGGTGTTGACGGCCTATGAGCGGAAAAAGGATGTGGAAAAAACCAAACAGGATTATATAAAATCACTGGGTGTACCTTCAGAATGGCTGGATGATGCTCTGGAGCCGGAAGTGATCAGAAAAGATTCGCTTTTCAATGCGGGTATGGATATTCATCTGAGCGATATTCATGCTATCCGTCCGAATGCCTGTTTTGTAATGTTTGATGCCTGTTATAACGGCTCTTTTCATCTGGATGACTGTATTGCCAATGCCTATATTTTCGGGGATGGAAATACAGTGGTAACTCAGGGGAATACCGTCAATACCATACAGGACAAATGGCCGGATGAATATCTGGGACTATTGGCTTGCGGGGTACGCATCGGGCAATGGGGCCGTCATGTCCATTTTTTGGAAACGCATATTATCGGAGATCCGACTTATCATTTTGCAAATACGGTAGATCCTGCTTTAGATATGAACCGGGCAATAGTTGTAAGCAAAAAGGACAATGCCATGTGGTATAAGCTGTTGAACTATCCGAATGCAGATGTGCAATGTATGGCTTTACGGAAGTTGTATGAAAATCATGCTCCCGGATTGCCTGAGTTACTGCAAAAGACTTATGAAGCTTCCTTGTTCGGAGTAGTTCGTATGGAGTGTATGAAGTTGTTGTATCAGATGAATAGTCCGGAACTGGTGGATGTTTTGAAACTTGCAGTATGTGATAGTTATGAATTGGTCCGGCGTTTTGCCGTTCAGTATATCGGGAATTTGGGAACTGATGAATTGATACCTGCTCTGGTTTATGCCTTATTGAATGAAAACATGTCCGCTCGTGTAAATTACCAGGCAAGGGACGCAATCATGCTGATGGATATGGATAAACTGACCGCAGAAATAAAACGGCAGGCCGGGGCAAGTGGACATTGGGTAAATAAAGAGGAAGTGGTACAGCAACTCCTGAGTCTGGTACAAAGGAACCAGAATTCCTGGCAGAGTGCAGCCGGTGTCATTAGTGATCTTACTTCTTCTGCCAAGGATAAAAGTTTTGATATAGTCCGTCAACGGAATCACCCTGCAGTCGGAGCCGCAGAACTGTTGATTGCTTTTGTTTTGGATAGCTCCCGCGATATGCAGCTTAGGATTACAACAGTGGAGACATTAAGCTGGTATACGCATTCTGTAAAACGACCGGAAATTATTGCCGCTTGTGAGCAGCTTATCCGGGCCAATGAAAATCTGCAGTTGGTCAATGAAGCTATTAAGACAAAGAATCGGTTGAAGTAAACGCTGTCAGGTTTTAAACAGTGACCGTACTCGCTATTCGTTTGAGTGCGGTCACTAATATTTATTATTTCTTTTTGGGTTTTTGTTTGAGTTGAGCGGGGCGCATGGACAATTCCTGAGCTCCGTATTTGGGTTTGTTTTTCAGACAATCGGGTAGTTGTTGCTGAATTTCTGGATGGGTATTCAGATAGTGTTCCAATTGGCTGAGGTAATCGAAGTAGGTGATGGCTTCGTCCCGGTCGGGCATGTTGTAAGCCATATACCGCGAATATTCCAGGCATTTTTCTTTCCAGAATTCCGGATAATCTTTGTAAGTGGCTGAACGGGTCATAAAGCGAAAATACATACAAAGTTCTTCACGGAAAGCACCGGGATCAGCTACCATTTGGTCGATGAGCCGGGCAGCTTCTTCGTATTTTTCGGCACTAATCAGTCGGTCGGCCTCGTTTTTCCGGGTAAGGAATGTTTTTCCTTCGAAATCGGGTAGAGCTGCCAATTCGGCGGCATCCGGGCAGTAGTTACATTCTTTGAATAATTTACTGTCTACTGCCTGGATTCCGTGAATTTTGCGGTATTTGTCGATATCGGAACAAAGCATTTTAAACAGTTTGTTGTCCCGTCCGTGGATGGATTTCACGAATAAGGCCCATACTTTCGGATTTTCCAGTGAATAACCCGGCTTCGTGATCAGTTGTTCGGCACATTTTTCGCTTTCTGTCCGGTTATAGCGGGAGGCTGCATAATAAGCGTAATCGAGTAGGAATTCCGGTTTAGTATTGCCTGCTTTCTGTTGTTCCATCAGATAGACAGAGGTCTTTTGGGGATCCAGGGCCGAAGCTCCGGTGAAAAGGAAAGTTTCCCGGTCTTGATTACTACCGGAGATATGGATTGCTTTTTCGGTTTTGGGATTTACAAAAACAAAGGTGGGGAAGGAAGCTACTTCGTATTTTTTGGCTAATTCGACTCCTTCGCCTGTTTCTGCATCGATCTTCAGGCATACAAAATGATCGTTGTAAAAATTACCTACACTTCCTAAGGTGAAGATGTTTTCAGCCATATTCAGGCAGGGACCGCACCATTGGGTATAGAAATCGATAAAAATCGGTTTTTTCTCTTTTTTTGCCATAGCTTTGGCTTCTTCCCAGCTGCAATGCCGGAATCGGATACCTTCTTGGGCAACTGCCTGGAAGGCGATAAAGAGACTGAACAGGAAAATTAATTTTTTCATTTTACTTCAGAGTTACAAAAATTATCGCAGTTACAGGGGTTACAACGGTTTAGTCGTTCCTTTTAACCGTTGTAACCTTTGAAACTTTTTATCTCTCGTACTGCGGCATTCCCGGATTGTAATTTAAAATCATTTGATTAATCGGGAAGATGTACCGATTGTCGTTCGGTGCAAGGGTAAAGGTTTCGCCGTCTGCCGTATGGGTGACGGTTTTTTTGAATTTGTCTTCATAATTGAGACGTTTCAGGTCTATCAGGCGGTGGAAACCCGTGAAGGCAAATTCCCGGCGACGTTCGTCCAATACGATGCGGAGCGCTTCGTCCTTGTCGGTTGCTGTCAGGGCTACGTTGTTTTTGATGCGGTTGTCACGCAGTTTGTTCACATAGCTCATTGCATTGTCTTTGGAGCCGACGCGGGCTTCGCATTCTGCGGCAATCAACATGTTTTCGACAGTGGAGAAACCTACGTTCTGATAAGCATATAGAATATAGCAAGTCTCCCCGTAAAAATAATCGGTACGTCCCATGTTGACGGTATCGTCGGCATAAAACAAAGCACGGCGCTGGTCTGTTGCTCCTGCAGGCAGGTTACGCTCAAATGTTGCAAGAAAATCCTTGCTGACCGGAATGGTTACACGTCCGCTTTGCAGACGGACAAATACGGCTTCCGGATTGTCATCCTTTTCGAGCATTGGTGTTCCATCGGGCAAGACGATACGTCCCCAGGTAGTTTTATCCTTCGTCTGATAAGGACGTAAATCTTGCAATTGGTCGTTCAGTTTCAGTGCCTCTTTTGCTTCGGTGAGAGCATCGTCATAACGTCCCATGTAGAGATACAGGCGGGCATAAAAAGAGTGAAGGCTGCCTAAATAGGGATGGAATAAGTTAATGGGGACTTCTTTCAGGCTTTTAGAAGCTTCTTTTAAGTCATCCTCTATTTGTTTGTATACTTCGGCAACAGTGGCACGGGTGTATGTTTGATCTACAAGATCCTTTGTGATCAAAGGAATGCCATAATCGGTTGCTGCCGTTTCTTTGTGATAATGGCGGGCGTAGATGTTGACCAATGCCAGGTATTCGAAAGCACGCTGGTAGAGCGCTTCGGCGCGCAGGCGATGTTTTTCTGCATCGGTGGCATCGGTAGAGGAAAGCACGTTGTTGATAATAGTGTTGAATGTGTAAATACGCTCATAAGCGGCATTCCACAAGTTGTCATCTGACCCCGGCGTGTAAATCTGTCCGCCTTTGAATGAGTAGAGATTGCGCTCGTGGTCATCTTGGTTTGCATACGCCAGGTCGGCAGCAGAAACGGTATCGTCCAATAAATGCACGTCATCTGTCAGATAAAATGCATCTGTGCTCATGCAGCTATTGAGAGACTGACTGGCAAACAATTTCACATAGTCTTCAAAAGCTTCGGGAATAGCATACCCTTTCGGTTTGTTTCCCAAAAAATGGTCGCATCCTTGACTTACTATCAGTAGGGTGCAGAGTATCGGATAAATGTATTTTTTCATTATTGTCCTCATTTTAGAAATTAACTGATAAACCGAATGTCACATTTGCCGGGAGGTGAGAGCCGCGTGAGGGTGAAAGGCTGCTGCCGTTCCATACTTCGGGATCCAGGTTGTTCCTATTGGCGGCCCAGTACCAAAGGTTCTGTATCTGTACATTCAGGCGGATACCTTGAATCATGTATTTTTTCAACAAATGTGGGGGAATGGTATAACCAAGAGTCACATCGCGCAATTTGATGTAGTCGCCTTTCTGTACATGTTTGTCGGCTGCACTCCAAAGGTCTTTTGCTTTCATGGCTGCCTGGTTTTGGAAAGCAAAAGCCGGGTTGATGTCCGGATTGTTGTTATCCTCTGCGCTTTTCCAGTAATTCATCAGGTCGCGGTCGGCATTGGAGGTGCGGTAAATAGGATGCTGTGCAATCAACATGCCTGCTTTTACATCGCGCATTACATGACCGCCGGCATAGATAAACATGAAGGAAAGATCAAAACCTTTATAACTTAAACGATTAGTAAATGATGCATTGAAACGTGGCTCGTAAGTACCCGAGTAAACTAAATCTTCCTTGGTCAAAAGGTCGGCAGATTTTACAATTTCTCCATTCTTGTTATAGGCGGTTGGAATACCGTTTTCATCCAAACCAGCATAACGAACGCTGAACATGGAATTCATGGCATAATTTTTACGGGTGTTCAGTTTGCTATAGTAACTGTAAGCCGATTCATCAGAAGTCTCGACTTCAAGCACTTTATTTTTGTTGTATCCGAATATGAAGTTAGAAGTCCATGAGAATTCATTCGTTTTGATATTCTCACTGTTCAATACGATTTCTACACCTCGGTTGTACAAACTGGCAAAGTTCATCAACATGGAACTCCATCCCAGGGTCGGATCGGTGGAGAAGTCTCCCAAAAGATCACTACTCTTTTTGTTATAGAATTCGACAGAGCCGTTCAAACGGTTTTGGAATAAATTGAAATCTACTGCGATGTTGGTTACTTGGGTCTTTTCCCAACGCAATGACGGGTTTGCCGGACTTTTGATATAGAATGCACTTTCGTTGGTAAAGTAGTTGTTCCTGTCTGCTGCGGCAATCAGGTAAGGACCGTTCTTTTTAGAAACGTTACCGTTGATACCGTAAGTGGCACGAAGCACAAGACGATCTAACCAATTGGTTTTGTTTTGAAACAGAACATAGTGGGCACCTACAGACCATAAAGGTTTATACTGATATTTGGGGTCTGTACCGAAAAGGTTTGATTGGTCAATACGGATACTTCCATTCACGGTCAGACGGTTGTCTAAAGTATAGGATGCATTTCCATAGAATGATACATAACGGTTGTCCACATGCGAGAAACCCGGAGTCTTGTTCTTGAATGAGAATGTTCCGTATATACTTTGAGTGCCCCGAAGCATTTGATTCAAGTCAAGCGCGTTGATTTCGCTGTACACCAATGTCTGATCATCGTATCCCAAACGGTAGAAACCGTTTTGAGAGGTAACGACTTTCCGCCGTTCTGCGCCGACAAGCACTTGTAAGTCATGACGCTCGGAAAAGGTGTTGTTATAGTTCACCTGGGCACGCATCGTGTAGGAATTATTGTCCGTATTGGTCTGCACAATCTGTCCTCCGACAGGGATGTTGTATTTTAACGTACCGTTTGGATTTAATACGGCAGCATCGTTAATCATGGTTTTTACATCCAAAGCATTTTTCGTGTCATATTGCTTCGTGAATCCGGTGGTATTTTCCGTCTGGTAACGCAATTCGAGGTTCAGCCCGTCAATAATCTTGAATTTGGCTCCGAAATTCAAGTTCAGGTAACGGCTTTTTGCCGTATAGTGGCGAGATGCCATTTCATTGACCGGAATATAGGTCTCGTCCATCAACCCGATACTTTTCAAACGGTCGATTTCTGCCTGCGATTTGGTATTGTACATCTGGAGCGGATTGCCTTCGTCGTCACGCAACATATAATAGGAAGAGGTACCCGCATTCAACAAGTTCATACCCAACACGCCATTGTCGTAATCTTCGGACTTATTGCTGCCGATGATGCCTGCATCCAAAGTAAACCACTTAAAGAGATTAAACGTATTTTTGATATTAAAACCTATACGTTTCGTTTTCTGTTCTCGTTCGTGTGGAGCGGTTCCGGTGTAGTTTATAGAAAAATTGTATTTGTAGATGTCCGAACCACCATTAAATGAAAGGTTGTGTTGGTGTGTGATGGCCCTTTTACGAAGGAATTCATCAATCACTTGGTTGTACCTGTCATGTGTACGGTAGGGTTTCAATTTCGTTTCAAGTTCCGATTCGCTTAATTTGCCGTCTCTCCAATCCAGCAATAACAATTGCACATCGTTTTGGAAACGGTTGGCATCATAACGATTTACATTCGGGAAAGTTTGAATCAACATTTTTTGGAAGTCCACCAATTCCGAACTGGACATTTTGTTTGCATAATCCCTATCGGGGAGGCCTTGCAATTTGATACTTCCGTTATAGTTGACACGCGGTTTGCCTGTTGAACCGCTGCGCGTTGTGATAACAATTACACCGTTGGCGGAACGAGCTCCGTAGATAGAAGCAGCTGTAGCGTCTTTCAATACTGTGATATTCACAACATCCGAAGGGTTAAGCACATCCAATGGCGTAGTTTGGCTGCCCGGTTCTCCTTCAAACGGAATACCATCTACTACATATAACGGTGTCTTGTCGCCATTCAAGGTAGAGACTCCTCGAATCTGAATATTCCCGCGGTTCGAAGTCAATCCGGCCACCTTCCCTTCCAGACGATCCATAACGTTGGTTTGTAATTTCCCTTCCATATCTTTGGGAGAGATGATGGCGAACGAACCGGTTGCCCGTTCTTTAGAGATGGTCTGGTAACCGGTGACGATGACTTCTTCGATCATCTTCGATTCCGGTTTCAGGTCGAAGTTGTAGACTTCCTGGTTAGGCATTACTTTCACTTCGGCATTGCTGTAACCGATGAAGGAGGCCACCAGCAATTGGCCCGCTTCTGTCGTTTTTAGCGTGAATTTCCCATCGACGTCTGTAGCGACACCTACTGTAGTACCTTTAAAGAAAACACTGGCTCCTACAATCGGATCTCCGTTTTCGTCTTTCACAACCCCCCGGATGGTTTGTCCGGCTTTAGCTCCTTTCTGATTGCCGGCTACTGCTGCCGGAGTCGGTTGTTTCCCTGCCGGAGCCAGCATAATCTGATGATTGGAAATGGAGTAAGTGATGTCGGCAATGGCTCCCAATTGTTCCAAAGCTTTGTCTAAAGATACACCATTACATTCCAGATTAACTTTCTGGTTGACATTGATGGTACTCGAGGAATAGATAAACGAGTGCTTACTTTGCTGCTCGATTTCTTTCAATACCTCTTTTAAAGATTGATTTTTAGCATGAATGGTGATTGTAGGTTGCTGCGCCCACACCGCATTCCCTGACATTAGCACACATACCAGCAGGAATAAAAGCCGTTTCAGGTAGTTGCTTTTTCCGGCTGGAATAGCTGATACATCGTTTTTCATATAAATTTGGTTAATTTGTTTAATGTATATAAAATACACATAAAAATGCGAATACCCTAAATCGATATTCGCATTTTTTTTCAAAAAATTGAGTCCTGTAATCTTAATACTTATACAGAACGGCTGTTTTATCCTTTATTTCAAACCGGAGCAAGGCGACGTTATGCATGATTTCCAGTATCTGGGAAATGGATTCCTCGTGAAAACGGGCGGTAAATTTTTGATCCAGAATTTCCGGGTCTTTCACTTCGAAGGTCATGCCATGCCAACGTTCCAGCTTTTTCAGGACTTCCGCTATCGGTGTCTCGTCGAAAATCAACCAACCGTCTTTCCAACCTAGGATGGGTAAAGTCTCGGCCGGGACAGTCAGATTGACTTTTTGCCTCTCTTTTTTCTCTATCCAAATTCTTTCGTTGGGTTTGACTTTGATTTCTTCCTGTTTCGAATGCTTGGTCCGCAAGACGGTGATATTACCGGATAGTAATAGGGCAGAGACATTATCGTCGTTTTTATAGGAGGTCAGATTAAATTTAGTCCCTTTGACGATAACCTGAATTCCGTTTTCCAATTTAACGATCATCGGTTTTTCGGGATTTTTTACTACATCGAAATAACCCTCACCCGAGAAATTGATTTCCCGGCTGTCTCCGGAAAATTGTGCCGGGCATTTCAATTCACTGTCAGAATTTAACCAAACGATACTTCCGTCAGGGAGCGTGACCCGTCCTTTTACTCCTTTATTGGTATGGTATTCCAATTGGGCTAATTGCTGATTTTCCAGAAAATGGATTTCTTGCCGATAGTCATTGAATTGATAGAATACTTGAAAGGAAAGAAGCAGGATCAATGAAGCGGCAATGCCATAACCCAGGATTCGCCGGTTTTGTTTACGGTGGCGGATTTTACGGGAGTATTGTAGTACGCTCGCTTCCGGAGCTTTGGTCTCGGGTAACTTACTTATGACCCATGTGTTTTTTAATCGATTGAATTTCAGTCGATTGTCAGGATGCTCTTCCAGCCAATTCAGGATCCTTATTTTCTCCCCCTCTGTCGCTTGTCCCGTTATATATTTGAGTAATAACTCTTCATTCATAAGTATTGGGAATCTTTTTGGTAAATATACACTTAAATCTACAACTACCCTAAATAAAATTTTGGATTTTTTTAATTTAAGTGAGTAAAGGGATTAATCCGAAACACAAAAGTATCAGGTAGTCTTTCAGTTTATACCGCATGTGAGCGAGTGCTTTAGTCATGTGGTATTCGACGGATTTGACCGATAAATCGATTTCCTGTGCGATTTCTTCATAGGTCATTTCCTGGTCCCGGCTCATTTTATAGATTATTCTCGTTTTTTCGGGCAGCTCAGAGAGGGCCTGTCCGATCAGTTGTTCCAGCTCCTGCATTTGAACGGTATCGAAAGTTTCGTCGGAAAGAGCCGAATAGTTAGCCATAGTTTCCCGGGCCGTCAGGTTATCGCTGTATTTTTGTTCTGCGATCTTTTTTCTTAATACATTCAGGCATTTGTGTTTGGCAATGGTTAGAATAAAAGCTTGTACGCTGAGGTCCGGACGGATTTCAGTTCTTTTTTCCCATAATGTAACGAACGTTTCCTGAGCAATTTCGCGGGCTTCTTCCGGATCGGGAAGATATTGCTGTGCAAAAAACAGGGTACGCGTGAAATAATCCCGGTATAACCCTTCGAAGAAGGTCACTTCCGCTGACTTCAGGAATTTATGGATACTATTCCTTAAAGGTTTCATGTTGTTTTTCTCCCGTTTTTATGATAACACCACATTATCATGAATCGACAAAGATAAATAAAAGAGAAAGAGGATTTTACATCGTATTCAAAAAGGTTGTGAAAAAATAATAAGATTCGGGTAGTCAAATAAAAAAAACTGCCCGGTTTTCCGGGCAGTTCCCTCATGGTAAGGTGAGAAAAAGGTTTATAATTGATGAATTGTTTTAAGTTCGGCCATACCGGTTTGTACGGCTTCGATATTCATCGGTATTAAATTGTGGTGACGGGCCGGAAGAGATTTCTTCAACCCTTTCTCCAAATTATCCAGGTTAATAATCGGTTTTACTTTCAGGAATCCTCCCAATATGATCATGTTGAAGATTTTCGGATTACCTCCCTCAGCAGCCAGGCGGGCACCTTCGATCTGATAGATGTTGATGTCTTTCCGGGTAGGATGGTGGGTAATACCGTTCGGATCGTATATCAGGGTTCCGCCTGCTTTTACCAGGGGCTCGAATTTATCCATAGACTGCTGGTTGAGTACAATGGCCGAGTCGAAGGCATTCAATACCGGTGAACTGATCCGTTCGTCACTGATGATCACCGTAACATTGGCTGTACCTCCGCGCATTTCAGGACCGTAGGAAGGCATCCAGGATACTTCCTGATCTTGCATGATGCCGGAATAAGCCAGGATCTTTCCCATAGAAAGTACCCCCTGTCCTCCGAATCCGGCTATAATAATTTCTTCTGTCATAAAAACAATAATTTACATTTTTGGTCTTTAGTCTCTAGCCTTTTAGCTTTTAGCTTCCAGCCTTTCGCCTTTAGCATTCTAGCCTTTTTTTTAGATGTCTTTGATGTCCCCGAGCGGATATTTTTCAAACATATGTTCTTTCATCCACTTATTGGCGTCGACGGGAGTCATCTTCCAACCGGAGTTACAAGTACCTACAACTTCTACGAAGGAGAGGCCTTTTTGTAAACGGGTATTTTGGAATGCTTTTTTCAGCGCATTTTTTGTTTTCCGTACAGCAGCAGGTGTTTCTGCACTTTGACGGGTAACATAACAGGTTCCGTCGAGTTGTGCCAATAATTCGGTGATCTTCATCGGGAAACCATTCAGTTTGGCATCACGTCCGTAGGGTGTGGTCGAGGTCACCTGTCCCAACAAGGTGGTAGGAGCCATTTGGCCTCCGGTCATACCGTAAATAGCGTTGTTAATAAAAACCACTACGATATTTTCTCCCCGGTTACAAGCATGCATGATTTCTGCACATCCGATAGATGCCAGGTCACCGTCTCCCTGATAAGTAAATACATATTTTTCGGGGTGCAGGCGGCTGATGGCGGTAGCTACGGCAGGTGCACGGCCGTGAGCGGCTTCAGCCCAGTCGATATCGATATAATTGTAAGCGAATACGCTACATCCTACCGGAGAAACACCGATGGTCTGATCCTGGATGTTCAGCTCTTCGATCACCTCCGCGATCAATTTATGAACTACGCCGTGAGTACAACCCGGACAGTAGTGCATAACGTTGTCAGTGAGGAGTTTGCTCTTTTGGAGTACGAGGTTTTCCTCTTTTATAATGTCTGTTAGTTCCATCTTATCGTTCCTCTTAAATCTTAAATTTATTTTTCAGTGCTTCCACGATCTCTTCCGGAGTAGGTACAACACCACCCATACGGCCGTAGAAATCTACTTTCACTCTTCCGTTGACAGCCAACCGTACGTCTTCAACCATTTGTCCGGCACTCATTTCTATTGAAAGGAAACCTTTGGTTTTAGCGCATAGATCCGAAATGGCTTGTGTCGGGAAAGGATAGAGGGTGATCGGACGTAACAGTCCTACTTTGATACCTTCCTGGCGGGCTAATTGGATGGATTTTTGGCAAATACGTGCACAAGAACCGTAAGCTACGAAAATGTAGTCGGCATCCTCACAATTGAGTGCTTCGTAGCGGACTTCGTTGGCTTCGATTTCGCGGTATTTCCGTTGAAGTTTTTCGTTGAATACTTCCTGACGGTGTGCTTCCAGTTCCAAAGAAGTGATGATATGATGATTCCGGTTTTTCTTTTTACCGGTCAGTGCCCAATCGCCCGATATTTTTTCGATTTCTTCATCTGTCCATCTCGGCGTATAGTCCGGAAGGACTACTTTTTCCATCATCTGACCGATCACGCCATCGGCCAATACCATAGCCGGATTACGATATTTAAAAGCCAGCTCGAAACCCAATACGACAAAATCACTCATTTCCTGAACCGATGCGGGGGCAAGAACGATCAGGTGATAATCACCGTGTCCACCACCTTTGGTCGCCTGAAAGTAGTCACTTTGTGAAGGTTGAATCGTACCTAAGCCAGGGCCTCCACGCATAACGTCGACTACCAAGCAAGGTAATTCCGCTCCGGCGATATAAGTGATACCTTCTTGTTTTAAGCTGATACCCGGACTAGAGGAAGAGGTCATTACTTTTTTACCACAAGATGCACCGCCATATACCATATTGATCGCGGCCAGTTCGCTTTCTGCCTGCAATACCACCATGCCTGTCTCTTCCCATGGTTTGCGCAGCATGAGGGTTTCCATGACTTCAGATTGCGGGGTAATCGGGTAACCAAAATAACCATCGCATCCGCAACGAATGGCGGCTTCTGCGATTACTTCATTACCCTTCATTAATTTTACTTCTGCCATTTTTTCGGTAGTTTTATATTATTCTACATTTTTTTTATAGACAGTGATTACAGAGTCGGGACATACCAGACCACAGCTCGCACAGCCGATACAAGCTTCGGGATTTTTCATATAAGCATAGTGATAACCCTTTCCGTTTACATCCGGATTCAGCTCGATCACTTTAGTCGGACATGCTACGACACACAGACTACATCCTTTGCAATGTTCGGTGTCTACAACAATTGCTCCTCTGAATTTTGCCATAATCTTAATAAATTATAATTTGTCGAATATTGATGTAATATTATTACGCTTTGTTATTTAATTCGGGTATAAAATTACATTTTAAAATCAAATCCGCAAAAAAAGATCAAATTATTTTCATTTTAAGCTGAAAACTGCACATCTCCCCGAAGAGTGAGAAAATATTTAGCTTTTTTTTGCACAATCTGTTTGTAAAGTGTGAATCTACAAGGATTTAAAATCATCACTCCCTATGATTCGATTGGGGTATGATCTTTGGCAAACCGTTCGATCCGGTCTTTCAATGTGTCCATTTGGTCCAGTCCGACTTGGGATACACAAGCTCTTAATCCTTCCCGGGTACTTCCGCATCCTTTTAATGTGATGGAAGAAATTCCATAATAAAGAAGTTCTTTAGCTAATTCTGCTCCTGTCATTCCCGGATAATAGATGGTAAAATAGAAACCGTCCGCTACGTCTTCATGTCCGTCTTTATCGTACACGACTTTGAAACCGGCGTTTTTGTAAAGGGTCTTCATGATTTCAGCCCGTTTGCCGTATTCCCTGACATCTGTCAATATATTGATCCTTCCCTCGTTGGCGGCTTTCAATACGGCTGCTACGGCATATTGAGGGGAATGAGCGGTACCTGATGTTTGGGTATATATCAATTTATAGGTAATGGTATATCCCAGCTTGTCGGCTTTATAGCGTTCTTTCAAATGTTCGTATTTCTTATGGAATAAAGCATCGGAAATACAGAGCAGCCCCAGGCGCTGGCCGGCATAGCTGAATAATTTCGAACTGGATATCATAAAAATATAATTATCCGTATATTTCGCTACAGTCGGTTGGAAAGGAGCCTTACCCGGATGAGACAGATCCTTGCGGAAATCCATGGCAAAATAAGCCAGGTCCTCGAGAATAATGGTATCGTATTCGGTTGCCAGTTTGCCGATGACTTGTAATTCGAAATCCGTCAGGCATACCCAGGATGGGTTGTTCGGATTACTATAAACGATGCCGGCGATATTCCCCCGGTCCAGGTATTCCCGTAGTTTAGCTTCCAGTTTTTCTTCCCGGTATTCATAGATATCGAAGGTTTGATAAGGCTTGCCGATGACTTCGAGTTGGGTTTTCTGTACCGGAAATCCCGGATCTATAAATAAAATCGTGTCTTTCCCCTTATGGCATTCGGTCAATGCCATGAAAGCGACATAAGATGCCTGCATGGCACCTACTGTCGGGATGATTCCTTCTGGCCGGATATCGACATCCATGAAATTTTTTACAAAACGGGAAGCTTCTTCAGAAAGTACCGGATAACCTTCCAGCATCGGATAAAATTGGGCTACTCCGTGTTTTAATGCTTCGATTTCGGCTTCTGTTCCGATACGGGAAGGAGCCAGACCCGGAACACCCATTTCCATTCGGATGAATTTTTCGCCGGTGGCTTTTTCCAGTAGATTAGCTATTTTTACCGTGTCGCGGATAGAAGCATCGTCTAAATTACTTACTCCGCATTGAGCCATCGTGGTGTCAACCAGCTGTTTATCAATCAGATTATTTTGCATGATATGATTTAGTTTGTTGCTTTCATTTTGAAACAATAATACAAAAATTAATTGAAAAAATACAATGATATGGTGATTTTAACTTATAATTAATCAAATTTGTATCGTTTGCAGATTAAATCTAGGTTTGATTTTTCCCCTTTCTATTCCGATTCCGGTTTTTATACCGTCAGACCGGTTCGTTAAGGCTTTCCTTCATTGACCGGCGGAAGCGACCGGGTCTCCGAACGCGATCACCGAAGACGAATAAGTACAACAATAATGCTACCTTTTAAAGTAGTTTCGACGTGTTTTAAAGTTGAGCTTAATCAATTTTGATTGCTGTCGTTTTATTTTGGGGGAATCCGTTGTTTGGCAAATAAACCGATCCTTAAATAAATGAATAAACAATTTTTTCCCTTAAATTTGTCGGGTTAACTAATTGGTGACGGAGTGAATCTTGAATTATTCATAGCAAGAAGATTATTGAAGGGAAAACAAAACGGAGCGGTATCTGTGCCGATTGTAAAAATTGCGTTAGCCGGTATTGCGCTAGGAGTTTGTGTGATGCTGCTTTCGATCCTGATTATTACCGGTTTTAAAAATGAGATAACCACTAAATTGTCGGGATTTATGGCTCATTTGAGCATTACGGCTTATGATCATGAAGATGCTTATTCGGGAAGTGAGATCGAGCTGAACGATTCTTTGTTGGAAGTGGTCCGGAGAGTGTCCGATTTAAAGCAGATGTATGCTTATGTGACAAAACCGGCGATCTTGAAGAGTAAGGAAGAAATTCACGGTATAATTTTGAAAGGTATGGATTCCTCTTACGATGCTTCTTTCTACCGGAAGCATCTTCGGGAGGGCGAATACCCTGATTTTTTTCAGGCCGAACCTTCTCGTGAGGTGTTGATCTCAGTTGCTGTGGCGGCTATATTGAATGTCAGTCCCGGTGATAAAATTACGGCACATTTTGTACAAGATCCGCCGAGAGCACGGGTGTTTACGGTGAAGGGAATTTACGATACCGGTTTTAAGGAGTATGACGAAATGCTGGCGGTGTGTGACATCAGGCATTTACAGAAATTGAACAATTGGGCGCCCCGGGAGGTTTCCGGTATTGCTGTGGAACTGAACGATATGAAACGCATATTAGAGGTGGAGGCGGAGTTGGACGACACCTTGCCCATGAATCAGGATGACGATTTTTATAAAATCACTACTTTGCGGGAAACGGCTCCTCAGGTCTTCGATTGGTTGAATCTGTTGAATATGAATGTTTGGATCATCCTGACGCTGATTGTTGTGGTTGCCGGTTTTAATATGGTGTCGGGTTTGTTGATCCTGATTTTGGATAAGACCTCCTTTATCGGGATTTTGAAAGCTTTGGGATATCGGAATATACGTCTGAGGAGATTGTTTTTATATATAGCTGCCGGATTGATTGGCAAAGGGATGGTGGTAGGTAATATTTTGGCTCTTACCTTAGGTGGTTTGCAGGCTCTGTTTCGGATTGTCAGATTAGATTCGGCTACTTATTATATGGATACGGTGCCGATTTATTTCGATTGGGTCTATATTATTTTATTGAATGTCGGAGTGTTGGTAGTTTCGGTGTTGATGTTGGTCGTGCCGACGATGTTGATTTCCAGGATAAAACCGATTAAAGCGATTCGTTTCGAGTAACGTGAAGTAATGAAGATGAATTTTAAAGCATATATAGAAAAATGGATTATTCCGCATCGGCGCGGGATTATGGGTACCGTGATTTTTCACTTGGTCCTGGCTATTTTTTTATTGAGTATGGAAATTTCCCGGATTCAGGTTCATACGGAGATGGAAATCGTTATGGATACCCCGACTCCGGAGGAGAGGCAGAAAAAAGAGGAAGAGCAGCAACGAAAAGAGGAAATTCGTCAAAAGACTTCTCAGGAAGAGGTCGAACGCATGTTGCGTTCCATTGCTGTCAATGAGAATGCCGTACAGCCGGAAAAGAGAGCGGATGCCAGTGTACAGCAATATGTGGACGAGATTTTGAAGGAGTTGGAAGAAGAAGGAAATAGCGGACGTTATAAAGCCCAACGCGATAAAAATTACCAAAAAGACAGTTTGCAAAATGATCGCGATAAACGGGAACAGGAACTGGATTCTTTGAAATCTACTTTTTATGCCGGTGAAAGTAGTGTCAGTTATAATCTGAAAGACCGGTATGCCCGTTTTCTGCCGATTCCGGTATTTAAATGTGAATATGGAGGTAAAGTTGTAGTCGAGATACTGGTTAATCCGAAAGGTGTGGTCCAGAAAGCTAAAATTTTGGAAGATCAGTCTCAGTCGGACGACTGTTTGTGGCGGGTGGCTGCCGATGCTGCTAAACGTTCGCGTTTTAATGAAAAACCGGACGCCCCTGCGCTGCAGAAAGGTACGATCACTTATAATTTTGTAAAGCAGTAAAATAGGTTTTTTGTTTTTTTTACATTAACTTTGCTATCTGATGTGTGATAGTGTCTGATCTGTTAATTATTGTAGTGTATGGGATTATTTTCTTTTTTATTTTCTAAGCATAAACTACTTCGTACGACCTATGAAGCGGAAACTTTCAGAGCCGTATTCCGTGAAGATGAAGAATTGTTTCTGAGGGTGGAAAAAGGGGAAGAGCTAAAACGTTATCGCGAGCTTGAAGAGTATGTAAATAGTGCTCAGTTTAAGGAAAGACGGAAAGAAATCGAACAGCTCTCTTATAAGGACAGCGAATATTATAAAGCAGAACGGCAATATAAAGCTTTGCTCAAGGTGCGTAAGTTACAATCTTATCTGTTGATTGCCGATTCTGAAGAATTGAAGGGGTATGAGCGGGTAAAAGCTTTGCCTGAATATCAGGAGTATCAGAAGCTGAAAGTGATGGTTATGTCGGCCGGTTTCGATAAGAAATTACATGCCGTCGAATATAAAGCTTATCAGGAAATTATTCGTCAGCCGAAGATCGCTGCTTTGATCAAATTAGAGAAATTACGTCGTTTTAAAGAATACCGTGAGGTTAAAGATACGGATTTGCCACAAAAGTTTACGCATTTGGAAACTTATATCCGTTCGGAAGAATTCAAGCGAAACAGAGCTTATCTCTTGAATAAAAACCGGTATCAGACGACCGAAGATTATCAATTACTTTGCGAATTCGATGCTTTGAAAAAGCGCCCCGAAATAGCTAAATATATCTTATTGGCTCAGGACCCTTATTTTAATAGTATGAGGAGATGGCAATTGGTGTTTGAAGACGATTTCAATCAGGGACGCCTGGATGAAACCAAATGGATTACCCGTTATTATGCCGGAGAGCGGTTTTTGAACGATACCTATGGGGTGGGAGAGGATATGCAGTTGTACTCACCGGATAATATCACCTTCGGTGAGAGTGCGGTTTGTCTGAATTTTAGAAAAGAATCGATCATCGGAAAATATTGGGACCGGCAGGTAGGAATACGGGAGAAAAAATACGATTATTCCTCTGCTATGATTAGTTCTGCCACTGCTTTGAGGCAGCGCTACGGTCGTTTTGAGGCTAAGATTAAGCTGAATCGTTGTGCCCTGACTTCTTGTTTTTGGATGCTGGGGGATACAGAGGTGCCTCATGTGGAAATCATGAAGTGTGAGGCCGATGGAGTACATATGGGAAGAGTGTATTCTTATCGTACAGCGGTCAATAAAGATATCCAATTAATCAAAGAGCTGGAGCTCGATAATGCCTATTATATTTTCACTTTGGAGTGGACGGAAAATAAAATGGTGTGGATGGTAAACGATCTGGTGGTGAAAGAGGAAACCGAACATATCCCGGACGTTCCGATGTATGTCGTTTTCTCTTTGGGAACCAATAAAGAACCTCTGGAAAAACAGTTACCCGCACGTATGGAAATAGATTGGTTCAGAGGATATCGTCTGAAAAGTTGAATATGATGGGGTCGGATGGCTAAAACCTGAATTTATGACACGACAGCTTGGATTGCGAATCGGAAGATGGCTAAAAGACAGATTGTTGTCTTCGGGAAGGGCTGTTTGTGAATTGTTTTACCCCCGGATATGTACCGTTTGCGGGGAAAGCCTGATGAAAGGTGAAGTGTATTTGTGTACCGCCTGTCTGGCTGATTTCCCGTTTTCCGATCAGGCCTATGCTATTCAGGAAGATGTGTTGTTGAATTTCGATGCCGCTTACCGGCCTGAAAAATTATTCTCTTTGTTTTATTATAATAAATTCAGCCCCTATAAAAATTTGATTTACCGGATTAAATATCGTTCTCATCGGTCTCTGGGTATCTATCTCGGCCGTTTGCTGGGAGAGAAGATTAAAAATGAATGTGAGGCAGATTGTATCATTCCGGTGCCTTTACATCCCAAAAGGGAAAAAGAAAGGGGATTTAATCAAGCCCGGGAAATTGCTTGTGGTATGGCCGAAACGATAGGAGTAGACATTTATGACGATGTGCTTTTCAGGGTTCGGAACAATGCATCGCAAACCGGGAAGAATGCAAGCGAAAGGCTTAAAAATGTCGAGCATATTTTTGAGTTGCGCAATCCCGCTAAAATTACAGGAAAAAAGGTATTGTTGGTCGATGACGTGATAACGACAGGAGCTACGATCGGTGCTTGTTTGCAGGTTTTGGCTCAGGCAGGGAATGTGCGTTTCTCTTTAGGGTGTCTGGCTCAAACGGTCTGATTTTTTCTTTTCACTTTTTTCCCTTTAACTATTCCCCTTTTGTCCGATATAGTTTATCTTTGTAAATTGAGATCTGACTGAGTAAATAGATAATAGGGATGAAGAAGAACGACGATAGAGCTTTCGGCTGGGAGTGGCTGGCTATGTTAGTTATGGCAGTAGTGGTTTATGCTTGTGCCAGCCGGGGATATCCCGAAGGTGGACCTAAAGATACGACCCCACCCCAAGTGATCCTCGAAGAACCGGCCTCTTTTACTAAAAATTTCGATAAAAAGCGGGTGAACATTTATTTCGATGAGTTTGTCCAGCTAAAAGATATTAACGAGAAGTTCATTATTTCTCCGCCTCAAAAGAAAAAACCGAAGCCTCGTTTAAAGGGGAAATATGTACAAGTCGAATTTGTGGATTCCTTGAAACCGAATACCACTTATACCTTGGATTTTGCAGATGCTATATCCGATAATAACGAGGGAAATCCTTTGGGATTTTATCGCTATGTATTTTCTACCGGGAATGAAATCGATTCGTTGGAATTGAGCGGACAGGTTGTGAATGCGGAATCCGGCGAACCGGTTTTAAATGTATATGTCGAATTGTATTCTAATCTGGCGGATTCGATGCCTTTGCTGGAGGTGCCTGACTATGTCGCCCGTACGGATAGTTCCGGTTTTTTCCGTTTGACGAACTTGAAAGATACGATTTATCGTGTCGTGGCGATTCAGGACGATAACCGGGATTATAAATATACGCCCGAAGCAGAAATGTTTGCTTACCTGGATACCTTGGTGCGTCCCGTGGTGATGACTATGACCCGGGTAGATACGTTCCGGGTTGTCGATAAAATCGTCGGGCAGGACACAACGATGAGGGATAGTATCGTCACACAGGAATATCTGGGATTTGGGCCTAACAATCTTTATCTGCGTTTGTTTCAGGAAAAGCTGACCCAGTTGTATATGACCGATGATGACCGGAAGGAACGGGAACGCCTCGATTTTATCTTTAGTATTCCGGGAAAGAATGAGTTTAAGGCCCGTTTGTTCGATACCTTGTCGACGGAACCGCTACCGGAGGATTGGTATGTGTTGGAACATTCGGCCGGAAACGATACATTGGCTTTGTGGATTAAAGATTCTACCGTGTATAAAAAAGATACCTTGAATGTTATCCTTTCTTACTTGCGGACAGATAGTACCGGTCGGTTGACGACTTTTGCCGATACCAGCCGCTATACATTTAAAGACAAAAAGAAACCCGACAATAAGAAGGGCAGGAAAGACGAACCTGAAACTCCGGTGATTGAGTTTGTGGAAATAAAATCGAATGCCGGTAACGATTTTGATTTGGGTGCCCGTTTGTGGTTGGAATTTAACCGGCCGGTCGACAAGGCGGGCTTGGAGAATCTGCATATATCGGAGAAAGTGGATACACTTTATCAGCCGCTGAATTTTACCCTGGAAGAAGATAGTCTGAAGATCCGGCGTATTTATATCGATGCTTCCTGGAAAGCCGGGCAGGAATATCTGTTGACTTTGGATTCTGCTTCTGTCAACGATATTTATGGACGGCATAATAACAAACTGGAGAAAAAATTCAAAGTGCGTCAGGAAGAATTTTACGGGAAGATTATGCTCAATGTGAGTGGCGTGCAGGGACAGGTTATTCTACAACTCTATAAGTCGGATAATGGGAAATCTGAGAATGGAAAACGTTCTTATGCAGTGGTACAGGAGCAAATTATCAACCAGGATGGACAGGTCACTTTCCCGTTGATTCCCGAGGGGAAATACAAGTTTAGGGCGATCTTGGATACCAATGGCAATGGAATTTGGGATACCGGTTTGTATTTGAAGAACCAACAGCCTGAAGAAATCGTTTATTTACCTGTCGAAATCAGTGTCAAACAAAATTTTGATATTGAGCAGGAATTTAATTTGTTGAAGCCGTATAAGGATGAGAGTGATAAATAGAAGGATATGAAAAAAATTTGGATATTGATGTTGTTATTGGGGGGAAGCCTGTCGCTTTGTGCCCAATCGAAATACCCGCCTATAGAAGAGTTGGTATATACCGGATATTATAACTGGGGATTTATTTGGGTCAAGGCTGGGCGGGTGGATTTTTCGTTGACGACTTCCGAAAAATATCCGAATGCCGAACGTTTAAAAGCTGTGGGTTATTCTTTACCTTCCTGGGATTGGATATTCACGATCAGGGACACCCTGATATCGCATTTTGACAAGAATACTTTTATGCCCTATGAATTTTCGAGAAAAGCTCATGAAGGGAATTATCATAAGACTTTCGATTATACATTTCATTATGACGATTCTGTCGTATTGGGAGATATCCATCGGATTGGAAAATTCAGACGGACAGATACGGTGAAACTACTCGGTCAAACCTATGATATGCTTTCGGTTGCCTGGATGGCCCGGGAGTTGGATTTTGATAAATACCAAAAAAACGACTTGATTCCGATCCGGATTTTGATCGATAGTAAAATTTATGATTTGTATATCCGTTATCTGGGTGTGGTGAAAAGCAAGATTGCCGGCCGGAAACAGGAATGTTACGTTTTTTCTCCCTTGTTGGTTGAAGGTGAGGTATTCAAAGGAGGCGAAAATATGAAGATTTGGTTGAGTAAAGACGAATATCGGCTTCCTTTGATGGTCGAAGCGAAGATTCTGGTCGGATCGGTAAAGGCGATTTTAGATCGTTCGGCTAGCAAATACGGGGATTTTACGGAATAAGTTTAATGTATATTTTAAATCATAATAAAATGAAGATACGAATATTAGTCAGTCTGCTGGTGTTGACCCTGAGTTATTTTTTGTTCTCTTGTAAAGAAGGTGGCGGTGGCCGGCGGTCAGCTTTACCTCCTGTCAGCGGTTCTACGAATGAACTGCTCGTCGTTATGCCGAAAACTTTGTGGGAAGGTCATGTCGGGGATACTATCAAGGAATTTTTCGGACAGCCTCAATTGGGCTTACCTCAGGGCGAACCGGTCTTTGATTTGATCAATCTTCCGCCTTCTAATTTCGAAAAAAATGTCCGTTTTCATCGGAATATACTGACTGTTTCGATTAAGGATAAAGTCGATACGGCTTCAATCGTGTTTCACGAGAGTCCCTGGGCTCGTTCTCAGAAGATTTTTCAAATCAGTGCACCGGATGTAGAGGCATTTTATAAAATCTTCAATGCCAATAAAAATAAAATGATGAACGTGTATCTCAAGGCAGAACGTGACCGTTTGATCGAGGTATACAAGAAAATACCGGATACGAAGATATTCAATATGTTTAAGAATAAGTACGACCTCCTGTTGTATTGTCCCGGAGGATATTATATAAATAAAGATACTTCGAATTTTGTATGGATTTCTTCCGAGACCCGGGTCGATAGCAAGGGGATCATTTTTTTTGAAGAAAAATATGAACATGAAAGTCAGATGGATTACCAGATTATCCTGGACCGGATGAATGAAGAGTTGAAGAAATATATTCCTGGGCCCCGGGATAGTACCTGGATGGCTTTGGATCTGAAGACTCCGATGACTGCTGCTTTTTATAAATATGACGGAATTCATTATGCTTTGCTTATCAGAGGTTTGTGGACTGCCGAAAATGATTTTATGGGGGGGCCGTTTGTTTTGAATGTCGTATTGGATGAAAAGAATAGCCGTATTATCTATATGATGGGCTATGTATACGCTCCCGATGGTAAAAAACGGAATATGTTGAGACAAGTGGAAAGTATTGTAAATTCTATGAAAATCGATTTCCCCGAGGAAGAAAAGAAATAAAGGGATAATGAGAGAGTGCATTTTTTTTCTGTGTTTGTGGTGTGGAATAATCGGAGGGGCTGAAGCCGTTTCTCCGGGTATTCAGCATTTTGACCGATACCGGAGTTTGTTGGAAGGCAAAAAGGTCGGGATTGTGGCTAATCAGACTGCTGTGCTGGAAACCGGGGACGGATATAAGCATAGTGTCGATTTCCTGCGTGATCATCAGGTACAATTGATACGTATCTTTTGTCCGGAACATGGGTTCAGAGGAGATGCCGATGCTGGGGAAACGGTGGGTGATTACCGGGATCGGCAGACCGGTTTACCGGTCATTTCCTTATACGGAAAGAAGAAAAAACCGAGTCCGGCGGATTTGCAGGGATTGGATGTGGTTGTTTTCGATATGCAGGATGTCGGTGTCCGTTTTTATACTTATCTCTCTACTTTACACTATGTGATGGAGGCTTGTGCCGAGAATCAGGTTCCGCTTGTGGTTATGGACCGTCCGAATCCGAATGCTTTTTATGTAGACGGGCCTGTATTGGAAATGAAATACCGGTCTTTTGTCGGAATGCATCCGGTTCCTGTCGTTTATGGGATGACTATCGGTGAGTATGCCCGGATGATTAATGGAGAAGGTTGGTTGAAAGATAAAAAGAAATGTGATTTGACGGTGATTCCTTGTCAGGGATGGAATAGGAGTATGACGGTAGATTTACCCCGGAAACCTTCTCCCAATTTGCCCGATAAAGTGTCGGTCATGTTGTATCCTTCGGTTTGTTTTTTTGAAGGAACGGTAGTCAGTGAAGGGCGTGGGACCTATACTCCCTTTCAGGTATTCGGGCATCCCGAATTGAAAGGTATGCCTTATACTTTTGTACCCGAAAGTATTCCCGGTATGAGTAAAAATCCCAAATGCCTGGGATTGAAATGCTATGGCATGGACCTGAGGAATAAATACGATGAGGTGAGAGAGGGACAACGGTTACGTGTGGATTGGTTACTATTGGCTTATCGGAATTATACCGGAAAAACTCCTTTTTTCACTTCTTTTTTCGAGAAATTGGCCGGGACAGATCGACTCAGAAAAGATATTGAGGCAGGTAAGAGCGAGCAGCAGATAAGAGCTGCCTGGCGTTTTCCATTGGAAGAGTTTCAGAAAATCAGAGAGAAGTATTTGATCTATAAATAAATTATTGAATTAGTGGATTGAAGATGAAAAAGTCACTGGGAAAACGGGTGTTGAAATGGACTCTCTGGAGCCTGTTAGCTTTAGTGGTACTGATTTTGGTCGGTGTCACTATTGTTATTCATTTTATCTTTACCCCGGCAAAATTAACTCCTTTGGTAGAGAAGACTGCAAAAGAATACCTGAATGCCGAGGTACATTTTGGAAATATTGAATTGACTTTTTTCTCTACTTTCCCGGATTTTGGAATTCAATTGGACGATGCTTCTGTTATTTCCGGGACATTCCGTGATAGTACGGCTAATAGCGAGCCGACCATGCAGGATTCCTTGATGAATATAAAATCTTGTCTGTTGACTATAAATCCGATCGCTTACCTGACTAAGAACCGTATTGTGGTGAAGGATTTCGTATTGGAACAGCCGGAGATATATGCTTATGTAGATTCGGCCGGTGTTCCCAATTGGGATATACTCCGGATAGCGGCAGATACGACTACTGTAGATACAACGATGGCGGATACCACTACTTTCGATTCGGGAATACGTTTGCGGAATGTTAGAATCCGGAATGGAAGGCTTGTTTTCGATGACCGGAATACGCGTTTGTATACCCGATTGACCGGAATAAACCTTGGAGTAGATGGCTATCTGGGTAAACGCCGTTCTCGGCTGAAACTGGATTTTTCAACTGAAAACGTATTGTTTTGGCAAGAAGGACAGTTGCTGGTCAACCGTTTGGCTTTCGGAATAGAAACCGGTATGAAAATCAACCGGGATTCCTTATTATACACTTTGGAGAAAGCCGTAGTCGATGTAAACGGTATCCGTTTCGGAGCCGGAGGAACTTTAAGAGGAGATACCGTAAATCATACTTTACTGGTGAATTTAAAGTATGGAATACATATTCCGACATTAAAGACACTATTGGACTTGGTGCCCGATACTATTCTGCATAAGACTGAAAATGTGGAGGTGCGGGGAGATGTATTGTGCCAGGGAGAGATTAAAGGTATTTACGGTCAACAGAATATTCCCTTGCTGACTTCTGAATTTCGGATCAAAGATGGCTTTATCGCTTATCCCGGTATGCCTTCGAAAATCGATACCCTGAACGTAGATCTTTTTGCTTTGATCGATTTGCAGAAAGAACAGGAGTCTTATGTGAATTTGCGGAATTTCTGTATGAAAGGTGGAGGTATCGATATCGATATGGCGGGCGATGCCGAACGCTTGTTGACAGCACCTACCCTGAAAGCTGAAGTAAAGGCTTTGGTGAATTTTGAAGAATTGACAAAAATCTTTCCCTTGGCGGATGGAATTACTTGCCGGGGTACGCTGAATACTTCTTTAAAAACGGATGTCCTGGTCGAAGATGTCCGGAATGCTGATTATGGGAAATTGAGAATCGGCGGGTGGTGTCAAATGAAGGATGTGAATATTTTTATCCCCAAGGATAGTATCGTTATGAATGTTAAGTCGGCAGGACTGGTTTTTGCCGCTAACCGCAAGAATACGAAGTCTGTCCAGGGAACGGATTTATTGAACGGAGTGGTCGGTTATTCCGGATTGGATATCCATGTCCGCAATAAGGTACGTTTGTTGATGGATACGACTTATCTGGCGCTGAGAACTTCGCCATTGAAAGATACTTCTGTAGTGGCTTCCATGGGGGCTAACCTACATTTGGGACGGATGGTGTTTATCGTCCGTGATACTTTGCTGGTGGGGTTGAAACAGGCGAATGCTAAAGCTTCGCTGTTGCCCTCGAAGCGTAATAAAAAAGTTCCTCAGATCAATGCAGAACTGCAGGTGGATAGTTTGCGCTTGCGGGCTATGGGCAACCGTTTGAATTTTGCCAAGGCAGAGGTACAAGTCGAGGCTGTCCGGAGTAAACGTAATACGAAGATCTGGCTTCCGACAGGATACGTCGATTTTACCGGTCTAAGGGCTTATACGCCTTATTTTCCGGTGCGTATGCGGATGCCGGGTACCCGATTGAGATTCGACCGGAATGAAATTCAGCTGGATTCGGCCGTGCTGCATCTGGGGCGTTCGGATTTGCGGCTTACCGGAAATGTGACTAATCTGGCTAAGTCGTTTTTTAAGAAAGAAGAGCTGAAAGCTCAGTTGTTGGTTACTTCCGATAGAATAGATTGCAATCAGCTGATGCGGGCGATGGAAAGAGGAACGGCCTATATGGAGAAGGTGAAAGCCGGTTTCCGGGATACGATTTCTACAGAAGTGGACGATATGGATGAAGTTCCTGTTGTCAGTGATACTACTGCTTTGGAAGGAAGTAATTGCTTGTTTGTGGTTCCTCCTGGTATCGACTTTACTTTCCAGACCGATATAAAGAAAGTATTGTTTGGAAAATTACAAATGGATAGTATTCATGGAGAAGTAGTTATGCGCAATCAATGCATCCAGCTATCGGATCTGGAATTACGTTCTTCGGCTGCCAATATGAGTACCACGGCTCTGTATCGGGCGACAGATACCACCAAGGCTTATGCCGGTTTTGCTTTGCAGATGCATGACATTCGGATCGATAGTCTGGTTGGACTGATCCCTTCTTTAGATACGCTTTTCCCTATGCTGAGGTCGTTCGAGGGACTGGTGGATTTTCACATTGCTGCAGATTCGTGGCTGGATTCTGCCATGAACATCGATTTGCCGACTCTAAGGGCTGCGGCTTATCTGGACGGCCGCGATCTGGTGCTGATGGATGGGGAGACTTTTGCTGAAATTTCGAAAATGCTGATGTTTAAGAATAAAAAGCGGAATATGATCGATAGTATTTCAGTAGATTTAATGGTGAAGGATGGGACGATCGAGATATTCCCTTTTCTGGTAGAAATCGACCGTTATAAGGCTGCTGTCGGCGGACAACACAATATCGATATGACTTTTAAATATCATATCTCTATCCTGAAATCACCTTTGCCTTTCCGGGCCGGTGTGGATATTTCAGGGAATCTCGATAAGATGAAGTTCCGTATTACGAAAGCGAAATACAAGGATCTTTTTATCCCTTCGCGAAAAGCTAAAGTCGATAGTACACAATTGAACCTCCGGCAACGAATGCGCACGATATTAAAAGAAGGAAAAGGATAGAAAAAATGTTCGATTAAATCAGTCGAAAATTTATAAAG
This sequence comes from Odoribacter splanchnicus DSM 20712, assembly GCF_000190535.1. Taxonomy (GTDB): domain Bacteria; phylum Bacteroidota; class Bacteroidia; order Bacteroidales; family Marinifilaceae; genus Odoribacter; species Odoribacter splanchnicus. The sequence continues at coordinate 3,823,887 of NC_015160.1, forward strand.
TCCATAAAGTTTATAAATTTTTATAAATCCTTCCATATCTTACCACAATAATAAGAAAGAGGGTGACTTATCTGTCATCTGACTTTTTAGTTACCCTCTTCGTTTTATATATAAAATTTACGAATCAAACCTACCGTTCAGTATATAAATTTCCCGAATTGACAGAGTAGACGATTTTGTAGTTTTATAAAAAAGAAAAACAGGCTGAATAAACATATTGTCTAACTGTCAGATAATTCTTATATTTGTGAATATGAACCAGATGATATTTTATGAAATCTATCAATGAATATATACAACTACTGGCAGTCTACATGCAAACCCATGCTTCTGTTTATCACATTAAACGCATGGGGATATTTGGGAGTGTTGCCAGGGGTGAACAGACTGAAAATAGTGACATTGATATTTGCTATGAAGGAGAGGCGCCTACGTTGTTTACATTAGTTCGTATCAAATATGAATTAGAAGCTTTATTGGGACGTCCGGTAGATTTGGTTCGTGTGCGTGAAAAAATGGATGAGGTATTAAAGCAAACCATTCAAGAGGAAGCTATTTATGTATGATGTAAAAGTTTTGCATTTGCTTGACAAAGTGATAGAATCTCTGGAAGTCATTCAGCAACGAACTGAAAATATTCATTGTACTAATGATTTTCTGGATTCTGCTACAGGAACTTTATTACTGGATGGAGTTTGTATGAAATTGATTGCTACTGGTGAAAGTATAAAGAATCTGGATAAATTAACAGCAGGCAATTTGCTCATTTATTACCCACAAATACCATGGCGTGAAGTGATGGGAATGCGTGATATAATTGTACATCACTATTTTGAAGTGGATGCAGATGTTATTTTTAATACAGTAAAGGAGAATATTCCGTTATTAATGGATACTTTGCTGCAAATGCGGGAAGATTTGAAGGAATGATAAAAGGATGCTCCAGAAGGGCATCCTTTCGTTTTATATATAAAATTTACGAATCAAACCTACCGTTCAGTATATGAATTTCCCGAATTCGCTGAGTATGGTAAGCTTATTTCCTTCGCCTTCGTCATTGTCGTAGCAACGACCGACGATTTGGGCATCGATATTGAAACTCTTTGAGATAGCGATAATTTCTTCTGCCAATTCCTCGTCGACATAAACTTCCATACGATGACCCATGTTGAACACTTTGTACATTTCCTCCCAAGGCGTACCCGATTGTTCCTGGATTAACCGGAATAAAGGAGGTACGGGGAAAAGATTGTCTTTTACAATATGCATATTCTCGACAAAATTCATCACTTTAGTCTGGGCTCCTCCTGAACAGTGAATCATCCCATGAATCTGGTAACGGTATTTGTCCAGAATTTGTTTTATTACCGGAGCGTAAGTACGGGTCGGAGATAAAACCAATTTTCCTGCATTCATACCTACTCCCTCGACACAGTCCGTCAATAGGCATTTCCCTGCATATACTAATTCTTCCGGTACATTATTGTCATAACTTTCGGGGTATTTTTGAGCCAGATATTTTGCAAATACATCATGACGGGCCGAAGTCAAGCCATTAGAACCCATTCCGCCGTTATATTCGGTTTCATAAGTAGCCTGTCCGTACGAAGAAAGGCCTATAATGACATCTCCCGGGCGAATGTTGGCGTTGTCGATGACATCTTTCCGTTTCATCCGGCAAGTAACTGTTGAATCTACAATGATCGTGCGTACCAGATCACCGACATCGGCTGTCTCCCCACCTGTAGAATAGATGCTTACACCTAGTTTCCGGTATTCTTCCAGTAATTCTTCTGTTCCATTGATAATGGCAGCAATGACTTCTCCCGGGATCAGGTTTTTATTCCGGCCGATCGTGGAAGATAACAGAATATTGTCTACTGCACCGACACATAAAAGGTCGTCTATGTTCATAATCAGTGCATCCTGGGCAATTCCTTTCCAAACGGAGAGATCTCCGGTCTCTTTCCAATACATATAGGCTAACGAAGACTTTGTTCCTGCTCCGTCTGCATGCATGATGTTGCAATAAGCTTCATCTCCTCCCAGATAATCCGGTACGATTTTGCAAAAAGCCCGGGGGAATACTCCTTTGTCGATGTTTTTTATCGCATTGTGGACGTCTTCCTTGGAAGCTGACACACCACGTTTGTTATATCTTTCGTCTTTTCTCATAATAGATGAGTTGCTAAATTACTGAATCACGAAATTACCGGATGATCAAATGACCCGATCTCTGTCGTTTTTAGAAGTTGCAAACTTACACAAAACAAATGAATTTATCAATGTGCATGAGTGATGTATTGACTTCCTGATGAAGATTATCTGATGAAGGTCCGGTGAATAAGAGCGTAGAGCCGCCACCAGATTACGAGGAGTAAGCCGATTGTAATCAGCATACTGACGGTTTTGCCGGTATGCAAAAAATAACCCACGGTAAAGGCAATACCTTCGACTCCATTCCAAGGGTTCATGGCTACCCAGGTGTAACGGTAATTACTGGCTACCGCACTCATAGACAGAGCCGAGCAGGCAACGAGCAAAATGATGAAGGAAATAATCAGAATCAGTATGTTTTTATTTTTCATGATTGCAGTATAATGTATTGAATACAAAGGTAAGTAATTTAAAGAAAATATTTCTGAAGCAGGAAAAAAAGAAACCGGAAATTATTCCGGTTCCTTTCGTATGTATCTGTACGATACTATTGGTTGGGTTAGTTTAGCATATTCCTTTGTCGTTTAACGTACATTAAGTTTGTGGATACCTGCGGGTACCGTTCTTTTTTCCTTTTCTCCCAATTTATGGTATGTTTTATCTGTGAAATAAACGTAAAGCAATTTTAAAAGTTTCCATATTGCGGTAAAAATTCAACTTTATTTTTCAATTTTCGTATAATCCCCAAAAATAAAACTGATGAGAAGAGAATTTAAAGTACCCCGGATGGAAGAAGTATTGGAACATGATCGTAAATTGCTATTTGCATTAAAGCAGTCGATGGGTTTTGTTCCGAATGTGTATGCCTTCATGACCCGTTCCGAAACTGCCTTGAAACGATTTATGGATTTTATGGATGTTTCTACGGTATTTGACCGAATTCAGACGGAAGCGATTCATTTGGTGACTAGTCAGGTAAATCAGAATCCTTATTGTTTGGCAGCGCATACGGCTTTGGCTAAAGAGGCCGGTTTGAGCGATAAGCAAATCGAAGCGATCCGTAAAGGAAATGTCACTTGGGATGAAAAGTTGGATACCTTAGTGGATTTTACTTGTGAGCTGGTTACGAATCGGGGCAAGGTAGGCCCTGAGATGATCGGCCGTTTCTATCAAGCCGGATATACGGATGCTTGTCTGGTTGATTTGGTCATGCTGGTCGGTATGACGACTATAACCAATTACCTCAATAATGCCACCTGGATTCCCGTCGATTTCCCCGAGGCTCCGGTCATCATCTGTAAATGTGATTGTAAAAAGTAAAGTTTACGAATAACCTTCTGTTTTTATTCCCATATAGTTGATACGAGTATCTGAAAAGATGAAGTAACCGATGTGTATAAGGAAGACGAAGCTGTCTGATACTTTAAAGTGCGCCTTAAAAATTCTTGTTCGACTTTTAGGGCGCACTTCATCATTCAGGCAGTTTTTTATGCTGAGGTCTTTATCGCTTAGCCAGTTGGGCATCGATGAACAAAAGACCTGTATCACCGGCTTTTTTCAATTTGTCGACAATTCCTTGTGCTGTTGCTTCTTCTTCAACTTGTTCGCGTACGAATCCCCACAGAAAGTCTTGGGTTGCATTGTCTTTTTCTGCAGAAGCGATAGAAACCAGATTGTCGATCATTTTTGAAACCTTGCATTCATGTTCATAGACATGTTGGAATACTTCCAAAGGACTACCCCACCCTTGAGGAACAACGTCTATTTTATCTATTTTGGCTTTTCCTCCCCGCTTTGTAACGTAATCAGCCATGGTATAGGCATGCTCCAGTTCTTCCTGAGATTGTTTTTTCATCCAATGGGCAAAGCCGTCAAAACCTTCGCAAGCGAAATAGAAAGACATGGACAAATACAGGTTGGAAGACCACATTTCAGCAGTAATCTGCTCATTGATCGCATTTTGTAGTTTTTCAGAAATCATTGTTTTTTATATTTAATATTGATAATTCATTATACTTTTTATTTGTTAATTACAAAATTTATGCCATATCCGATATTTGCCATTTTGACAGTTCTAAGTAATGACAAAATGATCAATATACCGGAAAATTAAAGTGTATAGAATACTGTTACGTTAATTTATAAGGATTAATCCTTGTTTTGTATAGCGGAGATATTATCTTTGTCCTGCATGTAAATTATTTTAAAGACATGAAAAAATATCTGAAATACTGCTTGCTGGTATGGATTGCCGTTCCGGTATGGGCTCAGCAGACTGAGGTAATTGGACCTGACTCTCATCTGAAAGTGAATGTGGCCTTGAAGCAGGGAAAACCGGTATATTCTGTCACTTACAAAGAAAAGATAATGCTGGAAGATTCCCCTTTGGGGGTGGTGACCGATATCGGGGATTTTAGCCGGAATATGAATTGGATTGGGCAAAAGACAAGTCGGATCGATAAAACATATACTCAGAACAAGATTAAGAAATCAGAGATACACTATCAGGCGAATGAGTTGATTTGTACTTTTGCGAATGCTGATAAGCAGGAGATAGATGTCGTTTTCCGGGTGAGTAATAACGATATCGCTTTCCGATATGTAATTCCCCGAAAGGAGGCAGGAAGTTGTGTGGTGGAAAAAGAAGCGACGGGTTTTGATTTTCCGGCATATACGACTACTTTTCTGTGTCCGCAAAGTGATGCCATGATCGGATGGATGCGTACAAAACCCAGTTATGAGGAGGAGTATAGGGTGGATGTTCCGATGAACGAACCTTCTCGATATGGACATGGTTATACTTTTCCTTGCCTTTTTCGTATTGGTTGTGATGGTTGGGCTTTGATCAGTGAGACGGGTGTGGACAGCCGCTATTGTGGTTCTCGTTTGAGTGATGCCGGAGAAGGTGGATTATATATCCTTGATTTTCCGATGCCCGAAGAGAATAATGGGAATGGAACGGTAGCCCCGGGATTGGCTTTGCCCGGTACAACTCCCTGGCGTACCATTACTGTAGGGGATAATCTGAAGCCTATTGTGGAAACGACGGTCATTTGGGACGTCGTGGAGCCACTTTACGAAACGGTTCACGATTATCGTTTCGGGCGTGGAACCTGGAGCTGGATTTTGTGGCAGGATGGAAGTATCAATTATGAGGATCAGGTGAGGTACATCGATGTGGCAGCTGCAATGGGATATGAATATGTATTGATAGATAACTGGTGGGATCGGACGATCGGCCGGGAAAAGATGAAGTCTTTGGCAGATTATGCCCATAGGAAGGGGGTAGATATATTTTTATGGTATAGTTCCAGCGGATATTGGAACGATATTGTTCAAAGTCCTGTGAATTGTATGGACAATCCGATTGTCCGTAAGCGGGAAATGAGGTGGCTCGAAAGTCTGGGAGTGAAGGGAATTAAAGTAGACTTTTTCGGAGGAGATAAGCAGGAGACTATGAGGTTGTACGAAGCTATTCTGAGCGATGCGGATGATTGTGGATTGATGGTTATTTTTCACGGTTGCACTTTGCCCAGGGGGTGGGAGCGAATGTATCCAAATTATGTGGGAAGTGAGGCGGTACTGGCTTCCGAGAACCTGATTTTCCAGCAGCATTTTTGTGATGAGGAGGCTTTCAATGCCTGTCTGCATCCGTTTATCCGGAATAGTGTCGGTTGTATGGAATTCGGAGGCTGTTTCCTTAATAAACGCTTGAATCGTACCAACGATGGAGGTAGTATCCGCCGGACAACAGATGCTTTCCAGTTGGCTACTACCGTCTTGTTTCAGAATCCGATACAGAATTTTGCTTTAGCCCCTAATAATCTGACCGATGCTTCCCAAATTTGCCTGGATTTTCTGAAACAAGTACCTGTTACCTGGGATGAGACTGTATTTATCGACGGCTATCCGGGGAAATATTGTATTCTGGCTCGCAGACATGGGGATAAATGGTATGTCGCCGGGGTGAATGCCCAAAAAGAACCGTTGAAGCTGAAAATACAACTTCCGATGTTTGCCAAAGGCAATCGGGTGACCCTTTATAATGACGACCTGAAACGTAATGTTTATACCCGGGAAGTGACTTTGAGTAAAAATAAAGAACTTTCCTTGACGATTCTGTCAGGAGGGGGAATTGTTATTGTGAAATGAGAATAGAAGGGATAATGTGTTTTGGATCACTTCCTGAAACAAATAAAATAGTAATAAAAAAGAGTTAGATCTGATCTAACTCTTTGATTATTAATTGTACTCGAGGCGGGAATTGAACCCGCACGGCCGCAATGGCCACAGGATTTTAAGTCCTGCGTGTCTACCGATTCCACCACTCGAGCATCCTCTTGCGAGAGAGCGAAAAACGGGACTCGAACCCGCGACCCCGACCTTGGCAAGGTCGTGCTCTACCAACTGAGCTATTTTCGCATCTGTTTAAAGAACTTTTTTTGTTTTGCGAGTGCAAATATAAGGCGTTTTTTAGTTTGTACAAACATTTTGTAAAAAATAATTGGATATAATTGCTATATTTGTCGTGTTTTTAAATGCAAATGATAGATGACTGGTCAGAGAAAAAAGAGAATTGCAGGCTCCTATTTTGTGTCAACACTCAGTATATCACTGGTTTTGGTTGTCGTTGGTATTTTAGTGTTCATTTTGCTGAATGCAAAATTGGTTTCTGATCATGTAAAACAAAATATCGGTTTTTCTATTATTGTCAAGGATAATGTAAATGAAGCCGAGATCAAAAAGATGCAAAAGATTCTGGACACAAAGCCTTTTGTCTCGTCTTCGGTATTTATTAGTAAAGTGGAGGCTGCCCGTGAATTTAAAGAGGAGTTGGGGGAAGATTTCGAGGGCGTATTGGGGTATAACCCGCTTTTGCCTTCGGTAGAAATCAAGCTGAATCCCGTTTACGCCAATAACGATTCCTTGACTGTTATCGAGAAGAGCTTATTAAAAAACGAATTGGTGCAGGAGGTGTCTTATCAGAAGTCTTTGGTGCATATGATCAATGAAAATGTTCGGCGTATCAGTCTGATCCTGTTGATAGCAGGGGCTGCACTGATGCTGATTTCTTTTACCTTGATCCGGAATACCATCCATTTGTCCGTATATTCGCAGCGTTTTCTGATTAAAACGATGCAGCTTGTCGGGGCAAAACCTTTCTTTATTTGTAAGCCTTTTATTCAAAATAGTGTTTGGTTCGGTTTCTTTGGGAGTATGATCGCTAATCTGATTCTTTTGGCTGCCATATTCTTTTTGCAAAAAGAAGTGGGGAGTGTGGTCAATCTGATGAATAAAGAATTGATCATTATCATGGTTGCTTTTGTTATGGTTTGCGGTATATTGCTTTCTTTGGTTTCTTCCTGGATGTCGGTTGCCAGATATCTGAATAAAGACATGAACGATTTGTACAATTAAAACAAAACTAAAAATATGGTGAAGAATAATTTGAAAAATACTACTTCCGGAAAAAAGATCGATTTCCCGATTCCTGTGAGTAGTTATAAGATGATTTTGATCGGTTTCGGGATCATCATTCTGGGATTTATTTTGATGATGGGGGGAGGTTCCGATAATCCGGCTGAGTTTAATTATGATATTTTTAGTTTCCGTCGGATCACGCTGGCTCCGATTGTGGTGTTGATCGGTTTTGGATTTGTTTTTTGGGCGATTATGCGGAAGCCTAAAAAGGAAATGGAAGAAGGGACGAAAGATTAGGTATAAAATTGTTGGATAAGAAATGATGACTTGGTTAGAAGCATTGGTCCTTGGATTGATTCAGGGATTGACAGAATTTTTGCCCGTTAGTAGCTCCGGGCATCTTCAGATTTTCAGTACGCTTTTCGGCATACAGGGAGAAGAAAATCTGACTTTTGCAGTGGCCGTTCATGCGGCGACCGTTTGTAGTACGATTGTGGTGTTGCGGAATGAGATTTGGGATCTTTTGAAAGGTCTTTTTCGGTTTTCCTGGAATCCGGAAACCATTTATATTGCCAAAATCGCATTATCTATGATTCCTGTGGCTATTGTGGGTGTTTTCTTTAAAGATTATGTGGAAGCCCTCTTCGGTTCCGGATTATTGGTCGTGGGAGTTGCTCTTTTAATTACTGCCTGTTTGTTGGCCTTTGCTTACTACGCTCGTCCCCGTTTAAAGACGGATATATCTTTTCGGGATGCTTTTATCATCGGAGTGGCTCAGGCTTGTGCCGTATTGCCTGGTTTGTCCCGTTCCGGTTCCACCATCGCTACGGGGATTCTACTGGGGAATAATAAAGAAAATGTAGCGAGATTTTCTTTTTTGATGGTGTTGGTACCTATCTTGGGAGAGGCTTTTCTGGACATGATGAAAGGTGGTTTTGCACCTTCAGAGAGCGGTATTTCGATGTTGGCGCTGGTTGTCGGTTTCCTGGCTGCTTTTATTTCCGGATATATAGCTTGTAGCTGGATGTTGAATCTGGTGAAGAAAGGAAAGTTGATCTGGTTTGCCGTATATTGTTTTGTAGTAGGCATTATCATTTTGTTTGTTCATTGAGAGCAGTGAAAACGGGCTTGTGATAGAATGATTTTTACGCTTGTTCGGTTTGGTTCGAAAATATAAAAATTGTGTGTAAGATATTGTTTAATGAAGAAGGTGATTTTCATTCGGGTGCTCTGATTCTGGTAGATAAACCTCTGAAATGGACTTCTTTCGATGTCGTGAATAAAATTCGTTGGTGTTTGAAGTCTGCTTGTGGGAAGATCAAAGTGGGACATGCCGGAACTCTGGATCCTTTAGCGACGGGTTTGGTGATTGTTTGTACCGGAAAGTGGACGAAACGGATTGAAGATTATATGGCTCAGGAAAAAGAATATGTGGCGACGCTATGTTACGGGGCTGTGACTCCGTCTTTCGATTTAGAGACTTTGCCGGAAGGGGATTTCCCTTATCGGCATATCGATCGCCCTTATTTAGATCGGGTACTGGAGCGGTTTCGGGGAGTCATTACTCAGGTCCCTCCGGCGTATTCTGCTATCCGGGTAGATGGTGACCGGGCTTATAAAAAGGCGCGCAAAGGGAATGAGATCGAGATGCCTGCACGTCAAGTGGTGGTGAATGAATTGGAGGTCATCGATTTTAATCTTCCTGATTTAACGTTAAGAATCAATTGTAGTAAAGGGACTTATATCCGGTCTTTGGCCAACGATATCGGTCAGGCCTGTGAGAGTGGGGCTTACTTGGCAGGTTTACGCCGCACAAAGATCGGAAGTTTTCAGGTGGAAGATGCAAATAAAATGGAGGATTTGGTTGCGTTTTTACAAACAAAGTTGTAACTTGCGCCGTTTATTAGGCCAGGGGTATTTCCATAAAGACAGAAGGAGATATTCCAATGTTTTGTTGGTATAAACCAGGATGTTAAAATGACTTGATAAGAGTTTAATTTAAATAGTGCAGAGATGAAATTATCAAAATTCAGATATAAATTACCGCCGGAATTAATCGCTCAACACCCTTCTGCTAATCGGGACGAATGTCGTTTGATGGTAGTCGACCGGAAGACAGGAACGATCGAACATAAGGTATTTAAGGATGTTATCGATTATTTTGATGAGAAGGATGTATTCGTTTTCAACGACACCAAGGTTTTTCCGGCCCGTTTATATGGGAATAAGGAAAAAACCGGTGCTGAAATCGAAGTCTTTTTGTTGAGGGAATTGAATCGGGATCTGCGGATTTGGGACGTTTTGGTGGATCCGGCACGAAAGATCAGAATCGGTAATAAATTGTATTTCGGGGAAGACGATAGTTTGGTTGCCGAAGTCATCGACAATACCACCTCTCGTGGACGGACGTTGCGTTTCTTGTTCGACGGAGAATACGATGAGTTTAAGAAGTTGCTGTATGGCCTGGGCGAGACTCCGCTGCCGCGTACGATTACACGTAAAGTGGAGCCGGAAGACGAAGAACGTTATCAGACGATCTTTGCCCGCTATGAAGGAGCTGTTGCTGCCCCGACAGCCGGTTTGCATTTTAGTCGTGAGCTGATGAAGCGCATGGAAATCAAAGGAATCGATTTTGCTTATATTACCTTGCACGTTGGCTTAGGGAATTTTCGGGAAGTGGATGTAGAAGATCTGACAAAACATAAAATGGACTCGGAACAGATTATTGTGGGGGGGGATACCGTGAAAATTGTCAATGATGCGAAAGACGAACGCCATAAGATTTGTGCAGTAGGCACGACCGTTGTACGGACGTTGGAAAGTTGTGTAACGACCAAAGGCCGTTTGACCGAATATGATGGATGGACAAATAAATTTATTTTCCCTCCCTATGATTTTAGTGTGCCGGATGCTTTTATTTCTAATTTCCATTTACCTTATTCGACTCTTTTGATGATGGTGGCTGCTTTCGGTGGTTATGATCTGGTGATGAAAGCTTATGATCTGGCCGTAAAAGAGAAATATCGGTTCGGTACATACGGAGATGCGATGTTGATTATTTAGATATATTTCCCCGAAAGGGATGGCATAGGACAGGTTATGGGTTTGAGGATGTGTTTTTAACCTGTAACCTGTTTTTTTATGTAACGTTAAACTCAATATACCCTGGAGAATTAAAAAAAAGATGAAACGATGAGAGTCTTTAGATTAACTGTTATTGTCGGGATTTTGACCTTGTTCGTACAGTGTGCTTCAGTGCCTTTGACCGGGCGGAAGCAAGTGATACTCCTGCCCGAAAGTGAAATGATGCAGATGAGTCTTACTTCGTATGGAGATTTTTTAAAAGAAAATAAGTTATCTACCCGTACAGACGATACCCGTCGCGTGAAGGAAGTGGGGACGCGGATTGCTGCCGCTGTAGAAGCTTACTTGAAATCTCAGGGATTGGAAAAGCAGATCGAAGGGTACCAGTGGGAATTCAATCTGGTACAGAGTCCTGAAATGAATGCCTGGTGTATGCCCGGAGGGAAGGTGGTCGTGTATGAAGGAATTTTGCCGGTTTGTGAAAATGATGATGGTTTGGCTGTTGTGATGGGACATGAGATTGCTCATGCGATTGCCCGGCATGGAAACGAACGGATGAGTCAGCAGATGTTGATACAGGCTGGAAGTACTGCTGCTGCATACGCTTTAAAAGAAAAATCGGAGCCGACTCAGGCACTCTTGGGGACTGCTATCGGTTTAGGGGCTAATTACGGTGTGATCTTGCCTTTTTCGCGGAAGCATGAGTTGGAAGCCGATCGTTTGGGATTGATTTTTATGACGATTGCCGGATATAATCCGGAAGAGGCGATTCCTTTCTGGACCCGGATGGCTTCTGCAGGATCGGGACAAAAACCACCGGAGTTTATGTCTACACACCCTTCGGATGCCCATCGTATAGAGCAGATAAAAGCATTGATGCCTGAGGTTTTGAAATATAAAAAATGAGGATAAACCCGGCTTTACCTGGGGGTGAAATGATCAAGGTGTAAAAAACAGGGATTAAAGAACAGAGGAAATAGATCCGAATCTTTAATCCCTGATTTTTTTAGAGCTTACTAGCGTCGATCAGAAGTTCTTTGTTGTATTCTCCCTTAGCCAGTTTTTCTGCCACATTCTTGAATGCCTTGATGGTATATTTTACATCTTCGAGTGTATGCATAGAAGTCGGAATCAGGCGGAGCAACAATTGTCCTTTCGGAATAACCGGATATACGACGATCGAACAGAAAATATTGTAATTTTCACGCAGGTCGAATACGACTTGCATTCCTTCGGCAACACTACCGGAAAGATATACCGGAGTAACCATCGAGTTGGTGATACCGATATTCATACCGTCTGCTTTAAGACCGTTTTGTAAAGCATGAGCGATGGTCCACAACTTTTCGCGTCTTTCCGGTTGGCTTTTCAGCATCTCGAGACGTTTGATCGCTCCTTCGACCATCGGCATAGTCAGGGATTTTGCGAACATTTGTGAACGCATGGTATAACGTAAAGACATACATACATCTTCATCTGTGGCGACGAAAGCGCCGAAACCTGCCATAGCTTTGGCAAAAGTACCGAAATAAAGGTCCACTTTATCCTGAACACCGAAATGTTCACCTGTACCGGCACCTGTCGGTCCCATTGTTCCGAATCCATGGGCATCGTCGACCAGCAAGCGGAAATTGAATTCAGATTTTAAAGCAGTGATTTCATCTAATTTACCTAAATCTCCTGCCATTCCGAATACGCCTTCTGTAACTACCAGAATACCTCCACCGGTAGTCGCTACATATTTCGTGGCATGTTCGAGCTGTTTGCGCAGGCTGCTCATATCGTTGTGTACGTATACATAACGTTTGGCCGGCGACAGACGCAAACCGTCCATGATACAAGCATGGGACTCCGCGTCATAAACGATACAGTCGAAACGTGAAGTCAGTGAGTCGATGATAGAAATCATGCCCTGATAGCCGAAATTTAACAGGAATGCGTCCGGTTTACCGACGAAATCGGCTAACTGTGATTCCAGGTATTCATGACGGGAAGTCTGACCGCTCATCATACGGGCTCCCATCGGGTAAGCCAGCCCCCATTGAGCGGCTGCCTCTGCATCGACTTTCCGGACTTCCGGATCGTTTGCCAGACCGATGTAGTTGTTCAAACTCCAATTTAACACTTCTTTCCCGCGGAACATCATCCGGGGACCGATTTCTCCTTCCAATTTCGGAAATGCGAAATAGCCGTGTGCTTCTTTGGCATACTGGCCGATATTACCTCTTTGTTTTTTTACTCTTTCAAAAATGTCCACGTCGATAATATTTTGAAAATTTGTAGAATACTGTATTTTAACTTGGCAAAAGTAATAAATAAAGGTAAAAGGTAAAAGGTAAAAGGTAAAAGATGTACCATAATACGTATAATTACTTAGAGTAGGAAGAAGAATGCGTATGAAGGGTTAGTGAAAAGTGGAGAGTAAATATTAAAAATACTTGAAAGTAGTGAAGCTCAGAAAAGTTTTTACCTTTTACTTTTTACTTTTTGTTTTTTCCTCTATCTTTGCATGATGCAAAAAAAGCGTTCCGTTTATGAAGAAATTTTGGGGATTTTTACTGGTAATTGTGCTTATGACGTCTTGCGGGGAGTATCAAAGCCTGCTGAAAAGCAATGATTACAACCTGGTCTATAAAAAAGCGATCGAGTATTATAACAAGGGCGATTATCAGAGAGCAATGAATTTGTTGGATGGTGTCCGTTCTGTATTTGTCGGGCAGGCAAAAGCTCAGAATATTGCTTATTACCGGGCTTTTTGTAGTTATAATATGAAAGATTATCAGATTGCCTCCGATTTATTCAAGCAGTTTATCCAGACTTATCCGGAAAGTTCATTTGCTGAAGAATGTCTTTATATGATGGGATTTTGCGATTATAAAGCTTCCCCGAAACCACGTTTGGATCAGCAGGTTACCGAAAAAGCTATCCGGGAATTCCAGCTTTATCTGAGTCGTTATCCGTATAGTATGCGAAAAGATAAGGTAAATACCTATATGGATGAAATGCGGGATAAGCTTTCTTACAAAGCTTATTTGAGTGCGAAAAACTATTACCTGCGTGAACATTACAAAGCGGCTGTTATCAGTTTGCAGAATTGTCTGAAGGATTATCCGGGCTCCAAATACCGGGAAGAGATTATGTATATGTTGTTCGTATCGAAATATCAGATGGCGGTGAATAGTGTCGAAGATAAGAAAGTGGAACGATATAACAATGCCCGGGAAGAGTATTATTACTTTGCCGATGAATATCCGAACAGCAGATATGCTGCCGACGTAAAGAAGATGTATGAGGATATCGAGGCCTATTTGGAAAATTATAAGTTTGAAGATTAATTAGATAAATATTAATACATAAATCAATTATGGTAGATTTTAAAAAGGTGAAAGCACCTAATAACACCATTACACGGAACCCTGCCGTATTGGCTGCAAAAGCCGATAATAATATTTATGAGGCTGTGGCCATTATTGCCAAAAGATCTAATCAGATTGCCGTCGAGATGAAGGAGGAACTGAGTCGTAAGTTGCAGGAGTTTGCTTCTTATACCGATAATCTGGAAGAGATTTTTGAAAATCGGGAACAGATTGAAATCTCCAAATTTTATGAGCGGATCCCAAAACCGGTGCTTATTGCTACCCAGGAATTCGAAGATGGGCAGATCTATTTCAGAAATCCGGCAACGGAGAAAAAAACAGAAGAGAAAAAATCGCTCTAAACAGTGATTTTAATGTACAGTTTTGTAAATGTACCAATGTACCGATAATAAGGAGGATACATTGGTACATTTTTAGTTAATAAGAAAACTCGTAATTCATAAATCTAGAAATAATTGTTTTTTCACGATGTTGAAAGGAAAGCATATTATCGTTGGGATAACCGGTAGTATAGCAGCATATAAAGCGGCTTCTCTGGTGCGTCTGTTAGTGAAAGAAGGGGCAGAAGTAAAGGTGGTGATGACGGAATTGGCCAAACAATTTATTACTCCATTGACTTTGGCTACATTGTCCAAACATCCGGTGATGGTAGAGTTTTATAATCCGGAAAACGGAGATTGGCATTCTCATGTGGATATGGGGCTTTGGGCCGATTTATACCTGATTGCTCCGGCGACAGCGAATACCTTGGGAAAGATGGCCCACGGTATAGCCGATAATTTGTTGCTGACGACCTATTTGTCGGCCAAATGTCCGGTAATGGTTGCTCCGGCGATGGACCTGGATATGTATCGTCATCCTGCTACCCGACAGAACCTGCACATTCTTCAAAGTTACGGGGTTCGGGTGATCGAGCCTGCTGCCGGTGAACTGGCAAGCGGTTTGGTGGGCAAGGGAAGAATGGCTGAACCGGAAGAGATCGTCGCTTCTATCCATCGTTATTTTGAACGACAGGGTGATCTGCTGGGTAAAAAGGTATTGTTGACGGCAGGGCCTACTTATGAAAAGATCGATCCGGTCCGTTTTATCGGGAATTACTCTTCGGGTAAGATGGGGTTTGCCTTGGCTGAGGAGTTCGCTGCCCGGGGAGCTGAAGTGGTTTTGGTCGCCGGACCTGTTTCCCGGCAAACCGAACATCCGGCGATTCGGCGGATAAATGTAGAATCGGCTGCGGAGATGTTCGAACAGGTGATGAACTATGCGGAAGACAGTCATATTATCGTTTCCTGTGCGGCTGTGGCCGATTTTACTCCCGACCGGAAGGCAGGCCTGAAGTTAAAAAGAGGGGAAGAAGAGCTGGTGTTGAAATTGAAGCCGACCTGTGATATTGCGGCCGAATTGGGGCGCCGGAAACAAAAGGGACAGGTATTGGTGGGGTTTGCCCTCGAAACGGACGATGAAACAGGAAATGCCCTGCGGAAACTGCACAAAAAGAATCTCGACCTGATCGTTTTGAATAGTTTGAAAGATAGCAATGCCTGTTTCGGTTATGATACCAACAAGGTGACTATCATCGACCGGAATGAGGTGCAATGGCAATATGAACTGAAAAGTAAAAAGGAAGTCGCTCACGATATTGTCGATCGGATCGTACAGTTGGGGTGAGGGTTACGGCTATTTTTCGGAATTTTTCATTTTTGAGCGATAAAAATTTTACGGATATAAAATTTTTATATACTTTTGAGCTCTGATATGAAATCAGAACATCTGTATATCGGAATTTTTAAACATACTGTCGAGCATTTCAGACAGAATCGCCGATTTATTGATAAAGATTTATTAAACCAACATTGTCGTTAGACTTGTTGGTTTTTTTTTGTCTGTTAGTCAACAAACATTAAATATAGCGATATGAACACACACAGCTTAGTATCCATCGAAGATTACAGCAAAGAAGAGATTCTGGAAGTACTGAAACTGGCTTCTGAATTCGAAGCCAATCCGAATCAGCGTTTATTGGAAGGTAAAGTAGTGGCTTCCTTATTTTTTGAACCTTCTACCCGTACCCGGTTGAGTTTCGAGACTGCGATCAACCGTTTGGGGGGGCGTATTATCGGTTTTACAGATGCTTCTTCTTCGAGTGTCACCAAGGGAGAGACTCTGAAGGATACGATCAAGATGGTAGATAATTATGCTGACTTGATCGTGATGCGGCATCCGGTAGAAGGGGCTGCTAGATATGCCAGTGAAGTTGCGGTTCATCCTGTGGTAAATGCCGGAGACGGAGCAAACCAACATCCTTCGCAAACAATGCTCGATCTTTATTCTATTTACAAAACTCAGGGGACTTTGGAAAATTTGGATATTTGTATGGTCGGGGATTTGAAATACGGACGGACGGTACATTCTTTATTACAAGCTATGAGTCATTTCCATCCGACGTTCCATTTTGTCGCTCCTGAATCCTTGCAGATGCCGGAAGCTTATAAACTGCATTTAAAAGCATTGAATATCCCTTATTATGAACATACCGAACTGGACGAAGTGATCGGTAAAGCCGATATTCTGTATATGACCCGTGTACAACGGGAACGATTCGCCGATCCATTGGAGTACGAAAAAGTAAAAAATGTGTATATCCTGAGAAATGCCATGTTGGCTAATGCAAAAGAGAATATGCGTATCCTGCATCCGCTGCCTCGTGTAAATGAGATCGATGTCGATGTGGATGAAAATCCGAAAGCTTATTACTTCGAACAAGCCCGTAACGGTGTGTTTGCACGGCAGGCTATTATTTCCAAGGCTTTGGGATTGAAATAATGGAGGATTTGCAATTTACGGTTTAGGATAAAATCGTAAATCGGAAACCAAAATGTTGAAATTATAAATAGGATTTATTATGGCAAAGAAAGAATTACAAGTAAGCGCTATAGAAAACGGAACAGTGATCGACCATATTCCGGCAGATAAATTATTCGATGTGATCAACGTATTGGGAATCACTGGTATGGATAATGCAATGACCTTCGGCGCTAATTTGAAGAGTAGTAAATTGGGAAAGAAAGCAATCATCAAAATCTGGGATAAATTTCTGGAAGATGATGAAGTAAACAAATTAGCTTTGGTCGCTCCTTCTGCAAAAATCAATATCATCCGGGATTATGATGTCGTGGAGAAAAAGACAGTTAATGTACCGGAAAAGGTTGAAGGAATTGTCAAATGTATGAATCCCAAATGTATTACCAATCACGAAAAGGTAAGAACGAAGTTTACCGTAGTCAAGGATTCACCGATCGTCCTGAAATGTCATTATTGCGAAAAATTGACCGATCAGGAACATATGGAAATGAATTAAAAAGCTAAAAGCAAAAAGCTATAGGCACTTAAGAGAAATTCTTTTTTTTGCCTATAGCTTTTTGCCTTCTAACCTATATTTTACCTGATATAAATTTCCAGTATTTCAGCTTCTGTTTCCGGTATTAAAAACAGGTTTTTTAGGATTGCAGGGACTAATATGGTTTCTCCTTTATTTACTTTCACGGTTTTATCGACATCGTAGACCAGGGTAAAATTACCTTCCAGACACATATAAATAACGAAAGAGTCCAGCTCGATATAATCTTTTTCTACTTCTTTGTCGAATTTCAGATAATTTGTCGTAAAATAATTACAGCTGACCAGTTCTTCGGTATGATTTTCGTGCTGATGATAATGGATGCTGTGCTGTTTTTGTTCACAGAAATTGATCACATCGGTAGCTAATTCGGTATGCAGTTCTCGTGGATTACCGTTCTTATCCCGCCGGTCATAATCGTAAATCCGGTAGGTGATATCCGATGTTTGTTGTATCTCTGCGATATAACAGCCTTTGCAGATAGCGTGTACCGTACCTGCCGGAATGAAAAAACAGTCTCCTTTTTCGACTTTCTCGGTGTTCAGCAGAACAGGCAGTGTATGATTGTGCAGGGCAGTAAGGTATTCCGATTTGTCGGTATCTTTATTGAAACCCATAATCAGTTCGGCATCCCGGTCAGCACCTACCAGGTACCACATTTCTGTTTTTCCATAGGCGTTATGACGGGCTTTTGCGGTTGCGTCGTCCGGGTGTACCTGGATGGAAAGATTGTCCCGGGCATCGATGTATTTGATTAACAAAGGAAATTCAATACCGAATTTTTCATAGATTTTATCTCCTACCAGATCTCCCATATAGATTTCAGTCAGTTCTTGCAGGGAATTCCCTTCGAGTGCCCCTTCGGATACGACCGAGATATTATCTTGTACTCCTGAAATTTCCCAGCTTTCACCGATAGATTCTTTTACTTTCGGGTCGTTACTTTTGTAAGCTAGTTTGTCTCCGCCCCAGATCGTTTGTTTGAGGATCGGTTTAAATTTTAAAGGATATAACATAAGACTAATTTTATAGATTGATATATTATTTCCGGCATAAAAATTGTACCTTGCAAAGGTATAATTTATTAAAACGGGAAATTGAAATTTGAAGATTATTTTAGTTTAAAAACAAAGAAGATGATGAAATGGGGAAAATTACTGTTAGGAGTCGGATGGGCTTGTGTATTGTATGCTTGTAGCGATGATGATGGAAAAGACGATACGATCATGAATATGTCCGAATTGACAGGAAAGTATTGGTATTACAATGCCTGGTTGGGGGATAAATACGGGATGGGACAGTCCGATTTATTGGAAGTGATCCGCTTTGAAAAGGGAGGTGTTTTAAAGATGATGGAATTCGGCGGACGGAGGGTACATGCTATCGGTACCTGGACAGGTGGGGATAATCAGATTACGATGGATCTGGACGATGGGGACTCTATAGTTTGGAATGTGCAGCGGAGTGGACCGGATTATATTCAGACTATTGTGAATGCGCAAGGAGAACGGAAATATACGACCGATCCCGGGTATCTCGGCGAACTGACTGCCGACGCTTTTTTAGTAAACGAATATACGGACGGGAATCAGTTTAAAACGTATATCGGAGTCGATGTGCGGGGAAATAAAAATGTGAAAGAGGTGGCTTTGATTCCTGCCGACGGGAAATCTATCCCGGTGGAAAATCACGGGTATTTTTGGAGTGAGAGACAACCCCAGAGCGGTGATTATGTCGATTTCGGCGGAGAGAAACGGGAAGTGCGTTTCTATTTGCGGATAGGTAAAAATACACAACTGAAGTTACAGGATACCATCTATAGTCAGAATCTGCCTCAGCGTACTTTGAGTGAAAGTGGATTGGAGGCGATTACCGAACTGGGAACCGGGGCTTTGAAGGTTTCCTGGAATTCATACCAGAACCCCGATATTTATTATCGGGTGGAAATCTTCTCAAAGAAAATGGATTTGACACAACCTTATTTTGTCAGCCGGATTCAACCGGCTACGAGTACCGGAATGACGATCAATACGACTACTTCCGGCGAGGTAAACCGGATCGGCGAACTGATCAAAGGCGAGAGTTATCAGGTGCGGTTGACTGCCTTGATGTTCGAACCCGGCGTGGATGTGATCAATGATGAATACAGCTTTGCCAATTTGCAGGCTGTCACCTATTTTTCCAGAGGATTCCTTTGGGAATAAAAGCGCAGGTGAAACATCAGGGAGCGAGGAAATAATCGGATAACATGTGGGCCAGCCGAAGAGGCTGGTCTACGTGTATCCGGTGAGTTGCTTCCGGAATTGTCTTTTGCCGGGCCTTCGGGAAATAATATCGGGTGGCTTCGGTTATTTTTTCCGGTAAATAGTCCGAATGTCCGGCTTTTATAAATAGAATTTCAGCCTGATAAGGAGACCGGATATCGGGTATATTCCAATCCAACAGAGAAGATAGATTTTCCCGGATCGCTTTCGCATTAACCTTCCATTCGTATCCCTGAGGAGTTTTTCGGATATTTTTTAGCAAAATCTGAACTTCCTCTTCTGTAGAAAAATATTCCCGGACCGCTCGATGTATTTCCTGACGTCGGTGGAAATTTTGAAGCGGGGTAGTCAGGATATATTCCGACAGGTTTCGGTGCATAGTCTGCCTGTCTAAAGTATAGGCTTGCGGGCAGATATCTATGATTGCCGCTTTTTCGACGATTTCCGGACGTTTCAATACTAAATGCATCAATGTCTTGCCTCCTAGGGAATGTCCCGCCAGAAAAGGCCTCTGGGGTAAATTCAGTCGCCCGATCAATTCTTCCGTATCCTGGCTCAAAATAGTGTAATCGAATAATGAAGAATGCGGAGAACAGCCGTGATTTCTCAGGTCGGGCAGGATGACATGGAACCGGTGGCTCAATAGATCGGCTACGGGCAGCCAATTGTCCGAAGCTCCCCATAGGCCGTGAAGGATGATGAGGGGGGGATGCGTATCGATACCTTTTTCACGATAAAAGAGTTGCATATCAGGCTTTTGGTTTACCGATAAAAAAATGCTACCCCGAAAGATAGCATTTTTTCCAAATAAAGACAATGTATATTAGTCTTTCAGTTTTGCTTTCAGGAATTCGCGGTTCAGGCGTGCTATATGAGCGATGGAAATACTTTTCGGACATTCCATTTCACAAGCGCCGGTGTTGGTACAGTTACCGAATCCGAGTTCGTCCATTTTAGCCACCATGGCTTTAGCCCGGCGGGCAGCTTCAATTTTTCCCTGTGGCAATAAAGCTAGCTGAGAAACTTTTGCTGCCACGAACAGCATAGCTGAAGAGTTTTTACAGGTAGCTGCACAGGCTCCGCATCCGATACAGGCTGCTGCGTCCATCGCTTCTTCTGCTTTATCGTTAGCAATTGGAATTGCATTGGCATCAGGAACTCCACCGGTGCTGACAGAAACATAACCTCCGGCCTGCAGAATCTTGTCATAAGCCTTCCGGTCGACGATCAGGTCTTTGATTACCGGGAAAGCGCCGCAACGCCAGGGTTCGATCGTTATAGTAGCTCCGTCTTCGAAACGGCGCATGTGCAATTGACAGGTAGTCACATCATCGTCCGGTCCGTGAGCACGGCCGTCGACGAACAGACTACAAGTACCGCAAATACCTTCACGACAGTCATGATCGAATGCTACCGGTTCTTCGTTTTGTTCTACCAGCTGTTCGTTGAGAATATCGAGCATTTCCAGAAATGAAGTGCCGGTAGAAATATTGTGAACTTTATATGTTTTAAACTCGCCTTTTGATTTAGCGTCTTTTTGCCGCCAGATCTTCAGAGTCAGTTCTTTTAATATTTTATCTGCCATAACCAATATTATTTTTGATTTCGGATTTACGATCGGGGTATAAGCCTGAACCGTAAATCACAAATCGTAAATTATTTATTTATAAGAACGTTGAGTAAGTTGGATGTTTTCGAACACTAATTCTTCTTTATGGAGTTCCGGTGCTTTATCTTCACCTTTGTATTCCCATACAGAAACATATTTAAAATGTTCGTCATCCCGTTTGGCTTCACCTTCTGCGGTCATCGATTCTACCCGTAAGTGTCCGCCGCAAGATTCATTCCGATCGAGAGCATCGTGAGCCATCAGGTCGGCGAGTTCTATAAAGTCGGCGACACGGGCTGCTTTTTCCAATTCGTTGTTCATCGCTGTAAATTCACCGGTTATGCGCAGATTTTTATAGAAATCTTTTTTCAATTCGGCGATCAGTTCGATGGCTTTCTTCAAACCGGCAGCTTCACGGGCCATACCGATGTATTCCCACATGATGTGTCCCAGTTCTTTATGGAAATGATCCGGAGATTTCGTTCCTTTGATGTCATACAAACGACGCAGACGGTCGGTGACATGTTTTTCAGCTTCGTCGAATTCCTTGGTATTGGTATTGACTTTCGGAGTCTGGATTTCTTTGGCCAGATAGTCGCCGATGGTATACGGCAGAATGAAATAACCGTCAGCCAATCCCTGCATCAAGGCAGAAGCTCCTAAACGGTTTGCCCCGTGATCCGAGAAGTTACATTCGCCGATAGCGTACAATCCGGGAATCGTAGTCATCAAGTTGTAATCTACCCAAAGTCCGCCCATAGAATAGTGGATAGCCGGATAGATCATCATCGGATTGTTGTAAGGATCCACAGCGGTGATTTTTTCGTACATCTGGAACAGGTTACCATATCGTTTTTCAATAGTATCCCGGCCTAATTGTGCGATAGCATATTTAAAGTCCAGGAATACGGCTTTACCTGTATTGTTGACTCCGAATCCGGCATCGCATCTTTCTTTAGCAGCACGTGAAGCGACGTCACGGGGTACCAGATTCCCGAATGCCGGATAACGGCGTTCCAGATAGAAATCCCGGTCTTCATCGGGTATATCGTTCGGATTTAAAGTGCCTGCCTGTAATTTTTTAGCATCTTCGATTTTTTTCGGTACCCATACCCGGCCGTCGTTACGTAACGATTCGGACATCAGGGTCAGCTTACTCTGCTGGTCTCCGTGTACAGGAATACAAGTCGGGTGAATTTGCACGAAGCAGGGGTTCCCGAACATAGCACCACGTTTGTAAGCTTGCCAGGCTGCACTACCGTTACATCCCATCGCATTGGTAGACAGGAAGAATACATTGCCATAACCTCCGGTAGCCAACACTACGGCATGGGCTCCGAAACGCTCGATTTTTCCGGTAACGAGATCCCGGGCGATTACTCCGCGTGCTTTACCGTCGACGATCACGATATCCAGCACTTCGTGGCGGTTGTACATTTTTACTTTACCGGCCTGAATCTGACGGTTCATGGCTCCGTAACATCCCAGCAACAATTGCTGTCCGGTTTGGCCACGGGCATAGAACGTACGGCTTACCAAAGCTCCACCGAAAGAACGGTTGGCCAGTAATCCGCCGTATTCACGGGCAAAAGGAACACCTTGAGCTACGCATTGGTCGATAATGGAGTTGCTTACTTCTGCCAAACGATATACATTGGCTTCCCGGGCACGATAGTCACCGCCTTTGATGGTTTCGTAGAACAAACGGAATACAGAGTCGTTATCGTTGGGATAGTTTTTGGCTGCGTTGATACCTCCCTGTGCGGCGATAGAGTGTGCACGACGGGGAGAATCCTGATAACAGAAAGCGGTTACATTGTATCCTAATTCGGCTAAGCTGGCAGCTGCAGAACCTCCGGCTAGTCCGGTACCTACAATGATAACATCCAGTTTCTTTTTGTTTGCCGGGCTGACAACACCAATATGAGCTTTGTGAGCTGACCATTTGTCTTTCAACGGTCCCGCAGGTATTTTAGCATCTATTACTGACATAATAAATTGATTTAAATTTTAAATTTTGATTCCAGACTTTAGATTGATAAAACCGAATTTATCAATCATCGATCATAAATAATTAGTTTCCCAGTCCTGCGATGAAATACAGTGGAATAATGCTGAAGCCTACTGCAAATACAATTGCAAAGAAATAAGCTAAACATTCCAGACGCTTTCTCCAGATATCATTTGAGAAACCGATAGTTTGGAAAGCAGACCAGAAACCGTGAGTGATATGTAATCCTACTAAAACGGCTCCCAGAATATAAATCAAACAGTATACAATGCTTGATTCGAATAAGCTGGAAACCAATGTGTAAGTATCTTCCATTTCAACACCTCCGACTGTAATGGCTGACAACGGAGTTCCCAAAGACGGGAATTTAATGTTCCACCAGAAATTATACAGGTGGATCACCAGAAAGATCAACACCATTGCTCCCAGAATGTACATGTTGCGGGAAGCCCAGGTGGCATTTTGACTCTGGTTTCTCAGGGCATATTTCACCGGACGCGCTTTCTGATTCTGAAGAGTCAGTACAGAAGCCCAAATGATGTGAATGATAAACCCGATAGCCAGGATGGGTTCAATAATTTTGATAATCGGGTTCGTAGCCATAAAATGAGCTCCCTGATTGAATAAGGCCCCGCTATTATCAAAAATCAACAATAAATTTAGCGCCAGGTGGACGCAAAGAAACGAAATCAGAAAAAGTCCCGATAAACTCATGATGACTTTTTTTCCGATCGAAGAGGTCAAAAAATTGCTCATAATTTGTTTTATTTATTAATAACTGGTTTAATACCCTTTAATCCTGCAAAAGTATCCTTTTTCTTTAACTTTACCCTATTTTAATACATTAGAATGATTCTAAATTCGGAATTTTTTCTGTAATAAAAACGGGGGCTGAAATACTTTGAAAACTAATTGTACCTGATTTTACTTTCTTCCAAAGCCTGATATATAATATCCTGTATTTGGGTCCGTATATTCATTTCAGATAATTTTGTGTTAAATTCGTCGGGATAAGTCCGGTTGGATAAAAATAGGTATAACAGCTTGTTATCCGGGTCGCACCAGGCCATAATCCCCGTGAAACCGGTATGTCCGAAGCTGGTCAAAGGGAGACACTTACTGACCGGATTGATCTTGGTTTGATCCGGTTCGGGTTTGTCGAAACCCAGGCCTCTGCGGTTTTTAGGAAACAGATTGTTTTTACAGCTGAAGGTGACCATCGTTTCAGGTGAAAAATAATATTCTCCTCCATAGGTTCCTCCGTTCAGATACAATTGCATCATTTTGGCCAGGTCTTCTGCTGTTGAAAAGAGACCGGCATGTCCTGCAATGCCACCGAGCAGCGCTGCGACAGGGTCGTGTACATAGCCCTTGAGTTCCGTTTTGCGGTAAAGTTTATCGACACACGAAGGAACCAGATTATTTTTATTCAGGCGTTTGTGAGCAAGAAAATCGGTATGGTACATACCTAATTTCCGATAAAATTCTTCCTGACAGTATTGGTCTAACGATTTTTCAGTTACGTGTTCCACTGCAAATTTCAGAAGAATAAACCCCAAATCGCTGTAGGCATATTCTTTTTTAGGATTTAGCGGTGAATGAAGTATACAGGACCGGATCGTGTCCTGGTAGGCCGGGAACATATAAAGTCCGGGTTCCATGTATTTATAGCCCGGTTTCGGGGAATTGGAGACCGTGCTGTCTTTAAACCGATAATTGAGATTTACATATAACCTGTCTTTCAGGCGGGTGGTGTTGTGCGCTGTCCGTTTGCTGGTAAATAAAGGTCCGGGGAGCGATTTCGGATCGATAGCATCCGTAAATAAAGGCAGAAAGGTTTTCAAACCTGCATTGTGGCATAGTACTTCCTGTACGGTGATGTCTTTTTTATCGGTCTCTTTTAATGGAGGATAATAGTCCGACAACGGAGCCGCCAAATTGATTTTCCGGGAATCGTACAGTTTGATTATGGCCGGTAGGGTGGCTGTGATTTTGGTTACGGAGGCCAAATCGTAAATGTCGGATGTTTTGTTGGGAGTCGTTTGTTTGTAGGTATGATGACCGAAGGCCTTATTGTAAAAGATATTACCGTCTTTGGCAATCAGCACCTGACAGCCGGGGGTGGCATGTGCCTGGACCGCCAGTTGGCAGATGGAGTCGATTTTGGCTAATTTTTCAGAATCCAGGCGGCACATCTCCGGACTGGTATAACTCAGTCTGGTTTTGGGCGTTTGAATACCTGTACCGGCCGGATAATCCGGATTTACACAAACCGGGAGCCGGGCAGTCATGGCTATGCCTCCGAAAATGGCTTGTGCCGCATACTGTTGGGCATAAAGATGATTTTCGTAGCTGAGCAATAAAGCATCGGTCGGGAGGGAAGCGTAGGAAGCGAGACCGTATGGGATGCCCGGATGGCATAAAATGATTCGCTTGCCGGTTTGCTGCCGGATCAGGGTATCTAAGACCGGCGAATAACCGAAATTTTTTTGAGCCGAATTCGTACTCAGGTTATTATAAATAATGATACAATTAAAAGGTTGAAGCTTTTTTTGCAAATTCCGGAGTTCTTCGTCCGATAATTTTTTGTTTGCTACGAAGTGAGTGACTTGAGTATAACGTTCCAGTGTCGTTTGAAAATTGTTTACTGCTCTGGCTCCGAAATTCAGACTGGCGATACGGAGGGTATCCAGGCGTTTGAGGGGAAGTAAAGAGTCTGTATTTTTAATCAGGGTGATGGCTGCCTGGTAAAGTTGTTGCTTCAGAGCTATGTCGGTAGGAGAGTTGAGACGTGACCATAGACCCGGGGTTTCGGCCGGATAAACATTCGGTAATACATATTTTTGCTTTGCTTCCAGTATCTTCCGGCATTTTTCATCGATCGTCCGCTCGTCCAACAGGCTATCGGTCAGGGCTTTTTTGATCGCTTCCACTGCTTTTCCCAGATTGGCCGGAAAAAGGAGCATGTCGTTACCTGCTAGCAGTGCTTTTACTTCTGCTTCGCCGGGCTGGGAGTTTTGGGTTACCCCCTTCATATTCATGGCATCGGTGAAGCACAGGCCGGAGAAGTTCAGATCCCGGCGTAACAATTCCTGAATGACCGGGCTGGAGAGAGAAGCCGGAATGCCTGTCGAATCTATCGATTTAACCGCCAGATGGGAGACCATAACCGCCGGAATGCCGGCTTCGATCAGATGCTGGTAAGGATAGAGTTCGACAGAGTCGAGGCGTTGGCGGGAATGTGGGATGACAGGCAGGGTATGGTGAGAATCGGTATCGGTATCTCCATGCCCCGGAAAGTGTTTGATGACGGGAAGCACGTTTTGACTCAAAGAGCCATAAGCATATAAGATCGCTTTTTGGGTAACCTCCTCCGGGTCTTCGCCGAAAGAACGCATTCCGATGATCGGGTTCCGGGGATTGCTATTGATATCTACTACCGGGGCGAAGTTTACGTGAACCCCTAGTTCCTGGCAATGCCGGGCGATAGTTGCTCCCAATGCATAAATCAGACTATCTTTCCGGATAGCCCCGTTGGTCAGCATTTTGGGGAATTCCATCGCAGTTTCCAGGCGCCAGCCTACTCCGTGTTCCGCATCCATCCCGATCATTAAAGGATATTTCGCTGCTTTTTGATACCGGTTGGTTAGTTTGATTTGCTGAGTCGGTTTCCCCTGGAAAAAAATGAGCCCTCCGACGTGATATTGCCGGATTTGTTTTTCCAGTTCGTTTTCGTAATTTTCGTTCTTGTTGCTGTAGGCCGCAATCATGAAGAGTTGGCCTATTTTTTCATCCAGACTCATTTGGTGGAGGACCGAATCGGCCCAGGAATGCCGGGATACTTCGGCCGGTTGGGAATAACTCCCCTGAAATACCAGAAGACCTATAAACAGTAAAATGATTTTTTCTTTCATATCCGGAATGCGTACTTGCTAACTAGAAATATTCCCGTAAATGTACGAAAAAACAGAGGGTACCGTGTTGACGATACCCTCTGTTGTATGCTAATGAATGTTAAATTATTTCAACAATTCAGCTACTTTATTTTGTAATTCTTCTCCTCTCAAATCTTTGGCAACAATAACATTGTTTTCGTCCAATACAACCAAGTGAGGAATTCCATTTACACAATAAAGTTGTGCAGCTGCATTTTGCCATCCTTTCAAGTCGGAAACGTGATTCCAGGTCAATTTATCATCTTCGATCGCTTTCAACCAGGCATCTTTATCCTCATCCAGAGATACACTCAGAATTTCGAGTCCTTTCGGATGGAATTTCTCATACATTTTCACTACGTTGGGATTTTCTCCACGGCAAGGGCCACACCAGGATGCCCAGAAATCGATCACTTTTACTTTACCTTTGATAGAGTGCATAGACAGCGGTTTTCCGTCGGGAGTATTCAAAGTAAAATCAGGAGCAACCTGGCCTACTGCTACTGCAGATAATTTCTGGATTCTGTCGGCGATTGTTTTTCCCGGTTCTGTTGCTTTGGCATTTTCCCCCAGGGTATTGAATTTTTCGACTAGTTTTTCATAATCATATTCGTAGAGTTTGCCGGCTAAAATATAAGCAGCGACATAGCTGTCTGCATTCGCTTTGTTTATAGCATCTTCTTTAGCTTCATAATCTTTCATCAAGTTCTCGTACTGCTCCTGCAATTCTTTCATTTTAGCTTCATCTTTTTCCTGGTAGGCAGTCCTGTAACTTTGGTTCAGCTCTTTAGCCATTTTACCCATTTCGTTTGAGATTGCGGTATATTGATTGGCTATTCCTTGGGTGGCAGTTCCTTCGATTTTAGAAGCTGTCGGATTTTCCAGATTTAAGTTTGCAGTAAAATCGGCATTCTCTACAAAAATAAGATCCCCTCCCCGTTGTCCTTCAACGACGATAAAAGCTGGGGTCAGCCCGGCAACGCTACCTGTCAGTTTGAATTTGCCTTCGGCTACAGGAGCTTTGGCCAGTGTATCGATCGTACGTCCCTGACGTTGTAATAAATAAACGTTGTTCGCTTCGCCTCCTGTAATGGTCCCGTTGATATTGTATTTCGGTGTTGTGTCACAGGCTGATAGTGATACGGCTATAACAGCTAAAGATAATAAACTTTTCTTCATGATTTTAGAGTTTGTGATAAAAATTAACTAATACAAAGATAGGGATAAAAATAACAAAACGATGCTTCGGGCATCGTCTTGTCATGTTAATGTTTAGTTAATCTTTCGCTTCATAAACCAGAATTCATTGAAGCCGATATTAATACGGACTTTTGCAAATTTTTCCTGAATCAAACCGTTTTGTTCTGTTCCACGGATTCCCAGATCGAATGCCACGCCAAGGAGAAGGATCCCGTTACGGGCCGTGTAAAAAGGAATTTGAGAACCGAAGGTGATGGCGTAAGTATTGATATCTACATTTTTGACATCGATGCCGGAATGAATAAAATAGCCTCCTAACATATAACTGTTGCGCTGCCACCAATAACGTCCCAGCCGTTCCGGTGTCCAGGACAACCCTAAGGCTGCTTTATGGTAATCTTTCAGTTCCTGATTTTTACCGAACTCTTCATAAACAGACATCTTTTGGAACGTATAGTCTCCGGCAATATCCCATTTCCGGTTGTATCTGAAATCGAATCCGCTCAAAATACGGAATGGATATTTGATATATCCCCGCTTTAAAGTCAGATCATTGAGCATCTCGGTCGTGTTGGTACTGGAATTGACGCTATAAGCCATATAATCGGTTTTGGACCTTAGTTTTTGTGTAAAATTGAAAGCCGATCCCAATGTCAGAATGGATTTGGGAGACAGATTCAAAGTATATTGGATGCCGGGGGTAAACAAAACATCGTGAATACGATTGTTTTCACTGGTTTTGATAATTTTACTACCTTCGATCATCGTGGTCAGGGTTTGACGTTTTTCGATCTTACCGAAAATTAAAGACGTGTTCAAACCGATCGATAAGTTTTTATATCTCCAGCCTAATCCGAGGTAAACGTCATTCAGTCCGCCTTCTCCCTGAATATTTTGTTGAAAGTAAGAATCCGAACTTCCAGGAATCACGTTTGTATAAGACAAGTCGTAGCCGATATCCGATTTTTCTGTGAATCCCAGAGACATATACATGTTTTTATGGAGACGGAACGCTATGTTGAATGCCGTGTTTTGTGCCACCCGGTAACTTGCATTTTCTTTGTAGGTAGACAAATGGGCATACTCGCCCGTAACGCCGAATTGAAAATAAAGACGAGCCGTATCCAGGGCCGTATAAGATGCCGGATTCAGATAATTGATATTGCCGTTGTCGCGCATAGCTGCCGCAACTCCACCCATAGCGTTGTAAGGACCGGCATTTTCTGTCTGTAAACCGATTCCATATACAGAGTATGGGGTTCCGATGTTATCCTGTCCGTACACCTTAAAAATGAATATAGACAAAAACGTTATAAGGAATATTCTTTTCATAATTGTTCGATATCGGAGAATGATTCTTGGTTAGTCTTTATAACTTGCATAATATACCCTCAATACAGGCACGTCTTTTATAATCATACGATTAAAAGAAGAAGTTAAATTAGGTATGGTCAATAACAGCTGTCTGACATCCTTGGAGTCGGAATACCGGGAAATTGTTTGGTAATAATCGGTAATGTCGAAAATATACCTGTCTTCTTCATTGTTTTCAGTCTTTACATATCTTCCGGTAATAGGATTATTGGTACTGTTATAAGCCACACCTTTTATTTCATTAATCTTGTTCGTATAATAAACACTGATCGTCGATGGATAAGCAACTTCCGGCGAAGCCCATACCCGGGGTTTTATTTCAATTTCAGCTTTTACCACGGTTTTATAAGTCGATTGAACATCGGGCTCCGGAAGGACCATTTTTACCATATATCCACTAAGCCCTTGAACGATAGCCATGTCATGTTCTGTAAATTTCACTTCTTTTGTCTGTTCGGTCAAAGCTTCGAAACCATACTTTTCCGAAGGTATATTTTTTACATTAAAATATTGGTATTCATTTCTCTGACTCAATAGCTTCAAATCGTAAGTATACTTTTGGTCTGCATTATGATAATGAAACCGCATATACAGGCTGTCCGGGATCATTTCCAGGCTTAACAAACAATTATTGTCTTTTCCACTTTGAATAGCCAGACCTTTAAAGTAATTGATAAATTTATAATAGCTGATCTCACTATTGCTGTTCGGCCTGAAAATAGGATCGTCGTTTTGCATCATAGCAAACATTCTTTCGGTCAGCGTATCCTTCTCGAGTTTGAAATATACCTGATTCATAATCATCCTTTTGGGAATAAAACTGACTGTTGCCAGTTTATCTCCCCATGGAATAGAATCCCGGTTATAAAAGTAGTCGTTTTGGTCTGTCCTGAATTCCGGCAAGCGGGCCAAACGATAAAGTGAAAGTGTTTGAGGAGTAGCTGTTTCTGTCGTATCTCCCCAAATATTTTTCCCTACTTTGAAATGGAAGGTGACCGAATCCAGCAAATACCGGAAATTGATAGACGGTTGGGAAACCGGAACGATCTGAAAACAGGGGGATGCCGTCGTGACACCACTATATTGATCTTTATAGCGGCCCATGAACATTTCCGTAATAGCCGAACCGTATCTTCCGCTGGAGGTGATAAAGGAGTCTATTTTTATCGTACCTGTTTCTTTCAGCAAGGTGGTTTGTACTTCAATATGATTTCCATTATTAATCAAATCCTGACCTATGGTAGTTAGGTCATTATTACAGGAATATAGTCCTAACGTAGCTATAAGTAGAAAAAATATCAATCGCATATAATAGGATTTTTTATTATTTACGACGCGAAGGTAAAACTATTTTCTAAAAATATGGCATGAGCTCTGTTATTTTATTGCAATTCGCTCAATGCTTAACGAATGAAAATATTCTTTATCATTCGTACACACCACCCGGGAATGTTTGCGGAAGTGTGTTAAAAAACTGAAATCTTTATCGATTCGAAAGATTATCTCGTGATTTGAGTGGAATTATATGCAAAAAATGTTTAGTTTTGCCGGATGATTTTTGAAGTGTAATATAGAATTATAAATTTGAATCAGATAAAAAAGTAATTTATGAAAAAAGTAAATTTTTTATGCCTGATAATGCTGGGGTTATTTTTTGTTGCTTGTCATTCAAATGACGATACGTGGGGAGACTGGTCCCGGGGTTATTCGTTTAGTGGAAAACCCAGAACAGGCGCTGTGACTTTTACCTTGAACGGTGAAGTTTATGTCGGTCTTGGTAGAAATGAAAATGTTGAAGAAAAGGATAAATATTTGACGGATTTCTGGAAGTTTAACGGTAAATCGTGGGTCTCTGTCGCCAGTTTTCCTACTGTTGGACGTGCCGGTGCTGTGGCATTCGTCGTCGGTGAAGAAGGTCATCAGGTGGCTTATGTCGGAACCGGATACCGTGAATATTTGGGTAAAGAAACGTATTATGACAATTTTTATACTTTCGATGGGGTCAGTTGGGATACTACTACAGTCATTAAATTACCGAAGCCTGCGGATCGTAAGGATGGTGGACGTAGAGACGGTATAGCCTTTTCTTTAAATGGTAAAGGTTATGTCGGGACCGGACTGGTTAGCGGTGGAATGGTGGTGAACGATATGTATTGTTTCGATCCTTCAAAATCAGGAGATGCTGCCTGGAGTAACGTTGAGTTCCGTGGCGAACCGCGTTGTGGTGCCGTTGCTTTTGTGATCAAAGACAAAGCTGTGGTATGTCTTGGTGCTGCTTCTTCTTCCGGATCCAATTTCCGCCGGGATGTATATACCTTCGACGGTACGACCTGGGATGATAAAGAGCCTTTAGTTGATCAGGACGGACGTGGTTTCGACAATGATTATAATCAGATTCCCCGCGCATATGCCGTTGCTTTTGTGTCTTCAAGAGATGGAGGTGTATTGAAAGGATATGTGGCTACAGGTAACGGAAGTTATCCGGGTACTTGCTGGGAATATAATATCGATACTGACCGTTGGGATGAAGTGACCGAATTGCCTGCTGCGATGAACAGACGTGCTTATGCCGTAGGATTTACCTTTAATGATTACGGGTATGTGACTACCGGAGGATCGACAATGAATGCTCCGATAGATGTCGATACCTGGAAATTTACTCCTGGAATCGACGAAGACGATGATAACGACTATGCACCTCGTGAATAGTACGTTGCCGGATCGATTCGGATTTTAAAAGCGGAATGATATAAAGATGGGGCTCTTCTTGGGCTCCATCTTTTTTGATCCGTCTGTTTTTGAAGTTATGTTATACCAACGATCCATTTGGGCTTTATTTGTATCCGATATCTTTTTTATTTATCTTTAGCGCATAAACTTTAGAGAAAAATGAGGAGAACGTTTATTTTATTTGCTTTTTTGTTCCTGTGTTCTTGGGGGGGGTATGCTCAGTGGAATACCAATAACATCCTCCGGATGGGGCAAAATGCTATTTATTTCGATGATTATATTTCTGCTATAGATAACTTTAATAACATTATTCGGGTGAAGCCCTATTTGTCGGAACCTTATTTCTTTCGGGGGCTGGCCAAATTGAATCTGGATGATTATGAAGGGGCGATACAGGATTATTCGAAGGCTATCGAGTTGAATCCCAATTATTTTCATGCTTATATGTATCGTGGAGTGGCTTGGCATAACTTACGTAAATATGAGGAGGCGATGGCCGACTATGCCCAGGCGATCGCTTTAGAGCCCAGGGATGCTTATGTGTATGCCAACCGGGGGATTACCGAAGCTGAAATGGGGGATTTTAAGGCTGCTGAAAAAGACTACTCGAAAGCGTTGATGATCGATAGTAAACTGGTAGCCGCTTATTTAAACCGGGCTGTGGTCCGGGAAAAACTGGACGATTGGGAGGGAGCGATGGCCGATTGTAGTTCTGCTATCCGGTTGAATATGTTTTCGGACGATGCTTTCGGTTTGAGAGGATATTTGTGGTTTCAGCATAAAGAGTATCACAATGCCATCGAAGATTTTAACCGGGCTTTAAAAGCTAATCCCGAGAATAAGCGTATATTGATGAGCCGGGCGATGGTTTGG
The DNA here is from genome assembly GCF_000190535.1 of Odoribacter splanchnicus DSM 20712. Lineage (GTDB taxonomy): Bacteria > Bacteroidota > Bacteroidia > Bacteroidales > Marinifilaceae > Odoribacter > Odoribacter splanchnicus. The sequence continues at coordinate 3,857,316 of NC_015160.1, forward strand.
TATGAAATGAAGAAATATCCGGAAGTATTGAACGATTATAGTGAAGTGATCCGGATCGATAGCAATTATATTTATGCTTATTACAACCGGGCTATGTTGCGGGCAGAGGTAGGCGAGAAAAATGCGGCTATCCGGGATTTGGATAAAGTGGTGGAAATGAATCCCGATAATATCCTGATTTATTTCAACCGGGGATTGCTGAAAATGGATATCCGGGATTGGTATGGGGCTTACGATGATTTCACTGAGAGTATTCATTTGTATCCGGATTTTGTGAAAGCTTATCTGGCACGGGCGGCCGTTAATCAGGAGTTAAAGGATTTCGAGGCTGCCGATAAGGATCATTATTTGGCGATGCAGATCATGGATCGCTATAAGCGGATGAAAGAAGGAGATAAGAATGCTTTGGTAGATACTACGGCCAATTTCCAGAAGTTGATCGATATCAATGCCCGGCATGACGAAGTGCGGGATGTGATCAACGGACGGGTGCAGGATAAGAAAGTGATCATCGAATTGCAGGATGTGTTTTATGTGCAATACCTGAGCCTGGATTCCTTGAGAAGTGGTAAAGTACAATATTATAACCGGCATATTATGGATTATAATCAGGCACATAATTATAATCCGGCTATTACGCTATGTAATAAAGATTTGGTATATCCGGCCGATTTTGCAGAATCTTATGTCGAAGAGCTGACCGGGCGGATAATGCAGACAGGGGATGCGGATGCTTATTTGATCCGGGGAAGTATTTATCTCAATCAAAAGGAGTATGCCAAAGCCATCGAAGACTTGTCGGCGATATTGGAGAAAGAACCCGATAATCTTTTGGCACTGTTTAATTTAGCTAATGCCAGAATGTTGATGTTCGATTATATCGAATCTGTGGATGATAAGATTCCCCGTATTGTCGGTGAACAACAGCAAATGCAACGCAAGATAGATTATTCTCAGGTCATAGAAGGGTATAATGAATGTCTCCGGATAGACCCTGATTTTGTTTTTGCCTTATTCAATATGGCCAATGTATATGCCAAAAATGGCGAGATCGAGAGGGCTATCGAAACTTTTAATCAGGTATTGAGACTCGATAAGGATATTGCCGAAGCCTATTTCAACCGGGGACTATTGTATATCTATACCGGCCAAAAAGCTTTGGCAAATGCCGATTTGAGTAAAGCCGGTGAGTTGGGTATCGTGAGCGCCTATAATGTTATCAAGCGCTATTGTAAGGAAAACTGAAAGGCGGGAAAGCTATAAGCTATAAGCAAAAAGCTAAAGGCAAAAAGCTAAAGGCAAAAAGCTAAAGGCTAAAAGCTAAAAGCGAGTGGGTTTAGCCTATCGCTTTTAGCTTATAGCCTTTTAGCTTTTAAATAATTTTCTCCAAATCTTTCAGTGAGCAGGTTATTTCACTGTCGGGGATGGTATAATTTTGCAGGTTACCGGCGAAGTATTGTTCGTAGGCATACAGATCGATCATACCGTGACCCGAAAGATTGAATAAGATCGTCTTTTCTTTTCCTTCTTCTTTGGCCTTTTGGGCTTCCCGGATCGCCTGGGCGATGGCGTGGGTCGATTCGGGTGCAGGGATAATCCCTTCGGTACGGGCGAATAGTACTCCGGCTTCAAAAGTTTCTAGCTGAGGCATATCTACAGCTTCGATCAACCGGTCTTTTAATAATTGGCTGACGATCGCTCCTGCTCCATGGTAGCGAAGTCCTCCGGCATGAATATTGGCCGGTTCGAAATTATGGCCTAAGGTATACATGGGAATGAGAGGAGTCAGCCCTACGGTATCGCCGAAATCATATTGGAAGGTTCCCCGGGTTAGTTTCGGACAGGATTGAGGTTCTACCGCAACGACCCGGATCTGTTTCCCTTCGGTTAGTTTTTTGCGTAAATAAGGAAAGCCGATACCGGCGAAGTTCGAGCCACCGCCAAAACAACCGATCACCACATCGGGTTCCGCTCCTGCCTTTTCCATTTGAAGAATAGCTTCTTCTCCGATGACGGTTTGGTGCATCAATACATGGTTCAATACACTACCGATGGTATAGTTGGTTTGGGGATCTTTGGCTGCCATTTCAACAGCCTCCGATACTGCGATACCTAAACTACCCGAAGAATTGGGATGTTCGCTCAGGATTTTTCTTCCGGCTTCCGTCAGTTCGCTCGGCGAAGGAATGACGTCGGCTCCCCAGGTGTTCATCATCAGTTTACGGTAAGGTTTTTGATTATAGCTGACCTTCACCATGAATACTTTTAAATCTATTCCGAAGTAACGGGCTGCGAAGCTCAGGGCAGATCCCCATTGCCCTCCGCCTGTTTCGGTGGTCAGGCGTTTGATGCCTTGTTTATAGTTATAATAAGCCTGTGGGATGGCGGTGTTGGGTTTATGTGATCCTGCCATACTGGTACTTTCGTTTTTGAAATAAATCCTGGCCGGAGTATCCAGGGCTTTTTCCAGTCCATAAGCTCTGACTAGCGGAGTCGGACGCCAGATTTTGTACAAATCTTGTACCTGTTCAGGAATTTCGATAAAACGTTCTTGCGAAAATTCCTGATTGACTAACTCTTCGGCAAAAATAGGCAAAAAGTCCTCTTTACTGGCTGCTTGTTTGGTTACAGGGTTCAGAGGAGGTAACGGTTTGTTGGTCATATCCGCCACGATGTTGTACCAGTGGGTCGGTAATTCTTTTTCTGTCAGGGTAATTTTCTTGTCTCCTTTCATGTTGTTTGCGTTTTAGTGTGTTTATCTGATTTTAATGATTAAGCAAAAGAAAAACGCCTGATGTTCGTAATAAACATCAGGCGTTTCAGTTCTTTTATACAATAGAATCACATTACCTCATCGTTTATTACGAAGTTCAACCGGCGCCACCACCAATTCTGAGTCATGTGATTTTGTTTTGTCATCTCTTCTATTCTCTTTTGATGCAACAAATATAGAAATGATTTTTTTTAAATTCCAAATAATAATGGATTTTTATTCTAATGGGTACATTCTTTTTGTGCTAATACTTTTTCGAATTGGGATAGACGTTCTTCCATTTTCCCTAATTCCCGGCAAGATTCTCGCATCTCTTTTTCTTTTTTCTCGATTTCTTCTTCTTTCTTGAGTAGTAGGGTTTTCAGGGTTTCTATTTCTTTGTCTTTTTCCAAACATTCCTCGCAGAAACCGAATTCGTTCCGATTGATTTGCCGGAGAGATTTTTGGTCTATAAGCGGACTTCCTATTTCACGGATGAGCCAATTGGCATTTAGTTCCGGGAATAGACGGATAATTCCCATCAGATGCTTGTCTGGTATGTGATCCCGGCAATTTAACCAGTTACTCACTTGTTGACGTGTCTTCAGACCAAGTTTAATTCGTAATTCTTCTTGTGAAATTTTTTTCTCATAGAGAAAATTAGCAAGCCTTTGATTTATTGACATATCCATGGTTGACGCAATATAAAAATGTTTACTTGTAAAGACCGTTTCTTGTGTTTCTTTTGAAAATTATTTACATTTGCCTTAGCCTTCGTTTATAAGTTATAATTAAATTTTGAAATTACGTCACAAAATGGATTGATAATAGTTGTTTCGTATAATTTGTTTGAGATAATATACGAATATGTTCTTGTTCGGAGAGAGGAGAAGCTTGGTGAGATAGCCGGGAATTTTTCCCGGCTATATTTTATTTATGAATGAGTTGCGTGGCTAATTCTTTTATATCGATGCCTGAAAAATTGCCCGAAGTCATAATGAGCAATACACTATTTTCGTAATTCTTTTGTGTTAGCTCTTCTAGTAATTGCCGGTTATCCGTGAATACTTTCAATTGCGTATCGTCGAAACCTTTTCTGACATCTTCGGAACTGATCTCAGGTAAGCGTTTGTGCTTTACGACTTCCGGATTAAAAAATACGATAGCTTCGTCTGCCAGGTCCATGGTATGACGATATTGTGGAAGGAAAGCTGCATTCAGGCTGCTGAAAGTGTGTAATTCCATACAAGCGATTAACTTGTGTCGGGGATATTGTTCCCGTACAGCCTTTATGGTCGCTTGTAATTTTGATGGCGAATGGGCGAAATCGAGGAATACGACTGTATCGTTTTGTTCGGCTATTTTTTGCAGGCGTTTGGCTGCTCCCTTATAAGTAGCGATGGCTTTTAAAAAAGCGGTTTCGTCGATGCCCAATTCTTTACAAGCCAGATAGGCGGCTGAAATGTTTTGCAGATTATGTTCTCCGAATACCTGAATAGGGGTCGGTAAGCTACCTGCTAAATAAGTGGTTCCTTCTTCGGTATAATGAGGAAAACTTGTATATGGGATCGCTTGTACAGAAGCAGGTACCCGAGAGGCGATCTGTCGTAAATTTTCATCATTTTCGTAATAGATGAGTTTACCGTTCGGAGTGATCTGTTGGGTGAAAAGAGCGAATTGTTCTACATAGTTTTCAAAAGTAGGGAAAACGTTCATATGATCCCAGGCTATGCCGGTGAGGATAGCGATATCGGGGTGATAATGGTGGAATTTGGGGCGTCTGTCGATGGGAGAAGAAAGATATTCGTCTCCTTCGAAAACAGCGATTTTACTTCGGTCGCTCAGGTGAACCATGGTATCGAAGCCTTCCAATAAAGCTCCGGCCATATAATCGAATTCTATTCCGCATGTTTTCAAAACATGCATGATCATCGAAGTTGTGGTCGTTTTTCCATGACTTCCGCCGACGATGACCCGTAATTTGTTTTTGGTTTGCTCGTACAGATACTCCGGATAGCTGTAAATCGGAATTCCAAGTTCCTGTGCTTTTTGTAGTTCCGGATTATCTTCCCGGGCATGCATACCCAAAATGACGGCATCTAAACGGGAGGTGATGCGTTCCGGGTACCAACCCCACTTTTCCGGTAACAGGCCTGCTGCTTCTAATCTGGATTTCGAGGGTTCGAAAATCTCGTCATCCGAACCGGTCACCTGATATCCTTTTTTATGAAGTTCTAACGCCAGGTTATGCATTGCGCTTCCCCCGATAGCAATAAGATGTATGTTCATAAACTTATTTTTATAGTGTTGTAGATATTCAATCGATTGTAAATAAATTAGTTCTGTGTGCTATCCGATAATCTTATAGGACAAAGATAGTTGTTTTAGGTACACAATTTGCAAAGAGAAATACAATTAGTCGTGACAAATTTTTGTGTAATTTAAAATCAGTACATGAGATTTATTTATTTTCTGGTCTTCGGAGAATACTTTTGTTCGAAGGGTGTGAGCCTTTCGGATATCGGATTTACCCTTATTTTTTCGAAAAAATCATCCGGAACCGTATGTCCGGCGACCTGTAATAAAACTTTTTGTTCAGGATTGCGTAAAATCTTTCTGTAATACTAAATAAAAACAGGAAATGAAAACAAAAGGTTCTACAGCTTGGGTCTTTACTACAATGGTTGCAGTAGTATTGTTTATGGCCGCTTGCGGAAATTCTCAGAAGAAAAAGGAACAGGCGAAAGTTCAGGCAACAGAGCAACCCGCTGATTCAGTAACCGTTATCGAGTCAGAGACTGTCGTTATTGCAGTGGATAGCATCGCTCCCGATTCTGCCGCTATGAAACAAAAGGCACCGACCCCTAAAAAAACTAAGTAATTTAAAGCTATAAGCGAAAGGCTAAAAGCTATAAGCGTTTAATCGTTCTTAGCCTTTAGCCTCTAGCCTTTAGCTTTTAAAGAATCATTTGCGGCATAAATTCGAAGCTATTGTATTGAGGACGCAGACGATCGGTATTATAGAATTTATTGATATCGACCAATTTTTTACTACTGGTGACAATATCTATAGGTGCATTATCATAACGTCCGTTTCTTAAAATGACTAAACGCCCGTGCATTCCTTTAGAGATTAAATCGAGTGCAAGATTACCATAAGCCATAGGCACGATAGAGTCCATCGCATCCGGATTTCCACAACGTACCAGATAACCAAGTTTTTGATTGATGACATTGATGGTTTCCCCTTTATTGAACTTCGGAGAAAGATTTTTAAGCTCGTTGGAAACATAATCTCCAATTCCTCCTAATTTCTTATGACCGAACATGTCCGCTTCATCACTTTGGAACATCATCTGGCCGCCGCTGTAACTAGCTCCCTCGGATACCAGTACCACTGAATACTTGCTCGGATTGGTATACCGGTCCTGGCATAATAATTCCGCTAACCGTTCGATATCGAATTGGTATTCGGGAATCACACAGCGGTTTGCTGCTCCTGCCAGTGTCGGTAACATGGCTGAGAAACCGGCATAGCGTCCGAAGACTTCCAGTACCAGCAGCCGTTCGTGTGAACCGGCGCAAGTTCGCAAGTCATGGGTCAGCTCGATCGTCCGGGTGATACAGGTACTGAAACCGATACAATAGTCCGTACCCGGTACATCGTTATCCATCGTTTTCGGGATCGCTACTACTTTTACTCCTTCCTGACTCAGGCGTACGGCATAGCTTAAGGTGTCGTCTCCTCCGATTGGGATGAGGTAGTCGATGCCGATAAATTCCAGATTCTTCAGGACTTCAGGGGTTAAATCGTTTATTTCTGCATTGTATTTGTCCTTCAGATGTTCGGGAACGGCTGATTGGGGGACATGCGAAGCACGTGTCCGGGATGAATGTAAAAAAGTACCTCCTGTTCGTCCTGCTTTATTTACGATTTCTTCGGTCAACTCGAAATAATTACATGAATTATCTACTTTTTTGTCCCGGATGACATCGACCAAACCCTTCCAGCCCCGCCGGATTCCGATCACTTTATACCCTTCTCGTAAGGCACGTATGGTGACTGCTCTGATGGCGGGATTCAATCCTGGTACATCTCCTCCTCCGGTTAAAATACCGATAATTCCTTTTGCTTTCTGATTCATAGTAATTGAAATTAATGTTAGTAAATTCACACTAAAAGTGATAAAATATATTCTGAATAGCAAAATAAATCGTCAATAAGTGACTATATTTGTGTGATTTTTTTTGAATGTATTTAGAAAAGGATGTAATAAAGCGCTTTATGGCTTTATAGAGGTTTATGATTTTTTAATTTGAAATGAATAATTTTGTTGATTTTTGGGTAGGATTAGGCTATAATGGTTGGTTATTCCTGTTGTTGATCCTCCTTTTTTTTGCCCATTTGATTATGATCATTTTACGCAGTACGGTACTTACCACTAAAAAAAGACCGGCAACTGTAGAACCCGAGGAAGGAGTTTCGGTAATTATTACCTGTTCGAATAAGGCCGAGCTATTGAAACAGAATCTTGAAGCATTTCTGACCCAAGAATATCCGAAATATGAAGTGATTGTCGTAGACGAATGTTCCGAGGATGAGACGCAGGATGTTTTATCCGATTTGCAACAGAAATACCCGCATTTGAAGACTACCCGGATTTTTCCTGAAACGAAATTCCGGCGTACGAAGAAGATTGCTATTAATATAGGTGTCCTCGCGGCACAATATGATGTGTTGCTTTTTTCTGAAATTAATTGTAAGCCCGGATCCGGGCGATGGCTGCATGCGATGGCTTCTTATTTTACGCCCGATACGGCGGTCGTGATCGGATACTCCAATTATCCGGTAGACGGTGCGGGAGGAAAATTCAGGTGTTATTTCCGATTCTTGTGGTTCTGGAAGACGATGGTGCTGAATAGACGGGGACTACAGGTGGTCGGAAATGGTAATAATATGGGATACCGGAAAAAATACTATCTGGAGAAAAGAGGATTTACCGGTAATACCCAGGAATATATCGGTTATGATACAGAAATCGTAAAAGATATGGCTAAAAAGGGGACGGTCAAAGTGGTGAAAGACCCCGATACCCGGGTGGTGATCTGTGACGAGCGGAAAAAAGCCTGGAAAGATGATTATTCTTATTATTATGCTACGAAACGTCGGTGGCCATTGGCTGTGCGTTTGAGTAGCGATGTCGACTTTATCGTTGAAAGTATCGTTTATTTGTCGGCATTTTATTTTATTATACAAGGAACATTACGTGAATACAGTGCCGGAATTATAATATTAACATTTTTAATAGATTTTATAGTAATAAATGTGGTATTAAAACATCTGGGGCAAAGGAAATTATTCTTAACTTCGTTCACTGTAAATACCTTGGGTTTTATATTTCAATGGTATTATAATTTTTATTCAATATTTACTGCAAAGAAATGGAGATAACTAACAACTTATCTGAAAAAGCTTTATACGACTATAAGATAGTTCGTAACGCAATTGCCGGAGACGAGAAAGCTTATGGGGAACTTTTTAAGCGTTACAAGGATTCTGTATATTTTATGATCCTTAAAATGGTAAACAATCGGACTGATGCCGAAGACTTGATGTTCGAGGCCTTCGAGAAGGCATTTGCCAGTTTGAACTATTACTCTCCACAATTTGCTTTCAGTACCTGGCTGTTTAAGATTGCTTCGAATAATACGATCGATTTTATCCGGAAAAGAAAGGCGCAGACTGTGTCTTTGGATGTCGACGATATCAATCCTGAAGACAGAGGGTATATCAATAGTATTCCGGCTGATGTCAGAACGCCGGATGAAGAAGCGATTCGTCAGCAACGTGCCGATTTTATGCGGGAAAAGGTCGCTCTTTTGAAAGGAAGATATCGCCGGTTAATCGAATTACGCTATTTCGACGAATTTTCATATGAAGAAATCGCCGATACCCTGGCTATTCCTCTGGGGACGGTGAAAGCTCAATTGTTCCGGGCTCGGGAACTACTCTTGAATATTTTACAGCATACCGAGATTGCTAAGGAACATGGTAAAAATTAATTTTATCGTTTTATTCTTTATTTTTCTTTCTCCAATTGTTTGTGCACAGAGGGTCGTCGTTTCGGATAGTGTTGTATTTTCCGGAGTAGTCTTCGACACTCAGGATTCACAGACACTTCCTAATGTGACTTGTCGTTATGGTGAAGGTAAAGCAACTATTTCCGATCAAATGGGATGCTTTGTGTTGAAAATCGGTCGTAAAGATACCGTCCGCTTTACTTTTGTCGGCTATAAACCTTGTACTGTTGTCATGCCCGATACTTTGCTCGAAGATCGGTACATGATGGGGGTTTTTCTGTCTCCCGATACCTTACAATTATCAGAAGCTTTGATTTTACGCCGGTGGGGAGAGGTGCAAAGACAAAATCTGATCAATGCCCGTAATAATATGACCGGCATATTGAAGCAGGCTTATGCGCCTGTAGACTATATGGATGCCGATATGAATCAACGGATGATGCTCAACGAATATGCCCGGAGTGTCGAGATGAAAGGGCATGTCGATGTCGGTATCGGAGTCGGTACACAGTCGGTCGATGCCTATAAAATGCTCCGAATGAGACGGCGGGTAAAAAATCAGAAAGAATGGCTCAATCCTAATGAAATCGATCTGTTAAAGAAGATTTATTATTTGAAAAAAAAGGAAAAGCAAGATAATTGATTCAAGATAAATATATCTTTGTAGTGCTATTGTGTCTGTAATTTTTCCTTGTTGGGCTAACCGGAGAAAAATAAAGATAGGCAAGTATTTAGTATTAATAAAGTTATGATTTTATGAAGAATTTGTCCATTGTATTGAATGTTGTGTTGTTCGTTGCAGTGATTGTACTTTATGTATTGTACTTTTCTGGCCATAAGTCACCGGAAACTGCAATGACCAGTAAAGTTGCCGGTACTGCCGATGCAACAAAAATTGTATATATCAACACGGATACACTTTTGAATAATTATCAGCTGGCAGTCGAATTGAACGAGGCTTTTCTGAAAAAACAGGAAGATCGCAGGACAGAATTGAATATAAAAGCGAAAGCAATCGATCAGGAAGGAACCGAATTCCAACGGAAATTGCAAAATAACGGTTTTATTTCCGAAGCCCGGGCGATAGAAGCCAGAGATCAATTGTTGGTGAAACAAGAAAATTTCCGCCGCTTACAACAGGAGATGATGGATAAAGCTTCCAGAGAGCAGAGCGAACTGAACAAACAGCTTTTTGACGAAATCACTAATTTCTTGAAAGAGTACAACAAAGAGAAAGGATTCAGTATTGTATTGAGTACTCAGTTGGGTGGAAATGTTTTATATGCCGAGGATGGTTTCGATATCACGAAAGAGATTGTCGATCGCTTGAATGCCAATTACAAAAAGGGCGATAGTCAGAAATAAAATGACAGAAGATTTTTGAAAAGGCTGAGTGATCAGCCTTTTTTTATAGGTAAGGGTTAACCATCGGAGCAGTTTATGCTTATGAAGGTATTTGAACGTTATTTCAGTCGGAATCCGGTCTCTCGTCAGCTTTCTTTTGAGGCAGATACTGCTGTGATTGTTATTATCCCCGTTTTCAACGATCCGGATATTTTTGCTACCCTGGATTCACTTTGCTGTTGTTCGGTGATGAATATCAAGGCGGGTGTTTTGATTGTAGTGAACCATAGTGAAGTTTGCCCGCAGGAAATAAAGACCCGGAATATCGGGTTGTCTGACACTTTGAAACGATATGTTCGGGATAGGCAGACCGACCGGCTTCGCTTCGAAGTGGTCGAAGCATTCGATTTACCTGCAAAATATGCCGGAGTGGGATTGGCCCGGAAAATAGCTATGGATTTATCGGCTGCCTTTTTTTACCGAAACGGGCGAATCGATGCTCCTATTCTTTCTTTGGATGCTGACACCTGGGTCGAACCGAATTATTTGGAGGAGGTGGTCCGTTATTTTCAGGAAAAATCTGTGGCCGGCGTTTCTATTGCTTATGCTCACCGTCTCGAAGAAGCCGATATGACAGTTCAGGCCCGTGAGGCGATAATGAAATACGAATTGTATCTGAGGTATTATCGTTTGGCATTGGAGTATACCGGTCATCCCCATGCCTACCATTGTATAGGATCGGCTTTTGCTGTAAGGACGTTGGATTATGTGGCTCAGGGAGGAATGAATAAAAGACAGGCTGGAGAGGATTTTTATTTTTTGCAGAAATTGATCGCTACCGGTAGATATGCAACCTTACAGTCGACGCAGGTATATCCTTCTCCGCGATTCTCGGGGCGTACCCCTTTTGGAACCGGGCAGGCGGTCCGGCAGATCGTTCAGGAGTCCGGACATTTTCGGGTATATCACCCACAGGCTTTTCGGGATTTAAAATGTTTTTTTCAGGGAATTTCTACCCTTTATAAAGTGGATGAAGCTGGTGTTTCGGGCTATTTTCAACAGCAGACGAAGGATATCCGGCTTTTTTTATCCCAAATGAATGGAATTGCAGTCTTGGCGGAGATCAATGCAAACTGTGCTTCTGTAGAGCAATTTATGAAACGGTTTTTCGATAATTTCAATGCTTTCCGTGTGTTGAAATATCTGAATTTTGTGCATGAAAGTTGTTATTCGAAAATAGATATCTTGTCTGCGGCCAATAAATTGCTGGCAGAATTGAACTTACCCGTTGCCGAATCTTTGGAATGTGCCCTTCAGATTTTCAGAAAGTTATTCAGATAGGCGTGGAAAAAGAGGGGAAGAGAAGCTGGAATTGACATAAGAAGATATATCTTTGTCAGCAAATAATAAAAATATGGATTTCGAATACAAGATGGAGATCACTGCCGATCCCGAAGAGGTTTTCGCTGCATTGACCAATCCTTTTCAGATTGAATTGTGGAGTGGCTATCCCGCTGATATGAAAGCTGAAGAAGGTTATGTGTTTTCACTTTGGGAAGGGGATATTACAGGTGTTAACCTGGAAGTTGTTCCCGGTAAGCTGTTGGTACAGGAATGGTTTTTCGGTGAGCAGGAAAAACAATCTATCGTCCGCATTACCCTGAAAAAAGAGGGAGCCAGGACTTTGGTCGGTTTGACTCATACCCATATCCCCGAAGATGTGTACGAAGAGATCACCGGGGGATGGAAAGAATATTATCTGGAAGCGATAAAAGGAATGCTTGAAATGTATTGACGCCGGATCAGATGACTTTGATCGTCTGGCCCAGTACTTTGATTACCTCGCCTTTTCGGATTTTGGCCCGTTTCCGGCTTTCCGGTTCGCCATTACGAACCACTTCTCCATTTTCCACCAATGTTTTTGCCATTGCCCCGTTTTCGGCAATTTGTAATACTTTCAGCAGCTTGATCAGCTCGATATAATCTTCTGTCAATTCAAATTCCAACATTTCCGATCGTTTAAATTCTGTGTAAAAATACAACTTTTTTGGGATTTTGGGACGGACCTTTTGTCCCGGAATTCCTGTAACTTTATATGGGGTACATACCGTAAAGTAGAAACAAACGGGAAAGAAAGTATTTATTTTTGCCGTTCTGAAATTTTGATGGTTGTTTGCAATGTGTTACAGGACAACCTTTTATGAACGAAAATTAATTTTTATGAAGAAATTATTCTTATCCTTACTGGCCAGTGTTACCTTATCGTCCGCATTTGCCGAAGGATATCAGGTAAACGTTTTGAGTACAAAGCAGACGGGAATGGGACATGTCGGGACAGGTATGAAATTAGGAGCCGAAAGTATGCATTTCAATCCGGCAGGCTTGGTGTATCTCAATGGGCATATGGATATGTCGGTGGGGATATCCGGTATTTTTTCAAATGCCAGGTACAAAAACGGAGATTATTCTGCAAAGACAGATAATTCGGTAGGGACACCTGTATATGCCTATGTCGGATATCGGATTTATGATAACCTGGCAGCCGGAATTTCTTTGACTACTCCTTATGGAAATTCTTTAAAATGGCCCCAAGCCTGGAAAGGAGCTCATCTGATTCAGGATATCACCTTGAAATCATATATCATACAGCCCACTCTTTCGTATAAAATTCTGGATAATCTGAGTGTTGGAGTCGGTTTACAGATCGCTATGGGAAATGTAAATCTTTCCAGAGCTTTATTGCCTGTCGGAGCTTTGGTGCCGATTCTGGGTGCCGATTATCAGGATGTTGTACCCGTGTCTGCCACTTTGGATGGAAAGTCGAAAGTGAAACTGGGCTATCATATCGGTGTGATGTATGATGTTTGCGATAAAGTGACTTTAGGTCTTTCTTATCGTTCCCGGGTCCGGATGAAAGTAAAAGAAGGAACGGCCGAATTGGATTATGCCAGTGAGAAGATAAAAGATCTGCTGGATGCAACAGGACAAATACCTCCTTTGGATAAGGGAACTTTTCATGCTCAGTTGCCTTTGCCTTCGAATACGACTTTCGGGGTTAGTTACCGGCCGACCGATCGTTGGGAACTGGCTTTGGATTTGCAGTTTGTCGGTTGGAGTGCTTACGATTCATTAAATGTTGTTTTCAATGAGAAAGTATTGAAAATCGAGGATATAAAAGCAGAGAAAAATTATAAAAATACGATGATCTACCGGATCGGGGCCCAGTATATGGCGACAGACCGGTTGGATGTTCGTTTGGGATTATACTATGATCAAAGTCCGATCCGGAAAAATAATTACAATCCGGAAACTCCCGGTATGGGAAAAATCGGTATTTCGACAGGGTGTTCTTTCGAACCTTACCGGAATTTGCAGATCGATTTTGCCTTTTTGTATATACAGGGAGTCAGCCGGCATGGCTCTTACCCGGACAAATATAGTCCCGGCGGTAAGTTTTCCGGGAAATACGAATCGAATGCCGTTTCTGCTTCTTTGGGTTTGGCCTATCGTTTTTGAGAATAGAATTGACCTCCCCAAAAGCTATCCGAAATCAGCTGATTCGGATAGCTTTTTTTATGAGGCCGTTATATACATATTTATATTAAAACGTAGGTTTATTTTTCTTTCTATTCCGCTTCCGGGTTTTGTGCCGTCAGACCGGTTCGCCTGGAACGGTCCGCTAAGGCTTTCCTTCAATCGGCGGAACTCCTCGCAAGCTCGTCAGGCATCACCGGTCGGGCGTTCGGAAAACCTAACCGGACACTCGTTCCCGCTCCAATGGTCTTCCGGCATAAAACCCTCCATCTCACGTTAACACGACTTGGCAAAGGAAGAATTGGATTATGGATAATTGGGTTACTTTATCGGAAAATCTTTTTTCGTTGAAATTTATGGTTTTCAGGTCTGGTTTAGCTTGCCATGCAGTGATAACGTCAGTCGGAGGTGTTCGTGTTCGGGGACCATTGGAGCTCTGGCGAGTGTCGTCTTGCTTTTTCTGAACGCCCGACCGGTGGTGTCTGACGAACGAAGTGAGGAGTTCCGCCGGTCAGTGAAAGAAAAAGCTAGATGACCGACAGAAGCGACCGGGTCCCCGAACACGAATACCGAAGACGAACAAGGACCAAAATAATTCTACATTTAATGTAAACATGTACATAAATACCGTTTATTAAATATATTTGTCTATTCTTAGGAACGGCTAAATCAGAACAGATGAAACACATGACTTTCGTACAATGGGCGGTCTGGTTGGGATTTATCTACCCGGTATGTTCTTGTCAGCCCCGACCGGATCTTAAATTGTGGTATACCCGTCCGGCTGAGCGGTGGGAGGAAACTTTGCCTTTGGGAAACGGACGTTTGGGGATGATGCCCGATGGGGGAGTCGTTCAGGAGACTATCGTCCTGAACGATATTACGATGTGGTCCGGTAGTTTTCAGGATACTCGTAATCCCGAAGCTTTGAAGTATCTGCCTGAGATTCGCCGGCTGTTATTGGAAGGAAAAAACGATGAGGCCCAGGAACTGATGTATAAACACTTTGCTTGCGGAGGACAAGGATCGGCTTTCGGACAGGGGGCGAACGCTCCTTACGGCGCTTTTCAATTGTTAGGTAATCTGCATTTACAATATCATTTCCCGGATAGTAGCGATGTCGGTTATTCCGCTTATGAGAGAGGATTATCTTTGGACAAAGCTTTGGCTTGGACCTGTTTCCGGAAAGGTAAGGTGAAATACCGGCGGGAATATTTCGTTTCCCAGACAGAAGATGTGATGATCATGAAGTTGACTGCCGACCGGAAAGGAATGCTGGATTTTGATGTTGCTATCGACCGACCTGAAAATTACACTTGTTATGCTAATGATGGGGTGGTTTATATGGAAGGACAATTGGATAACGGGAAAGGGAAGGCCGGAACGAAATATATGGTGCAGCTGAAAGTATGGACTGCAGATGGCCGGCAAGTGGCCGATTCGGCTTGTATACATGTCAAAGAAGCGACGACGGCTTATGTCCTGGTGTCCGCCGGGACAAGTCTTTGGGCGGCAGATTACCCGGAGCGGGTCGAAAAATTGATGCAGATTGCCGGTAATATGGATTATGGTTATTTGTTGGAGCGGCATGATTCTGCCTGGCGATATAAATACAACCGCGTGGAATTGGATTTAGGAACTCCGCAGGATATTTTGCCTACCGATCAGCGCTTGGCCCGTTTTCAGGAACAAGAAGATCCCGGTTTGGTCGCTTTGTATTTTCAGTACGGCCGGTATTTGTTGATCAGTGGTACGCGGGAAAATTCGTTTCCTTTGAATTTGCAGGGATTGTGGGCGAATAGTGTACAAACCCCTTGGAATGGCGATTATCACCTGAATATCAATTTGCAAATGAATTATTGGCCGGTAGAGATCGTCAATTTATCGGAATTGCATACTCCGTTGAAAAATCTGGTAAAGGATTTGGTGACTTCGGGTGAGGTCACCGCTCATTCTTTTTATGGAGCTCAGGGCTGGGTGGCTCATATGATGACGAATCCCTGGCGTTTTACTGCTCCGGGAGAACATGCTTCCTGGGGAGCCACGAATACCGGCGGGGCCTGGCTTTGTGAGCATTTGTGGGAACATTATGCTTTCACACTCGATCAGGAGTACCTCAGGGAGGTCTATCCCGTGTTAAGCGGAGCCTCCCGTTTTTTCCTTTCTTCTATGATCGAGGAACCTACACAGGGGTGGCTGGTTACAGCCCCTTCCTCTTCGCCTGAAAATGCTTTTTATATGCCTGGTACCCGAAAGGAAGTCAGTGTTTGTATGGGGCCGGCTATGGATACTCAGATTATCAGGGAGTTATTTTCTAATACAATACAGGCTGCCCGCTTATTAGAGATAGATGCTGCATTTGCGGATTCTTTGGAGAAAGCGTTGGATAAATTACCGCCGATGCAAATCAGTCCGAAAGGGGGATATTTGCAGGAATGGCTTGAAGACTATGAGGAAGTGGATCCCCGGCATCGTCATGTCTCCCATCTGTTCGGTTTGTATCCTTCGAATCAGATATCCCTGGCCAAAACCCCGGAATTGGCCGAAGCTGCCCGTAAGACACTTCAACGGCGTGGAGATGGAGGTACCGGTTGGTCGATGGCTTGGAAAATAAATTTCTGGGCCAGGTTGCAAGAGGGAGACAAAGCTTTGGAATTGCTTAAAAATTTATTGAAACCGGTGGTTACCGGCGGTAAAGTAGATTATACCGGCGGGGGAACTTATCCCAATTTGTTTTGTGCCCATCCGCCTTTTCAGATCGATGGTAATTTAGGCGGTTGTGCCGGTATTGCCGAGATGTTGATTCAGAGCCAGCAGGGATTTATCGAGGTTTTGCCTGCTCTGCCTGCTGTCTGGAAAGAGGGGAGTTTTAAAGGCTTGTGTGTACGTGGGGGAGGTGTCGTCGATGCAAGTTGGAAAGCCGGCCGGCTGGAGAAGCTGACTTTACATTCCAGGGTAAAATCTGCTTTTAAGTTGAAAATTCCGGAGCAAGTGAAACGGGTAGAAGTAGACCGGCAACAGCATGATATTCAGAATGGTTTTATCCATCTGGCTTTGGATGAAGGGGAACAATGTGAGATTGTGATGAAATATAAGTTGTAACTCCTGAGGTGGTTATTTCGTATTTTAAGGGTTTTCAATCGATGATAAAACTATTATGGAATATAGAACATTAGCCCATACTGACTTGACCTTATCCGCTATCACCTTCGGCTCTTGGGCTGCCGGAGGATGGATGTGGGGAAAATCGAATCGTGACGAAGCTGTAAAAGCCATAAAAGCGGCCTACGATGGTGGAGTGACTTCTATCGATACAGCACCGATTTATGGACAAGGCGAGAGTGAGCGGATTGTTGGAGAGGCTATCCGGGGTATTCCCCGTGATCAGGTACAGATTCTGACCAAATTCGGTATGAGATGGGATTTGCCACAAGGTGAATTCGCTTTTAAAAGCAAAGATAATCAGGACAACCCTATAGATATTTACAAATATGCCGGCAAAGAGAGTGTCATCAAAGAGTGTGAAGACAGTCTGCGGCGGCTCGGTACGGATTATATAGACCTCTATCAGATCCATTGGCCGGATGCTACGACTCCTTTGAGTGAGACTTTCGAGGCAGTAGAGCGTTTGATAGAGCAAGGAAAAGTACGTTATGCAGGTGTGTGTAATTATGATGCTGCTTTGTTGGAAGATGCCGCTAAACTGATCGATCTGGTATCGGATCAGATTCCTTATAGTATGGTTAATCGGGGGATGGACCGGGATATTATACCTTATTGTATCCGTAATGAAAAATCAGTGATCGCTTATAGTCCGCTTGAACGTGGCTTACTTACCGGTAAGATGCAACCCGGATACCGATTTGCTGAAGGCGATCATCGGAAAGAAAACCCTTTTTTTACAGACGAAAGCATTAAAAGAACGAATGCTTTTTTAGAAAAATTGCAACCTTTGGCTGATGAGAAAAAAGCGACTCTCGGACAATTGGTGATCCGCTGGACGATCGAACATCCCGGAATTACCGTTGCTTTGGTCGGGGCCCGCAATCCGGAGCAGGCGATTCAGAATGCGAAAGCTGCCGATATAATCCTGACTCCTGAAGAATTACAATTTATCAATCAGCAAATCGATCAGATGTTGAAATGATTATTCTTATTTTGGGACGGTTCAGGGATAAAATCTGATATTGCCCCTGTTTGGACTATTGTAATTGTTGTATCAAAAAATTGCACTATTTTTCTTGCCCGATTGGAAATTTAAGATATTTTTGTAAAAATAGATGATAAATATTCTGGTGAGGCGTGGAAGATGAAATTTTAATAAAATATTTACGCAAGAACGACCGGAAAGCTTATTCGATATTGTTCGATAAGTATTTCGAGCGGCTCTTTACCTTTGCTGTCCGCGTTGTGTTTCGGGAGGATGTGGCTAATGATATTGTGCAGGAAATTTTTATCAGTCTGTATGAAAAATCGGAAATCCTGAATTACGACCTTTCTTTAAAGTCGTATCTTTTTAATAGTGTGCGGAATCGTTGTTTTAATTATTTGCGGGATCGTAAGGTGGAAGACCGGCGTATGAATTTATATGCGGAAGCTTGTCTATGGTCGGATAATGTCGATTGGATAGAGGAAGAAGAAGTGTTGCGGAAAATTCAGGAGGTGATGCTGGAGTTACCCGAGAAATGCCGGGAGGTGTGTCGGCGGCGTTTTTTTGAAGGGAAAAAATTTGAGGAAATAGCCGAAGAACTCGATATTTCCGAAAGTACTGCGAGGGTACAAACTCACCGGGGTATGGAGATGTTGAGGCAGCGTTTTGCGGAATATGATCTGGCCGTTATTCTTTTTTTTACTCCTTTTCTTTAAAAAAATACTTTTCCTGTAAACAAATTTTATCTTTTCGTGTTTAAGAGGTATCTAAAATTAAAGATCATGAAGATCGATTGGGTACTTTTAAAGCGGAGTGTATTATCGGATATATCTGAAGAAGAACGGAACCTGCTGAATGCTTGGTTGGATGAATCTTCGGAACACCGGGAATTTTACCGGGAAATAAAAACTTTTTTGTGTTCTCCGGAAAGTTTCCGGCCTACGGAAGAACGAATTCGTCGGTTCAAAGCTTCCTACGAAGTCAGGTTAACCGTTGCAGAACGTAGAAAAAGAAGGCACCGGATGGTACGGATAGGGGGGTGGCTGGCTGCTTCGTGTATCTTGTCGGTAGGGATGGCTTGCTTTTTATGGTGGCAGGTGACTTCATCCGTAAAAGAGCCCTTATTGACCGAAAACCGGCCGACGGCGACTATTTTGCCCGGAACACAAAAGGCTATTTTGGTAACCGGTGAGGGAAAGACTGTAAATCTGAATCCGGAAACCGCTGATGTCGAGATTGGAGAGGGGGTAAAGGCTAAAAACAGTAATCATGGTTTAATCTATTCCGATACGTTGACTGCAGGGATTGAAGATACCGAGAATCAGTTGATCGTACCTCGGGGAGGTGAGTATGCAATTGTACTGAGTGATGGGACCAGGGTGTGGTTGAATTCCGCTTCTGAATTGAAGTATCCGGTACATTTTGCAGGAGATATGAGAAGGGTGTATTTAAAAGGAGAAGCTTATTTTCAGGTTGCTCACGATCGGCAGAAAGCTTTTGTTGTCGTGACGGACGATATCGAGGTGAAGGTGTATGGGACGGAGTTTAATATCAATACCCGGGTTGCCGATTATGTACAGACCACTTTGGTACGGGGAGCTGTTTCGATAAAAACCGAACGATCCGCTGAAAAAATGCTGAAGCCCGGTCAGTTGGCGCAGTTCGATCGCTTGACCGGTGAGACCGAGATTAAAAATGTCGATGTATCTAATTATATCGGTTGGAAATCAGGAGTCTATATTTTTGAAGATAAATCGATCGAACAGATTATGGATGAATTGTCTTTGTGGTACGATATCGAAGTCTTTTTCCGTAATAATATTTCCCGTAACCGTCATTTCAGTGGAAGCCTGCCCCGTTATCGGGAAATCGACGATATGTTGAAGGTCATTGAAAAAACTTCCCATGTCCGTTTCGAGGTGAAAGGCAAGACGATAATTGTAGATTAAACGTTCGTTAACCGGACAGGAAGCGCAGGCGTTGAATAAAGAGTTAATAGCTGTCCGGAATCGAATGAAGGCTTTGAACGATGCTTATAGAAAAGAGAAAGATCCTGAAAAGTCTACCGAAATCAAAGATAAAATGGAGCCGTTTTACGAAGAAATGGGAAAAATTACTGATCGGTTTATAGCAACACATATCGATTCGTATGTGACTGCAGGACAATTGAGATATAAAGTCAGTTCCATGACTTATCCCGAAGCACAGGCTGTTTTCGATCGTTTGAGTGAACGGGTAAAGAAAAGTAAGCTGGGGCAAGAAGTATATCAGGAAATTCAAAAGTTGAAAAATGGTTCTCCGGGCAGTCCTGCTGCCATATTCAGCAAAAAGGATATCGACGGAGAAATGTTTTCGTTGGCAGACCTCAGGGGAAAATACGTGATTATCGATTTCTGGGCCAGTTGGTGTGTTCCCTGTCGGAAAAGTAATCCCCATTTGAAAGAATTGTATAGAAAGTATAAAGATCAGGGCCTGGAAGTGGTGTGTGTGTCCGACGACGATCCGGACGAGGCTAAATGGCGGACAGCTGTAAAGAAAGATGACATCGGGATGTTTCATCACGTATTGCGTGGATTGAAGTTCGATGGAAAAGACTTCGATCGCTCGGAAGATATCAGCGAGCTGTATGGAATTCACTCTTTACCGACGAAAATTTTAATCGATAAAGAAGGAATGATTATCGGACGTTATGGGGGAGGTGGAGAATCTCACGAAAAAATGGATGAAAAATTGAAGGAAGTATTCGGGAATTAAATACAAAGAAAATAAAAACAATCATTGGTATAGTGCTTTGTTTGTGCCTGTCCGGAGGTTTACAGGCCGGGATCCGTAAAAGTAACCTGAAAGTGTTGTATGTCGGCGGTTCGCCGGATGTCGATTATGTCGGTAACCGTCCCGATTCGGCGGTGTTGGCACAAAGCAGTGCGAAACGTATGGCTTCCTTTGACAAGATGTTGAAACGCTATTTCCGGCAGGTGACGGTGATCCGGGCCCAAGCCTACCGGCCGGAATTGTCGGACAATTATGATGTAACGGTGATGGACGGTCGGCCGGCTCCTATCCTGCCGGGCATTATGGAAAGGGATAGTTCAGGCCGCCTGACCCGGTATGAAAAAACCGGTTATTTGCCTCCCGACTTCGACCGTCCGATGGTGAAGAAACCGATGCGGACGCTGCCTTATATCAACGATACTATAGCTCCCGATTCTTTACCGATGTGGCGGGTGCAGAAAGAAGGGTATATGTCGAAGCGGGGCATCCGTGTCGGCATGGTATCGCGGCCCGGTGGTTTCGAGGATTCGCCTGAAGCTGAGATAATTTCCGGTGGCGTTTCGGCTAAGACATGGGATGCTGTGGCGATCGGAAGACATGGTAACTTTCTCCACTGGGGATTTGCTGCTTCGCCCGACGATATGACGGATGAGGCCCGGGATGTGTTTGCCAATGCTGTGGTGTATATTGCCGGTTTTGCCGGCCAAACGCCGGTCGCCCGCAAATATAACGACCGCATTATTACCCGGCATGATATTACGCTTCGTGCTTTTTCGGCTACCCGCCGGGCTTATGCCCTGAACGTGGAAACGATGAAAAATCATGCGGCTAGGATGGAAGATTTGAAACATATGATTTGCATGACTCCGACAGAGAAAAAAATTGTATTGAAATAAATAAAAAATTATGATATGAAAACACAAATGATAATAGGGGGTATCCTTTTTGGGGTGGCTGCTTGCACAGCCCCGGCAGACGGTTACCGGATTACCGGCAACATTGAAGGGGCTGGTGACGGAAAAGCCATATTGTTACAATCGGCAGGTTTCGGGGAACCGACGATGGGAGATACGGTGAATATGCGGAATGGAAAATTCGTGTTCGAAGGGCGTTTGGAATCCCCGGTTTCCGTCACTGTAAAGGTGTGTCCTGATAGCGATCAGCCGGCAAGTCTGGGATTTATTGCAGAGAATTCCCCGATCCGGGTGATGGCTGCCTGGAAAGATGTGATCGAACGGTATGGCTACCGTTCGATCGGCGGACAAACGGTGGAAGGGAGTTTGAACCAGGAAGTGTATGAGAAGATCGCCGGAGTATACGGGCAGATATTAAAAGCCCCGGAGCACAAGGAATATGCCGAGGCACAACAGAAAATGGCCGGATTGAGGAATACGGATACCGAAGCCTATTATAAATTGCAGGACGAAACGGAGCCTTTGTCCGAACGCTTTTCCGAAGCTGTACGCCAACGGCAGTTGGAGCTTATACGGGAAAACCGCACGGTGGAGTCGTCCGTTTTGAATCTGCGGATGATGTGGAACGATATGACGTTGGAAGAGTTGAAGGAAGTATTTTCCGTTTTGGATCCTAAAGTGCAGAATAGTCCTATGGCGGCAGAGGTGCGCGAGGAGATTGCTATCCGCGAGCGGGTACGGCCGGGGCAACCGGCTCCCGATTTTTCGCTGGAGACGCCGGACGGAAGCCGGCTGGCTTTGTCGGATTTGCGGGGTAAATACGTGTTGCTGGATTTTTGGGCTTCGTGGTGTCGCCCTTGCCGGGCTTCGTTCCCCGAAATGAAAAAGATTTATGCCCGCTTTAAGGATAAAGGGTTCGAGATCCTGGGAGTGACCAACGACAGCCGCAGGGAGGACTGGCTGAAAGCCTTGGAACAGGATCAATTGCCATGGAAACAGGTAATCGATGAATTCCCTGAGCCATACAAACCGGCCAGGGTGATCACGATGTATGCCGCACCTTATTTGCCTACTTTGATTTTGATCGGGCCTGACGGAAAGATCATCGGACAGGCAAAAGATAAACATCAGTTGGTAGAATGGCTGGAAGAGCGTTTGTGATCAATTGACAGGCTGGAGGGGAGGATTGTAGTCCGGTAGATTTTCGATCGCTGAAAGTCTGCCGGACTTGTCATTTGCTATTTTAAGATTATCTTTGTAGAAAAAGCTGAATTATGGTATTATCCATCGGATTCGGATTAGCATTACCTTGATCGGCGGAACTATGTTCCGGATAAAATTCCCCCCATCAGAACTGAAGGTTCGCTAATCAGAAATCTGAAAGGCGGCACTGATCAGGAACGAAGTAACGTTGAGGCAGGTAAACTTTCGAATTTAAAAGAGGAATAATGGAAAAAAATTGTAAATATATTTTATGGGATTTAGATGGGACGCTGACCGATCCGATGATAGGAATTACCACCTGTGTGCAGTATGCTTTACGGCATTTGGGGATTGAGGTGAAGGATTTGCAGGAGTTGTGTCCTTTTATCGGACCGCCTTTGTTGGATTCATTTCAGGAATTCTATCGTTTATCCGAAGCTCAGGCGCAAGAAGCGATCTTGAAGTATAGAGAACGTTTTGCGACTGTGGGCTGGCTTGAAAACGAGGTATATCCGGGGATGCCTGAGTTGTTGGATCGTTTGTGTCAGGCGGGAAAGACCATGATGATGGCTACTTCTAAGCCGGAAGTATTCGCCCGGAAAATATTGGATCATTTTCAGCTTGCCGCTTATTTTTCCTTTGTCGGAGGGGCTACTTTGGACGGAGTACGCTCGACTAAAGAAGAGGTGATCGATTATGTACTGAAGACTAATGAGGTTGTATCTCTTTCCGAAGTAATTATGGTCGGTGACCGTAAATTCGACATACTCGGGGCGAAGCATGCGGGAGTGAGTTCGGTTGGGTGTGTATATGGATATGGTTCCCGGGAAGAACTGGAAACTGCTGGGGCGGATTATGTGGTAGATTCGATCGGGGAGCTACAGAACTTACTTTTACCGTAAATGAGTGTGCATCGTGTCGGCTGTGGTCTCTATCGGTTGGTATTACAAGCGATAGTAATCCGGTTATGCTTGACTATCGGATTTCGATTGCTCCATGAACGGGGGGAATATAAAAATAAGCAGCTACTTATGTAACTGCTTATCGGGAAGTGGTAGCACCTGGAATCGAACCAGGGACACAAGGATTTTCAGTCCTTTGCTCTACCGACTGAGCTATGCCACCAGCGTTTCATTGCGTGTGCAAAGGTAGAGCTTTTGTTGGAATGTGCAAATAAAATGCAAAGAAAAAATGAAAATATTTTTATTGTTGTAAATTATCGGGAGATTTTTTTTCTGAGTATTAATAATTTACTTTATATTTGTGTCGATAGAAGAATCTTAGTTTTGTGTTTTTGTAACTAAAAATATAGCTCTACGTACCCTTCTATATGTTTAATCATTTTTTTAATATTTTTTATTGTGAATATTTTTGTAGCAAAAATGAGTTCCGCCACAACAGGTGACGATCTCGCAACTCTCTTTGGAGAATTCGGTACTGTTTCTTCAGCAAAAGTAATTATGGACAAGGAAACCGGCAATTCAAAGTGTTTTGGTTTCGTTGAAATGGAGGATGAAACCGAAGGAATGAATGCTATTAATGCTCTTAACGAGTCGGAATTTCAAGGAAGAAAGATAGTAGTGAAAAAAGCTCGTCCGAGAGAAGAAGGTGAAAACAGAGGTCATCGTTCATTTTCTCCCCGGGGTGGCGAAAGGAGATTTAATCCGAATCATTAATTGAGAAGGGTACTGAGAGCTCAAAGCTCTCAGTTTTTGTATTTGGCTTTCAGGTAAGCGTATAAAACCTTGTGTAGTAAGGCTGCATTGGCTTTTTCCTCCTCAGATAAACGCGGATCTGTTTCGATACCGTTGCAAGCGTCCGATAGTTGTTCATCTCCGTCGATAAAATCGGTTGCATTTTCTTCCAGATAAAACATATCCGACAACTGCATCTTCTCCAGACATTCGATAGCCAGACTTCTCGCCTGTAATATGTTGTCCTCCCGATATTTGGAGAGAAATACTTCGATGATGGAATCGGTAAAATAATCACAGAAATAATGCAAAAGCAATAACCTGCGTTTATAAAGCTCGGGGGTCGGTAATTCCGGTCGTCTGAAAATATGCCCCAAGCCCAGATAAGCCAGTTCTGCTATCTCGATGCTTTCTTCTTCTTCTTCATCTAATTCCAGTAAAAGAATTTTAAACAGGGCATCTGAAAATTCGGCCTGCAACTCCTTTTCGTTGCTTTGATTGTAATAAGCCAGACGGTGGTCTCTGATCTCCCGCAAGTTGGCCCGCAGTTTTTTACGGTCTGCATGTATATTACTCAGCTCCCCGATTTCCCGTAAAACATCTTCTAAATCTCTGCTCATCTGTCCTCCTTTGCTTTTTTATTTTCACTTTCCCCGGCAGCCGTTGTTGAAGAAAAATTCTGCCATCCCTGGGCTTTTAATTCGAAAGTATTCCCGTCGCGGGTAGTCATATAACATCCTTCAGAGGCTTTGCAGGTATGGCCGATCACGCTGATTCCCGGCATAGCGGTCAGCAGGTCGTAATGCTCTAAAGGAGCGGTGAACAAGAGTTCATAGTCTTCTCCTCCGGATAAGGCGCATACCGTAGCATTCATATTGAGCTCTTCCGCCATTTTGAACGTTTGGTAATCGATCGGTATTTTTTCTTCATAAATGTTACAGCCGATCCCGGAATCTTTGCAAATGTGCATGATTTCCGAAGCCAGCCCATCCGAGATATCGATCATGGCCGTCGGAAGGATATTTTTTTCTTTAAACTGTTGAACGATATCTTTACGGGCTTCCGGTTTCAGTTGGCGTTCCAGGATATATTCATAACCGGCGAAATCGGGTTGGGCATTTTCGTCTCCCTGAAAAACTAATTTTTCTCTTTCCAGCAATTGTAATCCCATATAGGCTGCTCCCAGGTCTCCGCTGACGCAGATCAGTTGATTCTCTTTGGCTGTATTCCGATAGACGATATCCTGTTCATCGGCTTCTCCCAATACCGTGATGCTGATGCACATGCCGGTTTTAGA
Organism: Odoribacter splanchnicus DSM 20712; assembly: GCF_000190535.1. GTDB lineage: Bacteria > Bacteroidota > Bacteroidia > Bacteroidales > Marinifilaceae > Odoribacter > Odoribacter splanchnicus. Next base: position 3,883,057 of record NC_015160.1, read on the forward strand.
AGAAGTCGTATCGCCTCCGACCAGGTCGATCCCGTACTTTTCACAGGCCAGATATAGGCCGGCATAAAACTCTTCCAGCCCTTCGACAGAAAAATGGTTCGAGACAGCGAGGGAGAGCGTGATCTGTTTCGGAATGCCGTTCATCGCATAGATATCGCTGGCATTGACGGCTACCGATTTATATCCCAAATGTTTAAGGGGGGTATAAGTCAGATCGAAATGAATACCTTGGATCAGCATGTCTGTACTGACGAGGATTTTTTTATTGCCATAATCCAGGACGGCTGCGTCGTCTCCAATCCCTTTCAGGGTAGAGGGATTCTGTAATCGAATCGTTTTTGTCAGGTGGTCGATCAAACCAAATTCTCCTAATGTAGAAAGTTCTGTATAATTGGACATGGTAAAATTGAACGTATGTTTGTTGATGATCTGTTTATACGGGCAAAGATAATGCAAACCGGGAGCAGAATCTTCAAGCTTGCTTGAAAGTTATGCCGAGGTACAGCTTATCTTCTGCAAAAATAGTGTAAATTAACAGACAGATCAACCATCCTCCGGATTTTATTCTACGGTCGGACAGACTTTTTTAACTTTTGGTTCTTTGACTCTGGATGTGTGTTAAATAAATTTCTTACTTTTGTGATTATAATCGTAAGATTGGCTTTGAATTTAGGTTCAAGTTGCAATTTTCAAGTTTCAATAGGTTTTATGGACAATATTATAGAAGAAGTTACCGGAAGTGAATATAAGTATGGGTTTGTGACGAATGTCGAAACCGATACGATAGGTAAAGGTTTGAACGAAGAGGTGATCCGGATCATATCCGCCAAGAAGGAGGAACCGGATTGGATGCTGGAATTTCGGTTGAAAGCTTACCGGCATTGGTTGACGATGAAGATGCCCCGTTGGGCTCAACTGGATATTCCTGAGATCAATTATCAGGATATCGTATATTATGCAGCTCCGAAACAGAAGGAGACGAAGAGTTGGGAAGAGGTCGATCCGGAATTGAAGGCTACTTTCGATAAGCTGGGGATTCCTTTGAGCGAACAAATGGCCCTGTCCGGAGTGGCGGTCGATGCCGTGATGGACAGTGTTTCTGTAAAGACTACCTTTAAAGATACGCTGGCTGAACGCGGAGTGATCTTCTGTTCTTTTTCAGAAGCGGTAAAAAATCATCCCGATTTAGTACGGAAATATTTAGGGACTGTCGTACCTTATCATGATAATTATTTTGCTGCTTTGAATTCGGCCGTATTCAGCGATGGTTCGTTTGTCTATATTCCTAAAGGGGTACGTTGTCCGATGGAATTGTCTACTTATTTCCGGATCAATGCCCGGAATACAGGACAGTTCGAACGTACACTGATTGTTGCTGAAGATGAGGCTTATGTGAGTTATCTGGAAGGTTGTACCGCTCCTCAACGCGATGAAAATCAGTTGCATGCAGCGATTGTGGAAATCGTCGTCGAGAAAAATGCAGAAGTGAAATACAGTACGGTACAGAATTGGTATCCCGGGGATAAGGACGGAAAAGGCGGAATTTATAATTTCGTTACTAAAAGAGGAATCTGCCGGGGCGAAAATGCCCGTTTGATCTGGGCTCAGGTAGAGACCGGTTCGGCTATTACCTGGAAATATCCCAGCACTATTTTAAAAGGAGATGGCTCGGTAAGTGAGTTTTATTCTGTAGCGGTTACCAATAATTATCAGCAGGCGGATACCGGTACAAAGATGATTCATATCGGTAACAATACCCGTAGCCGGATCGTTTCTAAAGGTATCTCCGCCGGGTTCAGCAGTAACTCTTACCGGGGAAAAGTGAAAGTGGTGAAGAGCTGCCAAAATGCCCGTAATTATTCTCAGTGCGATTCTTTATTGCTGGGGGACAAATGTGGGGCACATACGTTCCCTTACCTGGAAATCGAGAATTCGACGGCTCAGGTAGAACATGAGGCGACAACCTCTAAAATCGGCGAAGACCAGATTTTTTATTGCAACCAGCGGGGAATTTCGACCGAGGATGCTGTGGGCTTGATTATCAAAGGTTATGCCGGTGATGTCCTCAATAAAATGCCGATGGAGTTTGCGGTGGAAGCACAAAAGCTGTTGCAGATCAGTTTGGAGGGAAGTGTGGGGTAAAAAAGCTAAAAAGCAAAAAGCTAAAGGCTGGAGCCTAAAAAGGAGAAGGTAACAAGTAAAAGGGAGAAGAATAAAAAAGTAAATTCATTCTGAAAGAAGTGAGATTATGTTAAAGATAAAAAACTTACATGCCTCGGTAGATGGCAAAGAAATATTGAAAGGCATTGATTTGGAAATCAAAGCCGGAGAAGTTCATGCAATCATGGGACCGAACGGTGCCGGAAAGAGTACGCTTTCTGCTGTGCTTACCGGTCGTGAACGTTTTGAGGTTACCCAGGGAGAAGTGGAATTCAATGGTAAAAATCTGCTGGAGATGCCGGCAGAAGACCGGGCCCGGGAAGGAATTTTCCTTAGTTTTCAGTATCCGGTAGAAATTCCGGGAGTGAGTACGGTGAATTTTTTGAAGACGGCAGTAAACGAGATTCGTAAATACCATGGACAGCCTCCTTATCCGGCCGGGGATTTCTTAAAGATGATCCGCCAGAAAATGGAATTGGTCGGGATCGACAATAAGTTGCTGAACCGTTCCCTGAATGAAGGTTTTTCCGGGGGAGAAAAGAAGAAAAACGAAATTTTTCAGATGGCGGTTCTCGAACCGAAATTAGCTATTCTGGATGAAACGGATTCCGGTTTGGATATCGATGCGTTACGAACGGTGGCCAATGGCGTGAACAAACTGAAAAAGCCGGAGAATGCTACGATTGTCATTACCCACTACCAGCGTTTGCTGGACTATATCGTACCCGATGTGGTACATGTATTGTATGACGGCCGTATTGTGAAAACCGCCGGCAAAGAGCTGGTAGCCGAACTGGAAGAGAAGGGATATGATTGGATCAAGGAAGAAGTAAAAGGTAAGTAGTCGGATATGAACGATTTTGAAAAAATAAATACCGATTTGGCAACTTTGTTCAGGGAAGGCCGGGCCCTGCTCGATGCAGGAAACAGCGCGGTAATGAACGGTTGCCGGGAGGAAGCATTCCGTAAATTTGTCGATTTGGGAGGAATCCCGAATAAACAGGAAGATTATATTTATCTGAATCTGCTGCCCTTATTCGGCAAAGATTATAACGTCGTGTTGAAATATATCCGGCAGGAGGTGGATATGAACGAAACTTTCCGCTGTGCTGTTACGGATTTGGTTACCACTCCCGTATTGACCGTGAACGGTTGGTGGTTCGATGGGAATCCGGCAGCCGAAATACCGGAGGAAGTGGTTATCTGTGGTTTGCAGGAAGCGAGTGTGAAATACCCTGATCTGTTTGCTAAACATTATAACCACTATGCGCCTGTCGCTCACCGGGATGGCTTAGTGGCGCTGAATACGGCATTTGCACAGGACGGTGTATTTGTTTATGTCCCTGACGATGTCGTTTTAGAATGCCCTTTGCAGATTATCAATCTCTTAAGGGCGAAGGCCGATCTGATGGGATTCCAACGTAACCTGATCGTACTGGGGAAAAATGCCAGAGCGACTGTACTGGTTTGCGATCACACGCTTTCAGAGCATGATTTTTTAATCAACAATACGACCGAAGTATATTTGGGCCCCAATGCCCATATGGAATATTATCAGGTACAGAATCAACATCTCGGGGCTTCCCAGATCAATTCTTTATTTGTCTCAGAACACCGTAATTCCACTTTTGAAAGTAACCTGGTGACCTTGTACGGGGGTACTATCCGGAACAATATGTATGTCGCTTTGAATGAAGAAGGGGGAGAATGTCATTTGTACGGGATGTATATCCAGGATAAAAAACAGATTGTCGATAACTTTTCTTACATCGATCATATTGCTCCGCATTGTACGAGTAACGAGCATTTCAAGGGTGTTCTGGATGATGCTGCACTGGCAAATTTCAGCGGATGTATCCGTGTGCGGCCGGATGCACAGAAGACCGAAGCTTATCAGGCCAATAACAACTTATTGCTGACAGATACCGCCCGGATAAATGCCAAACCCCAGCTGATCATCGATGCCGATGATGTGAAATGTAGCCATGGAGCGACGGTCGGACAGATCGATGAAGAAGCTATGTTCTATCTGCGTTCACGGGGAATCAGTCCGGAAGAAGCCCGGATGATGATGATGTTCGGGTTTGCTCACGACATTATCCGGCGGGTAAAACTCGAACCCCTGCGGGTGAAAATCGATGATTTGATCGATAAGCGGCTGAGGGGTGAATTATCGAAATGTTATAATTGCATTATGCAATGTAAAAAATAATCGGATATGTTCGACGTTGCAAAAGTCCGGAAAGATTTCCCGATATTGGAAGAACAGGTATACGGAAAACGCTTGGTATACCTGGATAATGGGGCGACGACTCAGCGGCCGTTGCAAGTCATTGAAAAAATGAACGAATATTACCTGAAGTACAACTCGAATGTACATCGGGGAGTCCATTTTTTGAGTAATAAATGTACCGATGCCAATGAGGAAGCCCGCGAAATTGTCCGGAAATTCATTCATGCCGGTTCGGATAAAGAAATTATTTTTACCCGGGGTACCACGGAAAGCATCAACCTGGTGGCTTTTTCTTTCGGAGAAGCTTTTATCCGGGAAGGTGACGAAATCCTGGTAACTGAAATGGAGCATCATGCCAATATTGTTCCCTGGCAGATGCTCTGTGAACGGAAAGGAGCGGTATTGAAAGTACTTCCGTTTAACGATAAAGGGGAGCTCGATCTGTCACAACTGGATACTTTATTGACTCCGCGGGTGAAATTAGTTGGAGTCGCTTACGTTTCGAATGTGTTGGGGACGGTAAATCCGGTAAAAGAGCTGATCGGCCGGGCTCATCGGATCGGTGCAAAAGTGTTGGTCGACGGCGCACAAGCTGTTCAGCATATACCGATAGATGTGCAGGCGCTCGACTGTGATTTTTTTGTATTTTCAGGACATAAGTTATATGGTCCTACAGGAGTCGGAGTGTTGTACGGTAAGGAGGATTTGCTGAATCGGATGCCTCCCTGGCAAGGTGGGGGAGAGATGATCAAAGAAGTACATTTCGAAAAGACGACTTATAACGAGCTTCCTTTTAAATTCGAAGCAGGAACTCCCGATTTTATCGGGGTGATCGGCTTGGGAGAGGCCATTCGTTATGTTGAATCCCTCGGTTTGCCAGAGATCGCTGTTTACGAACAGCAGTTGTTGGACTATGCGATGGAGCGGATGCGGCAGGTTCCTGCTATGCGGATTTTTGGCGAAGCTATACGGAAATCTTCCGTCCTGTCTTTTGCATTGGGAGAAATACATCATTCCGATACAGGCATATTGTTAGATAAAATGGGGATCGCTGTTCGTACGGGACAGCTCTGTGCCGAACCGGTCATGCAACATTATGGGGTAACGGGTATGGTAAGGGCTTCGATCGGTATGTACAATACCTCTGAAGAAATCGATCTGTTTTGCGAAGGATTACACCGGGTGGCTAAAATGTTTAAGTTGGCCTGATATTTATATTTTTGTAAAGGATAGGATAAAAATTGATAAAAATGACAATCGAGGAAAAAGAACAGGAAATTATAGATGAATTTTCTATATATGATGATTGGATGGATAAATATGCTTATCTGATCGAGTTGGGATCGGGTCTGGAAGGGATGGATGAAGCACATAAGACCGAAGAAAATCTGATTAAGGGATGCCAGTCGAGGGTGTGGTTTCATGCCGATATGCAGGATGGCCTTTTGTATTTTACAGCTGACAGCGATGCAATTATCACCAAAGGCATCGCCGGATTGTTGATCCGGGTCTTTTCCGGACAGAAGCCGGCGGATATCGCTAAAGCCGACCTGCATTTTATCGATGAGATCGGATTGACCCAGCATTTGTCGCCTACCCGTTCCAATGGCCTGCTTGCGATGGTGAAACAGATCAAATTCTATGCAATTGCTGCTGAGGCAGCTTCGCAAAATACGAAGTAAGAAATTTTAAACGATTAAAGACGGATGGATATGACTGCCAGTATAACAAGGGATCTGATTATTGAGAAATTGAGCACGGTTTATGATCCGGAGATTCCGGTGAATATCTGGGAATTGGGGTTGATATACGATATAGAATTTCCAAAGCCTTCCGAAGTGATCATTCACATGACCCTCACGGCTCCCGGATGCCCGATCGCCGATGAGATCGTGCAGCAAGTGCATGATGTGGTAATGGAAGTCGAAGGTATAGAAAGTGCTACCGTAAACCTGGTTTTCGAGCCGGCATGGACGCCCGACCGGATGAGCGATGTGGCTAAGCTGGAGTTGGGATACGATATTTGAAGCGGAAAAAGAAGGAGCGGAAAAGAAGATTAAAATTTATAAAATATAATTGGGAGGATTTATTGAATATCTTGTTTATTTAACATACATTTACATCGTCAAATCTGTGATTAATTGGTGATTGAAATTATTAGAAGTGTATGAAGCGTATTTTGTTGATTGCGCGGGCAATCCTTTCATTAGGTAGTGTTGTTAAAGCTCAGGATGGGAACAATACATCTTATTTCTTATCAAATCTTCCGCAGCAATTTCGGTTAAATCCTGCTTATCAGCCGGAGTATAAAGTCTTTATCGGTCTGCCGGGGCTCAGTGGCGTTTCCGTGAATTATCTGAACTCTTCGTTTACCGTCGAGGATTTGTTGTTCAAACGGGACGATTCGGTTTATATGGATGTGAATAAGTTTTATAAATCATTGCATAAACGGAATTACATCGCTTTTAATAATGAAAATTCTATTCTTTCCATCGGTGTGAAAGCTAAAAGTTGGTACGGGACTTTGGATATCACTCAGAAAAATGATTTCTTATTTCGTTATAACAAGGATTTGTTCACTTTCCTGAAATATGGTAATACGGACCATCCCTCTATGGATTTCGGGAAGCTGGGGGTCAATCTGAATTCCTATATCGAAGTGGCTTTAGGTTTGTCGAAACAGGTGAACAGTAAGCTTACCGTCGGAGGGCGTTTGAAATATCTTGCAGGTATTGCGAATGCTCATATGACGGATTCTGAATTGGATGTGGTGACAGAGAAAGATGGAACGATGAAGATACATTCCCGGCAGAATATCAGGATCACCGCTCCGGTGAATATTCGTAACGAACAGACAGGTTTGCCGTTCGAACCCAACAAGCCGATCGATTGGGACGATTTCGACTTCAATACCGACGACATCGGGGTTGCGGATTTTCTGAATACTAAAAATCCCGGTTTTGCTATCGATTTGGGAGGTGAATATCAATTCAACGATAAAATTAAATTGTTCGCCAGTTTGACGGATTTGGGTTTTATTCATTGGGGAAATAAGGATTTTCGGTATAATTTTTATCAGGATGCCCGGTTTACCTGGGAAGGGGCCGATATTTCCAATAGTGTGAATAAAGACAATGTGGGATATATTTCTATCGATAGTGCTTTCACGAAGTTGACAGACCAATTGAAAGATAGTTTGCAGCTGAGAAGCAGAGGTAAAGCTTATACTACGATGGTGAGCCCGAAATTGTATTTAGGAGCTACCTATCAGTTGAACCGTACTTTTTATGTCGGAGGGTTGTTCCGGGCTTCATTAGTTGATAAAATGTTTATTCCTTCGCTGACTGCTTCGGTGAACGGACGCTTGATGCGTAATGTCAGTGCTTCGGTTTCATATAGCATTACCCGGGGAAGTTATGTGAATCTCGGTGCCGGTCTGACCGCAAAACTCGGCCCGTTCCAGCTTTATCTGGAAACCGACAACTTATTGGCTTGCAATTATACCAATACACAGTCCGCTAATGCCCGTTTCGGGATAAATTTACTGTTCGGACATAAAGACCATAAGAAAAAGAAAAAAGCAGCCGAAAAAGAACCGCTGGAAGTGATGATTGCACCTGTTCCGGTGAAAAAAGACACTGTCTATAAAGAGGTGGCTCCTGAGGTCGATCCGGTGGCTCCTATAAAAGAGGAGAAAGTAGTCGATACCGAAAGTGATTCAATCAGGGCTTATTATGTGATTGTCGGGAGTTTCAAGAGTAAACAAAGAGTGGAAAATTTGAGAAAACGCTTGGTATTTATGGGATTTAAAGAAAGTGCTATCCTGAGGAACGAAAATGGCATGTACCGGGTGACTACCGCCCCTTTCAATACCCACACCGATTGTTGGAATGAAGTATTCCTGATCAGAAAGAAGTATCCGCAATTTGCCGATGCCTGGGGATTGGCGGTGAGATAATAGAAATATGAGTCGATATGAACATGAAAGAATGGGTTCAGCAAGTGATTAAACCAGCTGAAATAGAAAAATATCTGGTAAACGGAAAAGACTTTATCGATGAAAAATCGATTTTCGGTAATCTTGAAAAATATCGTCAGCCGGATAAACAGCAAGTGCGGGATATTTTACAGAAATCTCTGGATATAAAGTTGTTATCTCCGGAAGAAACGGCTGTGTTGTTGAATGTAGAAGATCCGGGACTGTTGGAAGAAATGCGTGAAGCCGCATTGCAGGTAAAAAAGAAAGTATATGACAACCGGATCGTCTTTTTCGCTCCGTTATATTGTTCCAACCTCTGCGTAAATAGTTGTGTCTATTGTGGGTTCCGAAGTGATAACTGTGCTGAAAAACGGCATGTGTTGACTATGGAGGAGGTGAGACGGGAGACGGAGGCTGTGATCGATGAGGGACATAAACGTTTGATTGCCGTATATGGTGAGCATCCCCAAAGTGATGCCGACTATATTGCCGATAGTATGGCGACGATTTATGCAACCAAACGGGTGACTCCTACCGGGAACGGCTTTAATAATATCCGTCGCATCAATATCAATGCGGCGCCGATGAGTATAGAGAATCTGCGGAAACTGTGGCGTGCCGGAATCGGGACTTATCAGGTGTTCCAGGAAACTTATCATCCGGGACGTTATGCCGAGTTGCATCCGGCCAATACGATTAAAGGAAATTTCCGTTGGCGTTTGTACGCAATGCATCGTGCAATGGATGCAGGGATAGACGATGTGGCTATCGGGGCTCTGTTCGGTTTGTACGACTGGCGTTTTGAGGTGATGGGGTTAGTTCATCATGCTCACGACCTGGAAAGACAGTTCGGTATCGGACCGCACACCATTTCCTTTCCGCGTATGCAGCCTGCTTTGGGATCGTTTGTGAGCGAAAATTCGCCTTATTTGGTCAGAGACGATGCTTTCCGCCGATTGGTGACGGTGTTGCGTCTGGCCGTGCCTTATACAGGCTTGATTGTCACGGCCCGGGAGCGTGCTGAATTACGGCGTGAAATTATCAATTATGGTTGCACACAGACGGATGCTTCTTCGAAAATCGGTATCGGAGCCTATTCCGAGAAAAAGGTACAGGAAGAAAATCCCGATAAGGTTCAGTTTATGCTGGGCGACGAACGCAGTTTGGACGAAGTGATCCGCGAGTTGGCCGGAGACGGTTACATCACTTCTTTCTGTACTGCCGGCTACCGTTGCGGACGTACCGGGGATAAGATCATGAACTTGCTGGAAAAAGGAGTGGAAGGTAAATTCTGTAAGCTGAATGCCGTACTGACTTTCCGTGAATACCTGAATGATTATGCTTCGGCAGAAACCCGTCGGATCGGCGAGCAACTGATCGAAAAAGAGTTGCAGGAAATCGAGGGAATGTCTTTCTTTACAGATAAGAAATTATTGCCGACTTTCCTGAATTATTATAAGCGAATTGCTTCCGGGGAACGGGATTTATATATGTGATCGGAGCGGAGAGTCATTCTAATATTTTAGGTAAAGAAATAGGTAAATGTGCTCAAACTGAAATCTTTCTTAGTTTCTAGGTGTACCATATCTAGTTTTATTTTTTTAGGTTTCAAGGGGTACAAAAATTTCAGAAGTTAACCGTTGTCACTGAAAACGTACTAATTATAAGATCGATGCCCCCTGCGGCCGTAAAAAGGCGGTACAGGGGACATCGATTTGACAAACCAATTGCTCTTTTGGTTATTCCAGTACTTTTTTGATTTGTCGTTTGGCTAAGGTGAGGGGAGCTAATGAACAGGGGCCGTTGATACAACCTCCGTCGCAGGCCATTACTTCGACGAATTGAGCGTCGGGTTTTTTAGCCATACTCTTCAATAGGGCTTGATTTTTCTTATCCAACCCTTCGATATGAATATTGGAATATTTGTCGCCGATGGCATTGACAACAGCTGCCTGTACTCCGCCGGCCTGAGCAAATCCACGGCCGTACTTCGTCACTTCGTGGTTGAGCTCTTTCTCGCTGCAATTGGCTACATCTATGTCATAAGCCACCATAAAAGCACCCAGCTCTTCGAAGCTCATCACATAATCCACTTCGTCGACCGAATCGGCTTCATGGCGTTTGGCCAGGCACGGTCCGATGAATACGACTTCGGCATCCGGATATTTCTCCTTCGCGTATCGGGCTGCATAGACCATCGGGCTCCGGGTTTCCGAAACATAGGGTTTCAGCATCGGAGCATGCTTGTCCACCCAACCGGTATAAGCCGGGCAACAAGAGGTGGTCATAAAAGCTTGGCCTTCCTGCATTTTTTCTTCCAATTCTTTGGCTTCGTTTGCAGCTGTGATTTCGGCACCGAGAGCAACTTCGATCACATCGTCGAAACCGATTTGTTTGATCGCTGCCAGTACTTGCCCCGGAGTGGCATTGAACTGTCCATAGATAGCAGGAGCAGGGATAGCTACGATTTTTTTCTTCGGATTACTAATACTTTTGTGTATATCGATGATTTTCGACCGTTCCATGATAGCTCCATAGGGACAGGCTTGCATACATTTTCCGCAATAGATACACTTTTCTTTATCGATATGTTCTACGCCTTCGGCATCTTTACTGATCGCTTTTACGGGACAAACGTCTTCGCAAGGAACAGGCGTGTATACAATAGCATGATAGGGGCAAACTTTCTGGCATAATCCGCAGCTGACACAATCCTCACTGCTGATACTGGCTTTGCCGCCGATAAACGAAATCGCAGCTTTGGGGCAGTTCATCACACAAGGCCGGCCTTCACATCCCCGGCAAAGGTTTGTGACGGCATATTGTGATTGGATACAGGCACTACAAGCTTCGTGGACAACAGAAAGAATATTTTCCTTCATATTTTTATTAGCCATCGCCATGCGGGCGAAATCGGAGAGATGAATCAGGTCGATCTCTTCGTCTGTAATTTCAAAGCCCAGAATCGAGATAATCTTGTGTTTGAGGATGTAACGGTCTTTGTGGATGCAACACCTCACCGGTCGCTTGTTGCGTGGACGCATTTCGACAGGGAGATATTTCAGACCTGTGATCAGTTCGTCTTTTTTTAATAACTTGACAATCCGGATTAATAACTCCCGTTTGGTGAGCATCGCAAAATTATCGTACAACATGTCTTAATTCTTCTTTTATAATTCGTAATAGGGTTTCTTTACTGACACCGGTTATGATTTCTCCGTTCAGCTCTGCAAAAGGAGGTGTATCTTTGCCGTTACACCGTTGCAGACAAGGAGAAAAGGTGATTTCAATGCCTTGTTTTTCTTCTTCAGACAACAATTCTTCTATTTCCATTAATTGGGCTCCGCCCATGACATAACACATGGTTCCTGCACATAATCTCAGTTTGATTTTGTCCATAGGATTCAAATTTAAAATTTCTTTCCTGTTAATGTGTAGTCTTTGATGTGTGTCATTTTGAGGGGTCAAAGATAGGTAATTTCTACATCTTTCAGGAATTTCGTTTCTAATAAATATTTAATTTTTTTTACCACATTACGCCGGATTTCCAGTTCTACGGGTAGGTTGGGATCCTGATGTGCCACATTGATCCGGGTACCGACGATAAAGGTGATTTTATCACTGTTTTGTATCAGATTAACCAGGTCGTTGGCCGGACCCTGTGATTTTTCGGGGATCCCTTGGGTTAAAAGCCGCTCCACCTTACTTAAGGTCAGAATCCCTTCCGTGATCAGGTCGATTCCTTCCATATAGGAGAGTGGGGGGAGCTCTTTATCGGTGATATCCATACTGACCTGCAGGGGGAGTTGAAGTTCCCTTGAAATAATCGTGGCTGTCGTTCCTCCGCAGAGTACTTTTTTACCTTTGAAATCCCTGACTTTTTCTGCCAGATACCGGTCTTTTTTTTCATCGTAAGGCGGGCCGGTACAGATGAGCAGATTGCGCGGCGTTCGCCGGTAAATGACACAACAGCTGGTGTCGTCCAGCAAACGATAGTTATCGTTGCGTTCGGCCCTTAAAACGATCTTGCGGGCTAATTCTTTCGCCGATATACCGGGGTACTGGCTTAAGGTTTCTGCAATGTAGATACCGACTCCTTCGTCCCAACCGAAAGGCATATTACTGCTACCCATTCCCGATTGGCTGACTCCGTCGGAAAAACAAATCAGGCGGTCTTCTTTTTCCAGCTTGAACTCCGATATCCACAGAAAGGTATTTTCCAGATCTTCCCGTTCGATCGGGATCTTTTTTTTCCGGATTTCCACTGCCTGTCCGCGACGAAACAGATAGACCGCCGGGCTTTCGTATTCCACGATCCGGGTATTCCCGAAACAATCGATGTCGAAGATACAAAAGGTGGAATAACTGATTTTACGGACCATATCCTTAGGCAGGGTATGGATAATCGAGAGAGCGGTTTGGAGGATACTTTCGTTCATGGCTGTGTAATTCATGGCCATAGTAGCGGTCATCGTCGATAAAACACTGGCTTTGATACCACTCCCTAAACCGTCCGATAATACACTGATGATCCGGTCTTCCTCTTTTAACTTCTGGGACATGTAACTGTCTCCACAGACGATATTGCCTGCTTTATTTTTTTGGAAACAGTCTACTTCTATAAATATATCCGATTCTTTCATCCTTCCTTTTTTCTTATAAACTCGTTCCCCCATCTTTTTCCCCTCCAACCTTTTTTCTCCCTCCCCTCTTGCTTCTGGCCTTTAGCTTTTTACCTTTTCCCCCGCCTCCATAATCGACCGTAGGGTAGCATCGGTAAAAGCTGCATTTTCACCTAGCAGGCAAGCCACTTCCTGTACTGTAGCCATATATTTGCGTACCACTTCCTGGGTTTTTTCCAGCATCCATTCTTTACGGACATAAGGTTCCCGAAGATCCTGTAAGATTCCGAATACCAGGCGGTGGGGTTGGATATTATAAATAGAGAGCAGCCAGATTTTATCGCCTTCCCGGATTTGCCGTTCCGTGATCTCTTTACCTGTGTTCAATACTGTGCGGAAGAGGTCGGTGAAGCTACAGATTTTGTCCAATTCGACGCCTTGTAATCCGGGCGAAGCTTCGTAGACCATGACGACATCCTCTCCCAGCAGGTTGGCACAACAGCTGTTCATATCGGAGATTTTCAGATCATTATCGACCAGTAATACGCCTGCCGGTATTTTTTGTAACAAGACGGTCGCTTTGTCGTGGGCCACCCGTCGCATATAGGATACGCACATGTTTTCTTCTGCCCGGCCTTCGACCAGGGCTACTGCAAAATCACGGCAGGAGTCATAACCACACCCGCTACAGTTGAGCTCGTCTTCAGGACTGTTTTTACCGACAGCAGATAAGGCTTGCTTGATCTCTTCTTCTGTATGCCGGGCCGTCGAACAGTCGTAAGCCTTGAATGTCGTGGTCAGATCGATATGCCCGAGATCGGGAACGGTACTTTCGGGGTGTGCGGCCCGGTGTTGCTGAATATTGTATCTTTTGATGGCCAGAGAAGTCTGGCTGAGTTTGGCCGGACCATTGATGCAGCCTCCTTTACAGGCCAGCAGTTCCAGAAAAATCGTATCTTTTTCCCGGCGCGTATCCAGGTTCTTGATGACATCTTTGATATTACTCAAATCGGAGAAAGCCATTTTTACAATCTTTTTGCTTTCACCGTCGATACCCGGAAGCATGCCTCCTTCGACAGGGTACAGAGAACCGATTCCGGCCTGCCAGGGGATAAAGTGATCCTCTGCAGCCGGAGTTAATTGTTCGGGATGAATATTTTCTTTTTCAAACCAGTTTTTCAGGTCTTTAAAAGTGATAGCCACTTCCACCAGCTCTTTAAAATGATCCGCTTCCAGTTTCTTACAGATACATGGGCCTGCAAAGATGACTTTTAAATCGTTTCCGTAATAGTCTTTTAAAATTCTGGCATGAGCTAACATAGGAGAGAGCATCGGCGTGATGGCCGGAGTATGCTCGGCGGAGTATTTCCGGATGTATTCGACCACTACCGGACAGGCGGAAGAGATATACACTCCCGGTTGCGATTGTTGTAGATAATCCGATACCCGTGAAGAGACCAATTCTGCACCGATCGCAGTCTCGGATACTCCTGAAAAACCAAGTTTGCGGATGGCTGCGATAAGTTGTCCGATGGATAAATCTTCGAATTCACAGGCCCAGGAGGGGGCGAGGGATAAGATTACCCGGGGATAATTCTGCAAGATAAGACGGGTACGGCTGACCCCGTCCCGGATCTTTTTTGCACCGGTAGGGCAAACTTGGGTACAGTGGCCACAGTAGATACATCGTTCTTCTATGATGTAGGCCTTATTGTCTTCGATCTGAATCGCTTTTACCGGACATTCACGGACACATTTATAACAGTCCTGACAATTTTCCGGTTCGGTATAGATCGGTTTTAAATCCATAGATCTGTTCATAGTTGCTGGGTAAACTGTGTTATGGGTGAGGTTGCCTTTCGCCTGTTATTATTTTATCGGAAATTCTTCCTGAAGTATTTTGTATAAACCCGAGAGATTGACCTCTTTGTAGACTTTCTCGTCGATTCGGAGGATCGGGCCGCTACTGCATAATTCTTCGCACAGATGACCGGAGAATGAAATCTCGGCTTCCAGGTGATTTTCTGCTATGTATTTCTTGATTACTTCGAGATGGACATTGTTTCCCCGGGAATAACACGAACTGCCCAAACATATTTTAATTTGACGCATAGGACATTTTTAGGCAAATATAGTGAAAGGCGAGAGCAAAAACAACAAACTGGTTTGATTGATTTTGCCAAGCCGCATCCTATATTATACCAATAAAGTACAAAAAAAACGCCTTTTGCAAGGCGTTTTCTTATGAGAGTGAGAACTGTTTATTTCTTCACGACAGTCGTTTCTTTTTTACCGAATCTCTTTCTGAATTCGTAAGCTAACGGTGTGGCCACGAACAGAGAAGAATAGGTTCCTACGATGATACCGATCAACAGAGCGAATACGAAACCTTTGATAGAAGTACCACCGAAGATGAAGATCGCTAACAATACCACTAAGGTCGACAAAGAAGTACTGAACGTACGGCGTAATGTAGAGTTCAATGCAGCGTCGGTTACTTCCAGATCGTCGCGTTTCGGGTACAGATGATGGTATTCACGGATACGGTCGAATACAACCACCGTGTCGTTGATCGAATAACCCACTACGGTCAGGATGGCTGCAATAAAGGCCTGGTCGATCTCCAGAGAGAAAGGCAGGAATCCGGCCAACAGGGAGAACAAACCTAATACGACAATGGTATTGTGAGCCAATCCGAGGACGGCACCGGCACCATATTGCCATTTGCTGAACCGTACCATAATGTAAACGAAGATCACTAATAAGGCGAAGATTACCGACCAGATTGCAGCCCGGGTGACATCTTCCGCCACTGCCGGTCCCA
This sequence comes from Odoribacter splanchnicus DSM 20712, assembly GCF_000190535.1. Taxonomy (GTDB): domain Bacteria; phylum Bacteroidota; class Bacteroidia; order Bacteroidales; family Marinifilaceae; genus Odoribacter; species Odoribacter splanchnicus. The sequence continues at coordinate 3,898,875 of NC_015160.1, forward strand.
CTTTCTGCGACATCTGACGATAGTCGCTCAGGAATACTTCTTTGCTGGTACCGTCGGGTAAGTAGCTTTTCAACCCTTCATACAATAAGGCCTCTACTTCGTCGTCAGCTTCCGTTCCTTCATCTTCGATTTTATACTTGGTGGTTATTCTGACCTGATTGTCTCCGCCGAAAGTTTTTACTTCAGGAGCACTTCCATACACAGCAGCCAGACTTTCTGCTACTTTTTCCACTTCTACCGGCTGGTCGAAAGCAACCGTATAAGTTCTACCTCCGACGAAGTCGATGCCTTTATCGAATCCGCGGGTGAACATAGATACCAGACAAACAACGGTGATAATACCGGATACCGTATAACCCACTTTCCGTCTTTCGAGGAATGGGAAGTGTACGTCCCGCAACCAGTTGGCTGTAAATGGAGTGGTAAATCTGACGTTATCATTTTTCTTGGATGCATTGTCGAGAATGATCCGGGTAATGAAGATCGCACAGAACAATGAAGTGAAAATACCGATGATCAATGTGGTTGCGAAACCTTTGATCGGGCCTTCTCCAAAATAGTAAAGGATGAAACCCGTCAATAAGGTTGTTACGTTACCATCGATGATGGCGGAATAAGCTTGTTTGTAACCTTCTTTGATGGCTAATCTCAACCCTTTACCTGCTCTCAATTCTTCCTGGATACGTTCATAGATCAATACGTTGGCATCGACCGACATTCCCATTGTCAGGACGATACCGGCAATACCCGGTAGGGTCAATACCGCTCCGATAGAAGCAAGTACACCGAATAAGAAGAATAAGTTGGTAAACAAAGCGATGTCTGCTGCCAGACCTGCTCCTTTGCTATAGAAGAATAGCATGTATATCAGAACCAAACCGAAAGCGATCACGAACGACCACATACCGGATTGGATAGATTCGCTACCTAAGGACGGTCCTACGATCTCATCGGCAATGATACGTGCCGGAGCAGGTAATTTACCGGATTTCAGGATATTGGCTAAGTCCTGGGCTTCTTTTACGTCGAACTGACCGGAAATCTGTGAGCTACCCCCTTTGATTTCATCGTTCACGTTCGGTGAAGAACAAACATAACCATCCAATACGATAGCGATGCTATGGCCCACATTTTCTTTGGTCAGCCGAGCCCAGACTTTAGCTCCTTCTCCATTCATATTCATGGATACCACAGGGCGTCCACTGTTGTGTTCGTATTCCTGACGGGCATCGACGACAGCACCTCCATCCAGGGGAGCTTTGCCGTCACGGGTCGTGATTTTGATCGCATGTAAAGCAATAACCTCCCCATTGGGTTTCATTTCCCACAGCAGGCGGGCATTACGGGGAAGAGTCGCTTTTACTTGTGGCATAGTCAGGATTTCATTTACCGCTGCCGTATCTTTTACATGAGAATAACCTATTAAAGAACCTGTCGGGATGATCTGGCCGCTTTGACGGTCGATATTAGGTGTCAGAACGGAGAAAAGAGGATTCGCTTTTTTGAAAGCAGCTTCATCGGCCAGCAGATTATTGGTAGAATCTTGTGCTGCGGCCTGAGAGATCAGGCTATTGGCAGTTGTATCCGCTTTGGTTGTTTCCGGTTGTTCTGCCGTTGCATTGGCTGCATTTTCAGTAGTCAGTATCTCTTCAGCTTCAACGATAGTACGGGCTTTTTCATTGGCTGCTTGCAAATAAGGAAAGAAATCTCCGTTATCGAAGGTTTCATAGAACTCCAACGCTGCTGTTCCTTGCAACAATTTTCTTACCCGTTGAGCATCTTTGATACCCGGAAGTTCGATCACGATACGACCGGAGATATCTGCTTTACGGATATTAGGCTGTGCTACACCGAAACGGTCGATACGTGTACGCAGAATATGGAATGTATTGTCGATGGCTCCTTCGGCTTCCTGACGGATAACGTCTAAAACTTCCTTGTTACTGGCTCCGATTTTGATTTTATCTTTCAGTTCTACGGTTCCGAAAATATTCGGAGAGGCCAGCTGTGCATTCGGGGCAATTCTCTCGAATGCTTCGCCGAACAGGGTTACAAAGTCTTTCGGGCTGGATGTACGCATCTTCACCGCTTCTTGTAAAGCCTGATTGAAAGCTTCATCCTGACTGTAGTTGGCCAGACTGCGGACCACGTCGACCACGTCTACTTCCATGGTTACGTTCATACCTCCACGCAGGTCAAGACCCAGATTTAATTCCAACTCTTTACACTCTTTGTAAGTGTATTGTGCAATTCCCAGGAAATTGTAAACTTCCTTGTTTGCAATAGAATCCAGATAAACTTTTTCCTTTACGGGATCTCCCTGCGCATATTCCCTCGCAACTTTTTCCACCCGATTGGTTTTCCAGGTAAAAGATAACTGGTAAAGACTCACTAACGCTAATGCAATAGTAAGTAATGTGATCGCTCCTTTATTCTGCATTTTACAATAAATTATTATATGACTTAATTTTTGCTAATTCTTTAAGCACGATTAATACGCAAAAGTATAATATTTTTTCTAAAAAAACAGATAATTCTGATTTTTAGATGGTAGATTATTAAAAATACATGGTAAATTCCTTTTTCCGGTAATCGATAGCCACCTGATACCTGACACAAAAGTCACACCCCAATAATCCGATAATTTTCCGGTTGAGATGTTTGTCGTACATTTCGTTTACATATTCCAAATCGATAGCAGCCAACGGCATCTCTTTGATCGTACGTTTCCCGATTTTAAATTTAGCTGCTTTTACTAAATGTACGTCGTGGATCTGACCGGTGACGCTACCCGATGTCATCTGAACGTCTGCTTCTTCGGGCAGGTCTTCCGGGAACACCTGTCTGTCGACGACGGTGACCGATGCGCCGGTATCGATAATCATATCTCCTTGTATACCATTGATTTCTACCGGTACGATCAGGTGGTAGCTGTTGTCTTCCAAACCGACTATTTCAACGGCTACTGTCTGAATCCGGCTATTGATATAAGGATGATATGGAGTCGTAAAATGGCAAGCCTTTTTATTTTTTTTCCTCTTCATTTCCCTCTTGCTTGATAGTTGAGGCGCAAAAATAAGAAACCGCCCCGAAAATCAGGACGGTTTCTTTATTTTTAACCTTTAGGCTGTTTTTAGAACATTTTCATGTCGTCCAGTACGGTCATCACCGATTTAACAGCTTTTGCAGAAGTTGCTAACAGTTCCTTTTCCTGATCGTCGAGTTTTACTTCGATGATCTTTTCGATACCGTTTTTACCCAATACAACCGGAACGCCCAGATAGATGTCTTTCATACCATATTCGCCGTTCAGCATAGCGCAAACCGGGAATACCCGTTTCTGATCGCGGATGATCGCTTCGACCATTTGAGCTGCAGCTGCACCCGGAGCATACCAGGCAGAAGTTCCCATCAGTTTAACTAATTCGCCGCCACCGACTTTGGTACGTTCGATGATTGCCTGCAATTTATCGGCGTCGATCAATTCGGTTACAGGAATACCACCTACAGAAGTGTAACGTGGCAGCGGAACCATTGTATCTCCATGTCCACCTAATAACAGTGCCTGAATATCTTTCGGAGATACGTTCAGTGCTTCGGCTAAGAAAGCACGGTAACGGGCAGTATCCAATACACCGGCCATACCGAATACTTTAGATGAATCGACTTTAGCAGCTAAGAAAGCACAATAACACATCACATCCAAGGGGTTGGATACAATGATGATCTTAGCATTCGGAGAATGTTTGATTACATTTTCAGTAACAGATTTTACAATTCCGGCATTGGTTGAAATCAAATCGTCACGGCTCATGCCCGGTTTACGGGGAAGACCGGAAGTGATCACCACTACTTCAGAATTATCAGTCGCTGCATAATCATTGGTTACACCTTTAATACGGGTGTCATACAAATTGATCGGGGCAGTTTGCCACATATCCAGCGATTTCCCTTCGGAAACACCTTCCTTGATATCCAAAAGAACCACTTCGTTTACGATGTCTTTTTCTGCAATGCAGTTTGCGCACGTTGCACCAACGTTACCTGCTCCAACAACTGTTACTTTCATTTCGTAATAATTTTATTGTTATACTTAATCATATATTAGCTTTTTCGGAGTTTTTATTCCGACGTCAAATTTACTCCTTTTTTGATCTAAAGCAAAATATTAGAGAAAAAATTCTTTAATTTTGAGGATAATTTAATTAGGTATACAATAAAATATCCCGCTAACCTTTTCCCTGTAATTTAAAGTTAGGGGTTAAGTTTTGGATACAATGTAGAGTTGCCGGGTTTGGCTGTGATTTTGAATTGAAGTTCCTGGAATTTATTATTATCTTTGCCCCTCAATTACACAAAACAATAAATATTCAACGAATGCCAACCATTTCTCAACGCGGTATAGATATGCCCGCATCTCCTATCCGGAAATTGGTCCCACTGGCTAATCGAGCCAAAGCCAAGGGAACCGTCGTTTACCACCTCAATATCGGTCAGCCGGATTTGGCGACCCCGGAAGTGGCATTACGAGCGGCGCACCATCTGGACCGGGAAGTGCTGGAATACTCTCCCAGTGAAGGCATTCTGAGTTTTAGGAAAAAACTGGTAGAATACTACCACAAATTCAATATAGATGTCTGTACGGACGATATCATCATCACTACCGGAGGATCGGAAGCTGTATTTTTTTCATTTATGGCCTGTCTCGATCCGGGAGATGAGATCATCGTACCCGAACCGGCTTATGCCAATTACATGGCTTTCGCGATTTCCAGCGGAGCAGTGATCAAGACGATTTCTTCTACTATAGACGAGGGCTTCGCTCTCCCTTCGGTAGAAAAATTCGAAGCTTTGATCACGCCGCGTACCAAAGCAATCCTGATTTGTAATCCCAACAATCCGACCGGCTATCTGTATACCCGAAAAGAAATGAACCAGATCCGGGATTTAGTCAGGAAATACGACCTGTTCCTGTTTTCCGACGAAGTATACCGGGAATTTTGTTACACCGGTGCACCCTATATCTCGGCTTTTCACCTCGAAGGTATCGAAAACAACGTCATTCTGGTCGATTCTGTCTCCAAACGCTACAGTGAATGCGGTATCCGGATCGGGGCTCTGATTACTAAAAACAAACAAGTCCGGGAGAATGTGATGAAATGGTGTCAGGCTCGCTTAAGTCCTCCTTTGATAGGACAGATCATGGCCGAAGCTTCACTGGATACTCCCGAAGAATATATGCGCGACGTGTATGATGAATATGTCGAACGCCGGAAATTCCTGATCGACGGGCTTAACCGGATCCCTGGCTGTTATTCTCCTATACCTATGGGAGCGTTTTATACAGTGGCCCGTCTTCCGATAGACGATGCCGATAAGTTCTGTGCCTGGTGTCTGGAAGAATTCGATTACGAGGGTCAGACCATCTTTATGGCTCCGGCTTCGGGGTTTTATACTACTCCGGGATTAGGTAAAAACGAAGTCCGCCTGGCTTATGTCTTAAAGAAAGAAGACTTGGCAAAGGCTTTGGTGGTTTTGGAAAAAGCACTGGAAACTTATAATAAAAAAGGTAAAAAGTAAAAGGCTATAAGCTAAAGGCTAAAAGCGGAAGAGGAAGGGGGAGAGGATCGAAGGGAGAAAAGAAAAGGGAAAAGAGGAAAAAAGGAAGTAGGGGGAAGACATATTATAGTAGATAGATCGATGAAGACAACCGACCTGACACAGGGCAGTATTTTTAAAAGCTTGTGGATCATGGCTGTGCCCTTGATCTCGGCCTCTTTTATCCAAATGGCTTATAGCATGACAGATATGTTGTGGCTCGGTCATTTGGGAAGTGATGCTGTCGCTGCAGCCGGAGCTGCCGGTTTTTTTACCTGGCTTTGCAACGCTTTGTCCTTTATGACTAAAATCGGGGCTGAGATTACGGTTTCCCAATCTGTCGGTTCGAAAGATTATCGCCGGGCAGCTCATTATGCCAGTCAGGCCATTACCTTATCGACTACAATCGGATTTATCTATGCCTGTATCATCATCCTGGCAGCCCCTTTACTGATGGGCTTGTTCCGTTTTGAAACCTCTATTTCGACCCAGGCGATCGATTATATGCGTCTGGTCGCTCCCGGGTTATTTTTCCAATTCAATAACAATACGTTCAGCGGTCTTTACAATGGTCAGGGAGATAGCCGGACTCCTTTCCGTACTTCTGCCGTAGGACTTATCGTCAATATTATCCTCGATCCCTTGCTGATTTACGGCATCGGTCCCTTTCCGGCCTGGGGTACCGCAGGGGCTGCCGTTGCCACTGCATTAGCACAATTAGTGGTTTACGGCATCTTTGCACGCCGGATCTTCAGTGACCGGTTTCCGTTAGGGCGTATGCACCTGCTCAACCGATTGAAACAAGATTATGCACGACGTATCATTTTATTGGGTTTGCCGGTCAGTATACAAAATGCCCTCTTTTCCATGTTTTCCTTGACCTTGGCTACCCTAGCCGCACGTTGGGGAGCAGTAGGGGTCGCTGCTCAAAGTATCGGAGCACAGATCGAAGCCATCTCCTGGATGACTGCTGCCGGTTTTTCTACCGCCTTGGCTGCCTTTACCGGACAGAATTACGGCGCCGGGAATTATGAACGTATCCGTAAAGGTTATCGCCTGACATTAGGAATAGCCGGGAGTATCGGTTTGGGAGCCGGAATTCTCTTCTTTGTATTAAACCACGAGATCTTCGGGCTTTTTGTAAACGAACCGGAAGCCATCGAAGCCGGCGGTAATTACCTGAAGATTTTGGCTTTATCACAACTTTTCATGGTAACCGAATCCGTTACTGCCGGAGCATTCAATGGTACCGGACATACGACTCCTCCGGCACTGACCGGGATTATTTTCACCGGAGCACGTATTCCGATGGCCTATTTTCTGACCTCCTTCCCCCAATTAGGGTTGACGGGAATTTGGTGGAGTATCACGATTTCGAGTATTTTGAAAGGCTCTGTTCTTCCACTTTGGTTTCTGCATTTTCAACGCAAGCTAAAATAATTTCAGATTATTGTCTTTCAAATTAGTTCCTTCCAGGAAAAATCCATATGTTTGTCCAGGAAGAAAATTTATGTGTGTGCAACAAGCAAAAAGTTAGTGCTATGCCTTGTAACGAACACATAAATTGCTCTGATTGCCCTTCTTGTGGAGGGGATATGTTTTATTATTTCCGTTTTTTAGAAGGCTATTCCTATCAACAATATCATTTTAAACAAAATAGTATTCTTTTCCTACTTCAGGGAGAGATCCGGATCGACGGCTTACATTTTCCCCATCTCATCATCCATAATAAACAATTACTTGTGATTCCTGTCGGTATCGAACTCGATATGCGTATCTTAAAAAATTCGGATTGTCTCGTTTATCGTTTGAGTGAACTTCCTGTCTTATGCGAGGAACAATATAAAAAAATGACACTCTCTCAACAGGAAGACACATACGGCAATTTACTGGATACCCTTCCCCCTATTCATGAATTTTCTCTGGGATTGATCCATTATTTAGCAGACGGTATGCCTTGTAAGAAATGTTTTTCTTACTATATCGCTATTATTCCAGTCCATAAATGGCTGCTTTTCTATATCCGGCCCTGAGATTGAAGCAATGGCTTCATTACCAAATGGAAGGATTTAGCTGAAGAAGATAAAAACATATCTAAATAATTCTAGGTTTATTTCGTTACCAATTCGTCTCCGGTGATCGGAATTGGCGACCCGGTCGCTTCTGTCGGTCGTCTGGCTTTTTCTATCACTGACCGGCGGAACTCCTCACTACGCAAAAAACTTTACGTTACGTTTCCGTCAGACACCACCGGTCGGGCGTTCAGAAAAAGCAAAACGACACTCGCCAGAGCTCCAATGGTCGCCAATCCCGATCACCTTCGACTTACGTTATCACTGAATTGCAGACCGGTCTTGATTTGAGAAATAACATTCTACCTGGAAATAATCCGGACGGTCCGTCTTCCTGCTGCTGCAAATTTCTGGTTGTATTTTCTTTGCCGGTTAGCTCTGCCGTGAGATGCAGGGTTTTATGGCGGAAGACCATTGGAGCAGGAACGAGTGTCCGGTTAGGCTTTCCGAACGCCCGACCGGTGGTGTTTGACGAACGTAGTGAGGAGTTCCGCCGGTCAGAGAAGGAAAGCCTTAACGGACCGGTCCTGGCGAACCGGTCTGACGGTATAAAACCCGGAATCGGAATAAAAAGAAAAAATATAACAACCTTTATCCGGTAGAAGCGGAACGGGTATTATATGCTGGAGACGGGAAAGATATAGTGATTTTTATGACAAAATCTGAATCGGGTTGAATGCAGGTAAACTGATCGTACTTCTTAAATATCGAAAGTTGGGATGGAAATATTGTTCAGCAAAAATTGATATTTGTAATTTGAAAGTTAATTTTGCACGATAGGAATTGAAAATATAACTTTTAGATCATGAAAAAAAATGTAGTGGTGATTGCAGGAGGAAATTCTTCTGAATATGAAGTATCTATAAAATCCGGGAATCATATCTTTTCAGAAGTAGACGGAGAAAAATACAATAAATACCTGATGATCTTACGGGGCAGAGATTGGATGGTGGAGATCGGAGATCAGAAATTTCCGGTAGATAAAAATGATTTTTCATTTGAATACCAGGGGAAGAAAGTTGTTTTTGATTTCGCCTATATCACCATTCATGGTAATCCCGGTGAAAACGGGATGTTGCAAGGTTATCTCGATATGATGGGGGTGCCTTATTCAACCTGTAATACTTTGGTGGAAGCCATTACTTTCGATAAATATACCTGTACGAATTATTTGAATGCTTTTGGTATCAATACGACTCATCCGATCATGCTGGTCAGAGGAAAGGCTTTCGATAAAGAAGCGGTGCTGAAGGCTGTCGGTTTACCTTGTTTTATAAAGCCCAATGCCGAAGGCTCGAGTTTCGGTGTGTCTAAAGTGAAGACAGCTGCCGATTTCGATGCTGCGGTCGAGGGGGCTTTCAAGATGTGCAGAGAGATTTTGGTCGAGAGCTTTATCGATGGGATAGAGTTTACCTGCGGTTTATACAAAGTAGGGGATAAAAAAGTGGTTATGCCTGTCGCCGAGGTCGTTCCCAAAAAAGAATTTTTCGATTACGAGGCTAAATACGATGCAAAAATGTCGGATGAGATTATTCCCGGACGTTTTTCTGCAGAGATTACCGGCCGGATTCAGGATATGGCTTCCGAGGTATATGACATCCTGCGGTGTGAAGGAATCGTCCGTATCGACGGTTTTGTCCGGGGGGAAGAAATCATCATGTTGGAAGTCAATACCACGCCCGGTATGACCGCCAACAGTTTCGTCCCCAAAATGGTCCGTGTCATGGGTCTCCCTTTACGGGATGTGATCACCGGGATCATTGAAGAGAAGCTGAAAAGGCTATGAAGCTAAAGGCTTTTAGCTTATAGCCTTTTACCTTCTATCACCCCTCCCCCCACAACGTCTTCTCCTTCATAGAATACGGCGCTTTGGCCGGGGGTGATGGAATCCATGGTTTCATGAAAGACGACGCGCAGGCGGTTGTCTTCCGGATATAAAGAAGCTTTCTTCCCTTCATTCCGGTAGCGGATCTTGGCGGTGACTTCCAGCCCGTCGGGGATTTTTGCGTATTTCATGAGGTTGATCTCTTTGGCAAAGAAAGATTTTCCTTGCAATTCTTCCTTTGTGCCTAGTACGACCGTATTATCTTCGGGATGAATGGCTATGACAAACATCGGCTGGCCTAAAGCGATACCCAGTCCTTTCCGCTGTCCTATCGTATAGTTGGGGTATCCCTTGTGTTCGCCCAGGCGTTTACCACTGGTATCGACGAAGTTCCCCGGGCCGTATTTTTCCGTATAGTTTTCGACCTGTTCGGCCAGAAAAGTCCGGTAGTCATTGCCGGGAATGAAACAAATCTCCTGACTTTCCCCTTTTTTAGACAGTTTTTCATATCCGTGATCAAAAGCGATCTGCCGCACTTCGGGTTTAGTCAGTTCGCCCAGTGGGAAAAGCGTACGGGATAGATTTTCTTGAGTCAGGGTCCAAAGAAAATACGTTTGATCTTTCGAGAGGTCTGCTCCTTTCCGCAGATACCGGCGTCCATCCTGGTGACCGATGCGGGCATAATGGCCGGTAGCGATATAATCGCATCTCATTTCGTTGGCCGTCTCGATCAATTTCCCCCATTTGATCGTCGAATTGCAGATGACACAAGGGTTGGGAGTGCGTCCTTGCAGATATTCTCCGATAAAATTGGTGATCACCGTATCTTTAAATTCTTGCCGGATATCCAGAATATGGTGTTCGAATCCCAGTTCCTGAGCCATACGTTTCGCTTCGAACAGAGAATCGACGCTGCAACATCCCTTTTCTTTCTCCATGCATCCCCGGGATATATTGTCGAAAGTACGGTAAGTTACGCCTACCAATTCGTATCCTTGCTCTAGTAATAACATGGCGGCGACCGTACTGTCGATACCTCCGCTCATAGCCATCAATACTCTCTTCTTTTCCATTTTCAATTATTCCTGATTGCTTTATTTCCGTGAACGAGGTGACTGTTCATATAGCGTGTTTCGCTGTGATAATCGTCTTTTTCTATTTCTACGTCGGGCTCGGTCAGAGGGATGTCTTCTCCTAAAGAAAAACGGAGATATTTGATCTGTTTCCCTCTCGATAGCCACTGTTTTTCATAAAATGTTTTAATGCTCAAAATTTTATCTTCCCAGCCGCAGCCGTACAGGTCTTCGGTTCGGACTTCTACCGGTAAGTGGTTGAGTTCGATCAGAGCCGAGGTATATCGGTATAAAAACAGGCTGTCCGTTTTCAGATGGATCACAGCTTGTGGGGCCAGTATTTTCCGGTAGAGACTCAAAAAACGGGTCCCGCTAAGGCGTTTACGGGCTTTAGCCATTTGAGGATCAGGGAAGGTAATCCAGAGTTCTGCAATTTCTCCCGGAGCGAAAACCGATTCGAGCATTTCGGCATACATACGCAGGAAAGCTACATTATTCATTCCGTTTTCTACAGCTGTTTTAGCCCCTTTCCACATACGGGCACCCTTGATATCCAGTCCGATAAAATTTTTTTCGGGATACAATTTTCCCAGTTCGACCGTATATTCTCCTTTGCCGCACCCGATTTCCAGAATGATGGGATGATCGTTATGAAAGACCTCCTCATTCCATTTTCCCTTCAGGGGGTAATCCGTACGAAACACCTCTTCATGCTTGGGCTGGAACACATTGGGTAATACTTCCATTTCTGCAAATCGTGCCAGTTTTTTCTTTGCCATCTTTTTTCTATGAATCTGATTAATCCTTATCCCTGAGTTTGCACTTTCTCGATCTTTATCCCTACATCTTTTACTCCGGCCATTTCTTCCATCCGCATGCCTTGTTCGATCCGGAAGATTACATTTCCTTGGGGAAGAGTCACCGGATTACGATTGATCGGTTGTTCCAATGTTTTAATGCTGTTGCCTTTTCCCAACCAACGGCCGTCGGGTTCTGCTATTTTCAGGTTTACCGTATCGGATAATTGCTCTTGTCCGTGACTGCGGGTAGAGACGAAACACCAAAGATTGGCCATCTCGTAATCGGTGGTATGCCGCAAACAGAGTTTCACTATATATTGTCCACTGTCCGGGATGTCGGCTGTAAATTCGACGATATGATACCGGTTCCAGACTTCGTCGGGTTGTTCTTCATATTTTTCGAAGACTGCCGGTGATTGGCAAGCTCCCATTAAAATAACCGATAGGAAAAAGATGTATTTTCTCATTTACAGGCTTGTTTAATCATTTTGAAAATGGATGGTAGTTCCGGTAGCACTGATCTCCATTTCGATCGTCGAACCGATGATCAGAGGAAAATTGTTCTCTGCATGTCCGGCCGGAAAACCGAAACAGATCGGATAGGCATAGTCGGCGAATACTTCTTGTATGATTTCATAAGCATCTTTCCCGAAATTGAGCCCTTTCATTTCTGTAAAGTCTCCGACAATAAGTCCCTGAAGTTTTGAAAACTTATCCGTTAGCTTCAGGCTTTGTAGCATGCGGTCGATCGAATATAGATTTTCCCCTACATCTTCCATAAATAGAATAGAACTTTGGTGTTTACATTCCAATACCGAAGAACGCAGACAATGTAAAAGAGTCAGATTTCCACCCGTCAGTTCGGCCTGTACGATCCCTTCTCGGTTGAACGGATGGGGAGGAAGCCGGTAAGAAGATATTTTCCCGAATAAAAATTCTTTCAGTCGTAATAAGGCTGCCGGATTTGTTGAGCGAAAACTTTTAGGCATAGGGGCGTGCATGCTTTCAATGCCCAGCGTGTTGAGCTTCGAATGGAAAACGGTAATATCGCTGAATCCGATAAGCCATTTCGGGGAACCTTGAAAAATAGAATAATCCAGTTGTTCGACAATGCGTAAACTGCCATATCCGCCACGGGTACAAAATATGGCCCGGATGTCTTCGTCATCGAGCGCCCATTGCATATCCTGCAGGCGTTGTTCGTCCCGGCCTGCAAAATAGCCGTAGGTAGCTGCCGCGTTCGGGCCTACGATAGGATTCAGTTCCCAGGAACGTAACACTTCTACCGCATCATGTATCGATAGCGGATCGATGATACCTGCCGGAGAAACCAGGGCGACTTTATCGCCGGATTGAAGATATGGTGGTCTGAACATACAGTAAAATTAAAAAGTAATAAGCTATAGGCTAAAAGCTATAAGCTATAGGCAGAAAGCGATAAGGCTTTTCGGGTGCGAAGATAAGTAATTTTCAATTTTCAATTTTCAATTTTCAATTATTTCTTACCTTTGCACACTGCAATTTAAGATTTTGAAACTGAAATAACAAGAAGAGATATGGCTAAGTTCAAAAGGAATCTGATCACGACGGCATTACCTTATGCTAACGGGCCTGTGCATATCGGTCATCTGGCCGGTGTTTATGTTCCGGCCGATATTTATGTGCGCTATCTGCGGCAAAAAGGAGAAGAAGTAGTATTTATCGGTGGTTCGGATGAGCATGGAGTGCCCATTACCATCAAGGCTCAAAAAGAGGGAGTGACTCCTCAGGATATTGTTGACCGTTATCATCAAATCATCAAAGATTCTTTCGAAGAGTTCGGTATCTCTTTCGATATCTATTCCCGCACAAGTTCGAAAACACATCATGAATTGTCTTCGGCTTTCTTTAAGAAGTTATATGACGAAGGAAAATTCATCGAGAAAACTTCTATGCAGTTCTATGATGAGAAAGCCGGACAGTTTTTGGCCGACCGCTATATTGTAGGGAAATGTCCTCATTGTGGGAATGAACGGGCTTATGGCGATCAGTGCGAGGCTTGTGGTACCAGCCTGAATGCTACCGATCTGATCGATCCTGTATCGGCGGTTACCGGTAACAAACCGGAACTTAAAGAGACGAAACACTGGTATTTACCTTTGGATCGCTATGAGGATTGGTTGAAAGAATGGATTTTGGAAGACCATAAAGAGTGGAAAAGTAATGTTTACGGACAATGTAAATCGTGGTTGGATAATGGTTTACAGCCCCGTGCCGTGACCCGCGATTTGGATTGGGGGGTGCCCGTACCGCTCGATGAAGCGAAAGGAAAGGTGCTCTATGTCTGGTTCGATGCTCCTATCGGATACATTTCTGCAACGAAAGATCTGACTCCGGAATGGGAAAAATATTGGAAGGATCCCGAAACCCGGATGATCCATTTTATCGGGAAAGATAATATTGTATTCCATTGTATTATTTTCCCTGCGATGTTGAAAGCAGAAGGTAGTTATATATTGCCCGATAATGTGCCGGCCAATGAGTTTTTGAATCTGGAAGGAGACAAGATTTCGACTTCCCGGAATTGGGCCGTATGGTTGCATGAATATTTGCGTGACTTCGAAGGCAAACAGGATGTGTTGCGGTATGTATTGACAGCCAATGCTCCCGAAACCAAAGACAACGATTTTACCTGGAAGGATTTTCAAGCCCGGAATAACAGTGAGTTGGTGGCTATTTACGGCAACTTCATCAACCGCGCATTGGTGCTGACGCAGAAATATTTCGGCGGTATAGTGCCTGAGCGCGGAGAACTGGCGGATTATGATAAAGAAGTATTGGCTGAAATTCCTGAGATTATCAGCCGGGTAGAGAAAAATCTGGATAATTTTCACTTCCGGGAAGGACTCAAAGAATGTATGAATCTGGCCCGTTTGGGAAATAAATACCTGGCCGACACGGAACCCTGGAAATTAATCAAGACCGATGAAGCCCGGGTGAAGACTATTTTGAATATCTGTTTACAGATTGCAGGGGACCTGTCTACTTTGACCGAACCGTTTATTCCGTTCAGTGCGTCGAAATTGAGGGATTTCCTGAATATAGCTCCGATCGCCTGGAACCGGATGGGAGATGAGGTGGTGCCGGCAGGGCATCGGCTGAATGAACCGGGATTGTTGTTCGAGAAGATCGAAGATGAGCAGATTCAGCGACAAATCGATAAATTGCTGGCTACTAAAAAGGCCAATGAGATGGCTAATGCACAAGTAAAACCGGTGAAAGAAAATATTTCGTTCGATGATTTTGCTAAACTGGATATACGTGCCGGAAAAATCATTGCTGCCGAAAAGGTGGCGAAGACGAAGAAATTAATGAAGCTGACGATCGATACCGGTATAGATACCCGCACGGTTGTATCCGGAATCGCTGAGTATTATACACCTGAAGAAGTGATCGGGCAGCAAGTGAGTATCCTGGTGAATCTGGAGCCTAAAGCGCTCAAAGGCATCGAGTCGCAGGGTATGATTCTGATGGCTGAAAATGCCGATGGTTCCCTGGCTTTTGTCCGTCCTGACAAAGAGGTGAAGAACGGTTCCGAAATCCGTTAAAGAATCATCCGGGGACAAAGTACTCTATTGTTCCCGGATGATATATATCTATTCCAGTCGAAGGGAGAAATAGACAAAACGGGGCAGTTTGAACTTTTCCTGCCATTGCTTCGGATCTGTTTTTGCATACCGGAGACCGCAAAAATCATAAGCATCCATGATTTCGGCAGACTTTTCAATTTTCAGGTAGTAAATCGTCGAAAGACGCTCTATTTTGTTTACAATACGGTTTGTAAAAAACAAGAAGGCGCAACTGATTGCGTCTTCTGTGTTTTTTAGGGAGACATTTCCTTGAGACTTTAAAATTGAAACAGGCAGGGATTTTTGAAAAGAAATTATTATATGTGCGTCTGTGTGGTGTGTGCGTGGTGTAAATATCCCGTGGTATACCTTTTCGTCATTTTAAAGAACTGCTTTGGAAATCAGCTTGTTTTATAAACTTCCTCTCCCCGTGGTGTGTGCTAAATCATGGAGTTATACGCCGAAAAATGAGAAACAGTTACAAAATGCCGGATTTTTTTGAATGAAATGTGCTTGTTTTTTTATAATCATTTGTTTATTAATGTTTTATATGCCGGTTGCCAACAAAAAAAATAAACCGGATAGTTTGGCTTTTCTCTTTTTTTGTCTTAAAAGAATCGATATAGCTATTTTGTAATATTAATTCTATATTTTTACGGCGTCGAAACGGTTATTATTATAAAAAGTTTTGACTTTTATATGTTTGTGTTAAATATTTAATGTGATTTTGTTTTTATATATAAAATTATACGTTCGTTTTTAAAGAGCGTTGGTAGTGTGAAAAATAGAGTTAAATCATTTATTAATATTAAGAGATGTTATTGTATGAAAAGTTTATTTACTAAGGCTTTATTACTTATGCTCTCTTTGTGCCTCATGTCGTTTATGACGGTGGCTCAAGGGACGATTAAAGGAAAAATTGTTGATTCTCAAACGAAAGAACCTTTGGTTGGGGCGACAGTGATGCTGGAGGGTACTTCGGAAGGCGTAGCTGCCGATCTGGATGGTAGTTTTACCTTGAAGACCGGTCAGACGGGCAAACAAACCTTAACTTTCCGTTGTGTCGGTTACAAAGAATTGAAAAAAGAGGTGACTTTGGGAAAAGAACTGAATTTAGGAACCATTGCTTTGGAAACCGAATCCATCGGTTTAGGTGACGTGACGGTTACTGCTTCGGTAGCTGTTAGCCGGAAGACTCCTGTGGCTGTAGCTGTGATCGATCCGGTAGCCATAGAAAATAAACTCTCCACTCAGGAGTTTCCTGAAATTTTAAAATCTACACCTAGTATATATGCTACGAAACAAGGCGGAGGATTCGGTGATTCCCGGGTAAATGTACGTGGCTTCGAAAGTGAAAATGTGGCCGTTATGGTCAATGGAGTGCCGATGAACGAAATGGAAAGTGGTAAAATCTACTGGTCGAATTGGGCCGGACTTTCGGATGTTACCCGTTCGATGCAGGTACAACGCGGACTCGGTGCGGCTAAGGTGGCTGCCCCTTCGGTAGGAGGTTCTATCAATATCGTGACCAATACGACCGACGTCAAAGCCGGAGGAGGTATCTCTTACGCTGTGGGAAACGACGGATTTAATAAGATCGCATTCAATGTTTCTACCGGTTTGCGTAACGGGTGGGCGATTTCGATATTAGGTGCTAAGAGCTGGGGAAACGGTTATGTACAAGGGACCGAGTTCGAAGCGTACAGTTATTTCGGAAATGTATCCAAGCAGATCAATGACAAACACATGATCTCGCTGACCGTATTGGGGGCTCCCCAATGGCATAATCAGCGAAATGACAATCTGTTGATTTCAGAATGGCAGAAACATGCCAATAAATATAAATTCAATGCTGTTTATGGATTCGGACTGAACGGACAGCGGAAAGTAGCCGGATATAATAAATTCCATAAACCTCAGATTTCTTTGAACCATTACTGGACGATCAATGAAAAATCCAGTTTGTCGACAGCCTTATATGTGTCTATCGGTCGGGGAGGCGGTTATCGCGGACAAGGAAACAGTACTTATAAAAACAGCTGGTATGCTACGGCTTTGGACGGAACGTTGAATACGCAATTCCGGGCTGCTGACGGGACATTCGATTATGCAGCCATTTATGATTTGAATATGAAGAGCGAGAACGGTTCGCAGATGGCGATGTCCAATAATATCAACAACCATGAATGGTACGGTTTGTTATCGACTTACACCACTCAGCTCGGTCAGTATTTTAATGTATACGGCGGTCTCGACCTGCGGTATTATAAAGGAACCCACAAAGCTGTCCTGGTGGATCTTTATGGAGGAGATTATTATGTCGATTCGGAAAGCCGTAAAAATGTAAAAGCTGAAAATAATGCGTTGGCACAAGATGCGAACTGGAAGAATGAGAAGTTGAAAGTCGGTGATGTCGTATACCGGAACTACGATGGTTTTGTTACGCAGGAAGGAGTATTCGGACAAGTAGAATTCAACCGGAATGCCCTGGCTACATTTATTGCCGGTTCGGTATCCAATACGATGTATTGGCGTTATGACCGTTTCTATTACGACAAAGCACATGCAAAATCAGGTAAAGCCGATTTCTGGAGTGGGACGGTCAAAGGAGGTGCCAATTATAATCTGGATGAACACAACAATGTATTTGCCAATATCGGTTTTATTTCAAAAGCTCCTTTCTTCGAATATGCCGTGTTCCTGAATAAGGAAAATAGCAACGAGCTGAATAAGGATGCTGTGAATGAAAAGATCTTCTCTGTAGAATTGGGATATGGTTTCCGTTCTCCGGTATTCACCGCTAACCTGAACCTCTATCGTACGGCCTGGATGGATAAGAGTATGGGAGCCAGTGTCACTTTCCAGGATTCTGACGAACGGGGACGGATCAATATGACGGGGGTAGACGCTTTACATCAGGGAGTAGAGCTCGAGGTAATGGTGAAACCTGTGCGTAATCTGGAGCTGACAGGTATGCTGTCATTAGCCGATTGGCGCTGGAATAGCAGGGCTACCGGTTATCTATATAATGACCAGGGAATACCTTTGACCAAAGATGGGGTAGTGACGACAGAAAAGAGTAAAGAACATGCGAAAGTGGATGTCGATTTGAAAGATGTGAAAGTCGGCAACTCGGCACAGACGACTTTTGCTTTCGGAGCCAATTATCAGGTGTTGAAAGGTTT
Source organism: Odoribacter splanchnicus DSM 20712 (assembly GCF_000190535.1). GTDB lineage: Bacteria > Bacteroidota > Bacteroidia > Bacteroidales > Marinifilaceae > Odoribacter > Odoribacter splanchnicus. The sequence goes on from NC_015160.1 coordinate 3,917,036, forward strand.
GAGATTGGGAGCCGATTATACCCATTGGGCTCGTAATTATGCCAAATTCAAGCTGCAGGGAAGTGATTTATCCAAGGAATTGGGTAAAACGATGAAATATGATACTCCTTGGAAAATTCCGTCTGCCGGAAGTATGGATGTGAATATGAGTTACCGTTTCCCGCTCGGAAAAGTTTGGGGAATCATTTCGGCTAATGTAAATAACGTATTGGATCAGGAATATATTTCCGACGCAGAGGACGGTACGACACACGATTGGACGACAGCACAGGTATATTATGGATTTGGCCGTACTTATTCCGTACGTTTCAAAATAACTTTTTAAAGATAGTAATGAAGTTTATAATTGGAAAAATGATGAAGAAAATATATATCCTCAGTACAATATGGATGGCTTTCATCGTGGGGGCATGCGATTATAATGATAAGAATTTCGATGGCCTGGATGATATCGTGAAGCCTGCGAATGTGGTAAAAGAGAAATATACCTTGGTTGAAGCGGATTATGCGGCTATCAGTGACAATAGCACGAATAAGAGTATCGCTAAAAAAGAAGGTACCGATAAGGCGTTAGCTGCAGTGAAAACCGATTTGTACCTTAACGAAACGGTTCCCGGCCCGACTTATCTGCCGGCATTTTTGGCGGCTAAGTATTTTACTGCCGATGAAGGTTCGAGTGTGAAAGTAACTTATAGTTACCGGGAAAATAAGTCCGAATTACTTTCAGCCTATTCTTCGATAAAATCCTATAAAGCTGGGAATAAGGATTATCGGGCAGCACACGGAAACGCAAAGTTCGTACCTTACCTCAATGAGAATACAAAAAATAAAGTAGCCGATCTATTGATCAACGGGTATGAAGAGCCCGAAGAGGGAGATGTCGTTTTAGTCGAATATAGATATAATGCACAAAGTAACAATACTTTGGAGACCCCACAACTTTGGGAGAATTTTGAAGATCTCGGGACGGGTAATTTGGCCCGGCTGAAAGATTGGGGATCTGAAAAAGATTGGTTCGTCAGCTCTACAGGAGGCACACAGTGGAAGGTGACTGCTTATAACAACAATCAATACGTACAGTATTCTGCTTATAAGACGGAAGGAGAGTGCGAGGCTTGGATGGTTACGCCGGAAATGACGGTCGGTGCTGACGATAAACTGAGTTTTGATGTTTGTGTCGGAAACTGGAATGCCGATTGTCTTACGGTATGGATTTCGGAAGATTTTGACGGCAAGGACGTAAAAAAGGCAACCTGGACTGATATTACTTCTCATTTTACTATTCCGAGTGCACCCGCAAAAGGATACGGTAGTTTCGCTTCTGCCGGTACTTTTCCCCTGGCACAATACGGTGGTAAAAAGGTGTTCGTTGCTTTTAAATATTTAGGCGACGGAGTGAACAAAAAGACTACGACTTATCAGATCGACAACGTGATGATCGGTTCGAAAATTCCGGAAGGAGAGGGATTGAAAGCAGACGTGGCCTTCGATTTGAAGGTGTTCGACGGAAAGAAATGGAATAATGCGGATAAGAATGTACTTGTTTTGTCGGTACAGGACTATAAAGAAATGGGACAAAACCAGTATTGTTTCTCCGAAAAAGTTCCTGCTGCGGATTATTTGCCGAATTATTTGGCAAAGGCAATCGCTTATCCGGTAGATCAGGAAAACCGTGTGGTGGTTTATCGCTATAACAATGGCAAAGAGGTGAAGAATTATAGCGATGAATATACCTATTCCGCTGCGACTGGCAGATGGACGCTGAATACCCGGATTGTCGACCTCACACAACAGTATGTCTTTGCCGGTGGTGTCTGGAAATTCGATCCGAGTATGACAATCACGCTGGAAGCTGTCAAAGGAAATGCAGAGTCGGCTGCTTTCTATCAGGCTATCGTAGATTATGTCGGAAAGACTTTCGGTTCCGATTACTATCAGACGGGCTATACGAATGCCGAATTTTATTACGGAGCTTCTTCTTATCAGAATAACTTTAGTTTTTATCCTTATTCTTGGAGGGAAAGTAATAAGGCCGGAGCTGCCGCGTATCAGCATCTTTCGGATGAAGAGCTGACTGCACTGATGTTCGAACGTCTGCCGGAAGCGGTTCGGATCGGTTTGGAAGCTATTTACAGTGATGCCGATGTGGTGACGGGCGTCGAAGTGACCTATACCGTCAACTTCTCGATCTATGGGATCAATGGTACGAAAGATACGACGGTGTATACCGTTAAATATGTGGTGACCGGTAAAGCTGAATTCGAATATGTCGAAGATTCTTTGAAAGCAATCGGGTAGAGCATGGCACTTTCAATCATAAAAGACGGGACTCGTGATGAGCCCCGTCTTTTGTGATTCATTCTGCGGAGTGATGAAGTAACTCAATGGCTTTCGTATATGATTTTATAATCCCGTTTTTTGCCTGCCTGAAACCAGGCCTCCGGAATGACTTTCCAATCGTTGCGGCAACGCGGAGTCAATACTTTCTTTTCTTTAATGTATTCCGTGATATAGTAACGCACATCTTTGTCCCAGATTTTTAGTATCCGTTGATTGATATCCGCTTTTGTCCATCCTACTCCTTGGGTAAGATGCCCGCCTCCTCCGTTTCCCCGGTAGGAATTGATTGCAACGGTGTAAGTGCTGTCGGCATGGAAAGGGCGGCCGTCGCTCAGGGAATGGATTTCTACCCGGTTGCCGGGTTGCCGGCTGACGTCTACTGTGTATTTGATTCCGGCTGCACATGAATAGTTGAAATAGTCGGCGGCTAATACATAGTGACCTTTGGGGTTGCGAACGATATTTCCCTGTTCATCCTTTTTGAAATTCAACAAATGATCTTGGGCAGAAGTCATGGTGTTATATTGCAGTTGATAAGCATATTCCAGGTAGCGGTCGATTTCCTGTCCGGTGAATTTCATCAGGTAAAGTCCGTTTTCGTATTTATAGAGATTGAACATGTCCCGGATGGTAATCTCGCCTTGGGCGATTTTAGCGTCCATTTGCAGGACAGTACTGAACGAAACGTCTGCCCGGGTTTCCCGGAGTTGGGCATTATGTATGAAGTCGGTAAAAGCCGAAGGACCGAACAGGCCTTCCCGCCCCGATAATGTTTCGGTAAATTCGCCGATGGGAGTGTCGATATAGGCTTTCACCTGATTCAGGGCCGGTGTGAATTTCCGGAGATAAGCCGTATCCCGTGGGGCTTTCGCCGGATCGATCAATTCGGCGGTATAGGTCTTGTCGTAATGTCCGGCGTGCCGGGTCAGGCTGACGGTGATCTTGCCTAAAGCCCGGGCATGCGAACGGGCATCCACGATCAACACTTTATGTCCTGCGTCGTTTGTGATTTCTTCTACCTTTTCCTGATGATCATGGCCCGAGACGATGATATCGAAACCCTCTACTTGCCGGGCCACTAACATGGTGGCATTTTCATTGCGGGGAGTGTCTTTGTTTTCACCGGCATAGTTGTAATTGTAACCGGCATGAAACAGGCCGATCAGCAGGTCGGGGTGTTCTTTTTCCTGAATCAGAGGTACCCATTTCCGGGCCGTCCCGATCATATCTTCGAATTCGATACCGTCCCACAAATGCTGGGGAAGCCATTTGGGAATACCCGGGGTGATCATTCCTAAAACGGCTATTTTGAGTCCTTTGCGGTGGAGTACGGTGTAAGGTTTGAAGTAAGGTGCTCCGGTTCGGGTATCTATTGCATTCGCTGCTAGCCAGGGAAAGTGAAATTCTCCGGCCACTTTATCATAGACCGGATGGCCTGCCTCGATATCGTGATTGCCTACGGCAGCGGCATCGTAACCCAAATCGTTCAGGACCTGGGCGGTAATATTGGTCTGAAGGGTATCGATATAATTGAAATAATAGTTGGAAGGCTGTCCTTGAAGGATATCACCCCCGTCTAATAGAATATACTCCCTGTCACCCGCTTTACGCTCTTCCGAGAGATAACCGGCTACCCCGGCCAGACTGTATAAAGTAGGGCGGTTTTGCTTTAAATCGAAGTCAAAAAGACTACCGTGTACGTCGGTAGTACAGTAAATGGTGAGTGTCGCTTTGTCCGGCTTCCGGGTACAAGAAATAAAAAAACAGACGACCGAACAGATACACCACAGAATGAAAAATAAACGTTTCATGTATAAATCGGATTTGATATTAATGATATGGATAAAAAACATGGCAATGTATAAAAAAAAGTTATACTCCCCCCTTTTTTATTCATTTTTTAGGGCTAAATTGCAGCTCTAAAATCTGAGTTATGAGTGGTGTGTTAAAGAAAGCTTGCTGGCTTTTGCCTGTATTGTTTGTGGTGAGCCCTGTGTTGGCTCAGCAAGGTGGTGGTATACAATCGGCTGCTAATATTGAAAGTCATATCTCTTTCATGTCGGTATTCCGGGGATTACTGGGGATTGTTTCTTTGTTAGCGATCGCCTGGTTGTTCAGTAAAGACCGGAAAGCTATTTCCTGGAAAGTGGTGGGGATCGGTTTGGCGATGCAGTTGGTATTGGCTGTCGGAATTCTTTATGTCCCGGCTGTACAGGCTATCTTTGAATTTTTCGGTAAGATCTTTATCCGTATTCTCGACTTTACGCGGGATGGAAGTATTTTCTTGTTGGGGGATCTGATGGATACCACCAAAGCGGGATATATCTTTGCTTTTCAGGTGTTGCCTACGATTATATTCTTTTCGGCTCTGACCTCCTTATTGTTTTATCTGGGCATTATTCAGAAAGTGGTTTATGCTATGGCTTGGGTGATGACTAAGCTCATGAATATCTCAGGGATGGAATCGTTGTCTGTGGCCGGAAATATCTTTTTGGGACAGACCGAAGCTCCGCTGATGATTAAAGAATATCTCGACGATATGAGCCCTTCCGAGATTTTTCTGGTGATGACCGGAGGAATGGCGACGATAGCCGGAGGAGTATTGGCTGCCTATATCAGTTTTTTAGGTGGGGAAGATCCGGTACAACGGTTGATTTTTGCCAAACATTTACTTGCTGCTTCAGTGATGGCTGCTCCGGGGGCTGTGGTTTTCGCTAAAATGTTGGTACCCCAGACCCGGCAGGTGAATAATAATATTCAGATTTCTAAAAATAAGGTCGGTAAGAATATTTTGGATGCCATATCCAATGGGGCGGCCGAAGGGGTGAAATTGGCTGTCAATGTTGCCGGCATGTTGTTGGTATTTGTGGCTTTTATCGCTTTTGCCAATTATCTGTTTACAAAATTCGGTAGCCTGACGGGAGTAAACGAGTGGATTGCTCAGGTTACCGACGGACGAAGTAAAGAACTGAACTTACAATTTATTCTGGGATATGCGATTTCTCCGTTGATGTGGCTGATCGGTATCGCTCCTCAGGATATGATCCATGCCGGTAGCCTGTTGGGGCAGAAGATCATTATGACCGAATTTATCGGATATGTCGATTTGGCCAACCTCAAAGCTGCCGGAGCTTTTGCTCAGACAAAGTCGGTCATTATGTGTACCTACTTCCTTTGTGGATTCGCAAACTTTGCTTCGATCGGTATCCAAATCGGCGGAATCGGTGGTTTAACTCCCAAAAATAAACCTCTGCTGGCTCAGTTCGGAATGCGGGCATTGTTAGCAGGCACACTCGCTTCTTTATTATCGGCTACTGTTGTCGGAATGATTATCGGTTAAGTTTTTTCTGACCAGATGGGTAGCCCAGAAACTGGGTATCGTACACAGCATGATCCAGACGAAAAAAGCCCGGTAACCGATCGATTCTTCGATCCAACCCGATATCATACCGGGGAGCATCAGGCCTAAAGCCATGAAACCGGTACAGATCGCATAATGGGCGGTTTGGTGTTTGCCGTTGCTGAATAGCATCATAAAATAGGTGAGGGAAGTGAATCCGAAACCATAACCGAATTGTTCGATGGCAACGCAGCCCGATATGATTCCTATACTTTCCGGTCGGGCGAAGGAGAGATACAGATACACGATATTGGGCAGGTTCATGGCAATGGTCATGGTCCATAGGCAGGACTTCAATCCCCGCCGTGCCATAGCGATTCCTCCGACAATTCCTCCGATCGTCAGGGCGATGACGCCGATCGTACCATAGATAAAGCCGACTTCTGCCGTAGATAGGGCAAGTCCTCCGGTAGCCGGAGTATCCAGCAGAAAGGGAGAAGTGATTTTCACCAACTGCGCTTCGGCGAACCGATAGAGCAGGATGAAGATCAGGGCACTGACGATGTGTTTCTTTTGGAAGAAAGAGGTGAAAGTACCTAGAAATTCTTTGAACACTCTTCCGGCAGAGGCTTGTTGAGGTGGAAGGGTACAAGTATCCCGCCGGGGGTGGGGTAAAAACAAATAGTGATAAACGAACAGAAGGGCAAACAGGATTGTCAGCAGGTAAAAAGTCAGCGACCAGGCTTGGGGGATGGCTGCGGTTTCCGGCATCTCCCTGGCGTAGCGTTGTTCGAGCCAGCCGGCGAACATTACCAGTATACCCTGGCCGAAAATAACCGCAAAACGATAAAAAGTATTGCGGATACCGACGAAATAAGCTTGTTTTTTTTCATTTAACCCTAACATATAAAATCCGTCGGCAGCAATATCGTGGGTGGCCGAACTGAATGCCAGCAACCACATGAAAGCCAGGCAATACCGGAAAGCCAGGGGGCCTTGGATCGTCAAGGCGATTCCTGCCAATCCTGCACCGACCAGGATTTGCATGACCACGATCCACCAGCGTTTGGTTTTCAGCAGATCGACCAAAGGGCTCCACAATGGCTTTATCACCCAGGGAAGATTCAAACCACTGGTATAAAGGGCGATATCGGTATTCGACATGCCCATGCGTTTGAATAGAATGACTGCAACGCTCATGACGACGACGTAGGGAATACCTTGGGCAAAGTATAGAGAAGGCACCCATTGCCAGGGAGAAACCGCTTTGTTTTCTGTTTTCTTATTCATACATTTTTATTAACTCACACCCTTTGAAATAATGTTGTAAAATGGCCTTATAATTATAGCCCCGGGCTCCCATCACTGCGGCTCCTATCTGACAAAGCCCGACTCCATGCCCCCAGCCTGCACCGTGGAAAGTGAATATTCCATCCTGCTTTTCGACGATAAATGCCGAACTATATAGATGGGATTCTGAGAAAGCTTTCCGGATGATCAATTCTTTACCTATGACCAGCGTCTTTTTGTCTCCGGTGATTTTTACACGGATCAATCTGCCCGATACACCTCGCTCGATGGGCTGAATATCCCGGATCGTACCGAAATCGATACCGATTTTCCGATAGACCAATTCCGATAATTGTTCGGCCGGATAGCTGACTTGCCAACGGAAAAAATGCTGGGTTTCCTGGTCATAGTCGTTCAATACCTGTGACAATATTTGCCGGTCGGTTGTATGGCAGAAAGCAGGCGGGAAAGAAAGGATCCACTTCCGGGCTGTCTGTTCATCCCGTAAGTCTCCGGTTTCCAAATCTTCGGGTGCGTCTGTGATCTTATCCAGATAAGGATGTACTACCGGTTCCCAGGTATTGTCGAAGCGTTCGGTGGCTCCTCCGCAGCATTTTGAAAAGCGGGCGTCACAAATGGTTCCTTCGTAGGTAAGTACTTCTCCCCGGGTAGCTTCCAGCGCTTCCCGGACAGCAGGGGTATAGGCTTTACTGATCCCTTGATAACGTTGACAATGATCGTCGGCGCAGACATCGAAATGGGCATGGTCTTCCCGGTCGTACCAGCGAATGTATTCTTCCTGATCCACCCGGCAAGAGCTGTATGTGCCCCGTACTGTTTTGGCTTTATCGATCTGAGCGAGCAGCCAACTCCGGGAAATAACGGCGTGGGCTTTCAGAAATTCAGCTGACGAGGTGGCACGCATTTCAGAAGATATTACACTGAGTAGATAGTCTTCCAGAGAAAGGATATTTATCGCTGTCAGGTGTTTTTGTTCGTCGATGATTTTTAGCTTCCCCTTAAACTTTTGATTTTCCTTACGTTCCCAATGAAATTGAATACCGATGACGACATCGGTTAAATCGAAGTCGGAAGTCGTGTCATCTTCCGGTTCGAACGTCAGAGGTAAAGAAACCGGTTCCCGATGATCTGCCTGACTTAACAGGTAACCGTCCTCTGTTTGCCGGATGTTATATGCTCCGGTATATTTTTTTCCTGTAGTCCGGCAGGTGAAAATTCCGTTCAGCCGGAAACAGATTTCCGGTGAAAACAGGATACCGACTTCCAGTTGTGGGAGGTGTGAATATTTCTGCATAGGCAAGGTTAACTTATAATCGGATTAATTCTTTTTGTATCGCTTCCCAGCTATCCGGGCCGGAGGTTACCTGACTGAACATATCGGTCAATAAACCGGCTGAATATTTCCGGAAATCTTCTTCCCGGGGCGAAATGATCAGGCCGGCCATATCGACACATCCCGGACTGAACAATATCTTCTCCGTTCCCTCTGCATAAAATTGCCGGGGACGGCGTGTGCGGCGGGGAAAAAGACAAACGGTCCATTGACAGTTGTCGAACCAGCCGAGCAGGTTGATCATCGGTTCTTCTTCGAACGGAATGGATCGGCCGATGATTTCCATGGTCTGCCGAAAGAGAACCGAAAGGAGATGGGAGTCGGAAGCTTGTAAAAGGATCACTTCGCGGAGATAGTCCTTTAATATAGAAACCGAATAGTAGTCTTTTTTTACCAGATAACGGCGGAGCTCTTCATTGGCGGCATCTTCTTCCAAAGGCATAAGATGCCGCGGGCACATTTGAAAATGAAAATGATCCGGAGCAGAAGCGCCGCAAGTGGGACCGTTATAAAATAAGGTATACCCCTGAAAATCGAAAGTGAGATCCAGCAGGTCTTCAAATCGTCCCCCGATGCATTGAGGTTCATGGTGGCGGGAAGGTACCGTAAAATGACGTTCGAAAATGGGATAGGGATTTATAAAAATAGAATAACGATCGTTGTAACGGATTCCTTTTTGCGCTTCCGGCATATGCTCCCGGCATAGAAAACATTTCCGGTTCTGTAATGTCCGGACATCTATTCTGGCATTGGTAGAAATCATTCTGGCTGGATTATACTGGATCCGGAGACGAAAAAGATCGAATGGAATATCCCGGTAGACGGCTTGTTGCAGATCGGTATAATTTTTTTTAGCCAGTTCGAATTCCTGAAGTTGGCCGTTATAGAGTTGAAGTAAATCTTTACTATTCATGAAATTAAAAATTTATTCCGGTTATTTCCCGGAAATTCGGGCCTGGATTTCCAGGGTCCTGATTTTGTCTTTATAAAAATTATAGTTGTTCAGTTGCTGTATGTCCAGATCGTGATCTGAATTTTCTTCCCAACGCCGGCATAAATACAGGGGATCGTAAATACGGGCGATGGGGTATTTTCGTGAAATGGCCAGGGCGGTTGCATAGTCTTCGCCGTAGCTCACATTCGGAAATTTGATTTGCCTTAACACGGGAGTGTAGAATGCCCGTGGTGCGCCGAGCCCGTTTATGCGCAGGGCATTGTTACGCCCGTTGTCTGGAGTCCATTCCCGGTGGGCGATAAGTCCTGGCGGAATTTCTTCCAACTTGAAATCGACCATCTGATAGCTACCGATCACCATGGCACAATTCTCCTGATAGAAGGTGTCGACGATACGTTGTAATACATGACAGTCCTTATACAGATCGTCGCTGTCGAGTTGTATGGCGAATTTACCGCATTCCGGTAATAGGATCGCTTCCGTCCAGCATCCTCCGATGCCTAATTCGGTGGAAGCGGGGATGTGATGAATCAGATTGGGGTACCGCCGGGACAATTCTGTCAGAATCTGACCGGTGCCGTCCGTAGAGTGATTATCTACTACAATGACATTAAAAGAAAAATCAGTTTGTTGCTGCAAGGCCGATTCTACAGCTTCCGCAATGGTACGTTTGCGGTTTCTGACGGGAATAATCACAGAGGCTTCCCGGGCGAAATTCTCCTGTCCGAAGTCTATACGCTGAAATTCGGGAGCTAACCAGGCTCCGATCGCCTGGAGGTGGGCTGTACAAACGGCTTCCATCTCCAACTGCACTTCCCGGTTGGCCGGATCGACATAATCGAACTGTTTTTCACCGGATAACCGCAGATCGGTGGGCTGTACGGTATAAAGGGTTTCCGGTATATGTACGATTTTTCCTAAACGCGAAATACTTAACCTTAATTCGTAGAGAGCTGCAAAACGGTAATCGGTATTCATTTGAGCGACTACTTGCTGAAAACTGTCGTTACGGAATAATAATAGTTGCCCGAAATCAAAATCGTTCCGTATACTTCCGGTTTGATATTCCAAGGTGGGATGGTGTATTTTTTTGCCTTGCCGGATTTCCTGGTAATCACTGTAAAACAGTGCTCCGTCATTACTTTCGGCTATCTGGTACATGCGCCCGATTGCATAAGGATGCAGCTCGATGGGAGAAGTACCGGTATAGAAAAGGATATAATCCGAATCTGCCTGCCTGGCTATTTGTTGTAAAGCAGGGGTGTCGGTAAAAGAAGATACGACACTCGTTTTTACTGGTTCGGAACTTCGAAAAAGTTCTTTTTGCAGTAAGAAGGTATGAATTGAATACATATTTCCGGAATTTTTCGTTCAAAACTATAAAAAATAAAAATCAAAACTAATATCCGGTGAGACAAAAAAGTAAATCCACTATAAATTGGAAGAAACGGAGAATTGAAGTTTGCTCTGTTTCCTCCATTGTTCTCAGGAATGGTTCATAGAAGTCAGTACCCTTCTTGCGGGGGCGCCTTCTTGACGGAACCGGAGTGGCCCGTTCGGCCGCTGAAGTAGTTGTAAAAAAATATCGCAGGGGCCATCGGCTTTATGAACTGATTTCTACGAATTTTCTGCCTCTTCGTCTGTATGACCGGGTAAGCGTTGGAGGCATCGGTCGATCACCTCATAGCCGAATCCGCGGCTTAATCCGAAGCGGATCAGTTTGGCTTTTCGTTTATAAGGCTCTTCGCCGGCCAGGGATTTCATTTTTTGTTTTAACAGAGTGAGACAGGCTTCCTGATAGGTATCGGTATCCAACGCTTCTAATACTTGGGAAATGAGGTCCGGATCGATTTTTTTACGATGGAGCATAAGGGCTATTTTCTGTTTTCCCCAATGGTTGAACCGGAACTTATCTTCGGCATAGGCTTGGGCATAACGGGCATCGTCGATGAATCGATGCTGATGCAGAAAAGTCATAATCCGGTCGATTTCTTTTTCAGGTATTTCCCATTTGACCAGTTTTTCCTGGATTTCCCAACTGCAATGTTCTTTTTTACTGCAGATAGCGGCCGCTAAGCTTAAGGCTTTCTCTTTATTCATCTCTATCCGATATTAATTATGCCGATTTCCTGTTTGTGCCGGTTTTTCACTTTTCACCATTCGTTCTTTGCCATAAAAATCTTTTCGTAATTCGATATTCCGGTAGCCATATCGGGTCAGCAGGGCTATCGTTTCCTGGCCGAAGGCCTCGTTGATTTCGAAAAATAAAAGTCCTTGAGGGTGTAAGTGGGTCAGTCCGAATTCTGCTATAGCCCGGTAAAACAGGAGTGGATCTTCGTCGGGGACAAATAAAGCCTGATGAGGTTCATGATCGAGTACTTTGGCTTCCATCGTTCCTTTTTCGCTTTCCCGGATATAGGGGGGATTACTGACGATCAGATCGTAAGTGTCCCAGGAGGCGGTTTGGGGGTGTAGGATGTCGCGGAGAAGGAATTCCGCTTTAACGCCGTTCAGTATTGCATTTTCCCGGGCCAGCTCAATCGCTTCCGGAGAAATATCGACCCCTGTGACGTGAGCTCCTTGACACAACCGGGCCAGGGAAATTCCGATACAACCGCTTCCACTCCCGACGTCGAGCAGGCGGTTGCCCGGCTTGAGCCATTCTCCTACCCATCGGACCAATTCTTCGGTTTCCGGACGGGGGATTAAAGCCGAAGGGGTTGACTTGAATCTTAAACCGGCGAACCCGGTTTCTCCGAGGATATACTGTATCGGAGAACCGGATTTCAATAAGCGAACGATTCCGATAAATTTATTTATAAAGCTTTCGTCTAAAATTTCGTTTTTTCTAAGATGGATGTCTATATTTGTATAATGCAAAACATCCATGTAAACGATCCTGCAGATACATTCGATTTCATGTTCGGAATATGAATCTTTTAGTTCCTGCAAAGCGTATTGGGATAAATGATGGATTGTATTCATAATACAAAGATAAAATTATTTGAAAATTGAAAACTGAAAACTTTTCCATTTTTTATATTTTTTATGTCCTGGTTGCAAATTATCATATATGTTTTAATCGCCCTGTATATCCTTACTGTGGCCAGTGTGGTTTTTAATGTGATTCTTGAAAACCGGAATCCGGTGCGAACCTTGGCATGGATTATCGTCCTGGTGACCGTTCCGTTGGTCGGTTTCCTTTTCTATCTCTATTTCGGTGTGAATTACCGGAAAAATAAGATGTTTTCGATGAAAGGTTTGGGCGATATGAAATGGCTCCAGTATATGAGCGAAGATCAGAAACAACTGATCCGGAAATCGGAGTTTTTGAAAAAGCGGGAGACGGTAGAAGTGCGGAAGTTGATGACTTTATTGTTGAATAATAGTAAAGCTTTATTGACCCGTTATAATCAGGTCGAAATTTTGAATAATGGCGAAGAGACATTTCCGGCTTTATTCGGGGCTTTGAAAAATGCCAAAAAGTTTATCCATTTGGAGTACTATATTATCGGAGAAGGGAGATTGGCTACTGAACTGAAGGAGATTTTACTTCAAAAAGCTGCCGAAGGAGTCGAAATCCGGATCATCTACGATGATGTGGGATCATGGAGCTTGTCCAAGGAGTTTATCCGGGAATTGAGGAAATCCGATATACAGATTTATCCCTTTTTGCCGGTACGTTTCCACCATTTGGCGAATAAAGCCAATTACCGGAACCATCGGAAAATTGCCGTCGTGGATGGAGAAGTGGGATTTGTCGGGGGGCTGAATATCGCCGATCGTTATATGGACGGAGTACCCGGAATAGGCATTTGGAGAGATACCCACCTGAAAGTGACCGGGGAAGTCGTGACTTCGTTGCAGGTGATTTTCCTGATCGACTGGTATTTTGTCCGGCAGGAATTGTTGTTGGATAAGAATGAATACTTGCCCTACCATCAGGCCGATAATAATGTTATCGTGCAGACGGTTACTTCGGGACCGGATAGTGACTGGGCTTCCATTCAGCAGTCTTATTTTACGCTGATCAATATGGCGAAACGATATGTTTTTATTTCGACACCTTATTTTATGCCCGGAGAGACGACATTGAATTCCTTGAAGACGGCTGCGATGAGCGGGGTGGATGTCAGATTGCTGTTGCCTCATAAGTCCGATTCCTGGCTGACACATTGGTGTACCCGTTCGTATGTCGAAGAATTGTTGGAAGCCGGTGTAAAGATTTATTGGTACCAGAAAGGGATCAATCATAGTAAGGTAATTATTGTTGACGGCAGTGTGGCCAGCGTCGGGACGGCTAATATGGATTTGAGAAGTTTTGAGCAGAATTTCGAAGTAAGCCTGATCATTTACGACCGCGAAGTGGTGAAAAAATTAGCGGTAGATTTTATGAAAGATTTGAAAGTCAGTACCGAGGGAGCGATACAAAGATGGAAATTCAGGACGAAACGGGAAAAAGTGTGTGAATCGGTGGCGCGTTTGTTTGCACCGGTACTTTAAAAAAGTAAAAGGCTATAAGTATAAGTGGGAGGGGGGAAAAGAGGAGATATTATATGTTCAGAGTGAATGAAACGAAGTGTATGTTTAGTAGTAAAGAAATTTTAAGGATCTTGGATTGCAAAGCCTGTGAGGTAAAGGACTTTGAGATTACAGAAGTAAGCGTGGATAGCCGGTCGGTGAATAAACCCGAGTCGACTTTATTTTTTGCTTTAAAAGGAATTAATCATGATGGACATGATTATGTAGAAAAATTGTATGAACAGGGGGTAAGGAATTTTGTGGTAACCGGGCTGAGAGCGGGTTTTCTTCCTTTGTCCGGGGCTAATTTTTTTGTCGTCGATGAGGTTTTACCGGCACTTCAGCAATTGGCAGCCTGGTTTCGCGGTCAAATGAAGGCTGAAGTGGTCGGTATCACCGGGAGTAATGGAAAAACGATCGTCAAAGAATGGTTATATCAGTTATTATCGGATGAACCGGGTATTTATCGCAGTCCCCGTAGTTATAATTCACAGGTCGGAGTCCCTTTGTCTTTGTTGGGTATGGATGTTTCTACCCGTTTGGCCATCATTGAAGCCGGAATCTCTCTGCCGGGAGAGATGGGTAAGTTGCAGGCAATGATCCGGCCTGAGATCGGGATTTTTACGCATTTGGGAGATGCGCATGGAGAGAATTTTGAATCCAGACAACAGAAATTAGCGGAGAAAGCCATATTGTTTCGGGATTGCCGTTGTATTATCGGAAGGGAAGGGGAGGCTTTGGACTATATAGCTAGCCGGCTTCGACCGGATGTAAAAAAAATGATCTGGGGAAGTGGGAAAAATGCAACTGTCCGGGTTGAAGAGAAAGGGAGCACTGCCCATGAACGCCTGGTAGCCGTCGGATATGAGCATGTTGCGTTTACTTTGTCTATACCGTTCCCGGATGAAGCTTCTTTTGAAAATTGTATGAATGCCGTATGTGTTTTATTGCTGGAAGGGATTTCTCCGGTTTTTATCGCCGAACGGGTAGCCCGTTTGCAGCCTTTGGCGATGCGGATGGAAATAAAAGACGGTATAAATCGTTGTGTATTGATCAATGACTACTATAATTCGGATGCCGCTTCGTTTCAGTTGGCATTGAATACCCTGGCTATGCAGGATGCCGGGCGTGAGAAAGTCGTGATTTTGTCTGATTTCGTGGATACAGGAACCGGTGAGAGAGAGTTGTACCGGGAGGTAGCGTTGTTGTTGCGAAAGGCGAAGGTTTCTTTATTTATAGGTATCGGGGAAAAGTTAAGCCGGTATAAACCTTATTTTTTGGTCCCCCGCTGTCGTTTCTACAAGGATACGGATAGTTTCCTGCGCCAAGAGAACAGGGAGCAGTTTAAAGATCAGGTGATTCTGATTAAAGGTGCCCGTAAGTTCCGTTTCGAATATATCGCCGGTTTTTTACAGAAACAGTCCCATGCTACCGTGCTCGAAGTTGATTTCGATGCAATGGTGCATAACCTGAATTATTTCCGTTCTTTGTTGCCCCGGAAGACGATGATCGCTGTTATGGTCAAAGCTTTTTCTTATGGGAGCGGAGCCGGGGAAGTAGCGAGTTTGTTACAATATCAGGGGGTAAATTACCTGATGGTGGCTTTTGCAGATGAAGGAGTAGAGTTAAGAGCTGCCGGAATAACCATACCTATCGGTGTCATGAATCCTGAACCGGAGGCTTTCGATCATATGATCGAATTTAATCTGGAACCGGAGATTTATTCTCTCGAATTACTGGAGGCTTTCGACCGGGTCCTGACCAAACATGGCATAGAAAAATATCCTGTACATTTGAAATTGAATACCGGGATGAATCGTTCCGGCTTGGATCCGGAAGATCTGCCCGCTTTGCTGAAGTTTTTCGAAACGAAACGGAAAGTCATAATCCGTTCCATGTTTTCACATTTGGCCGGGAGTGACGAAGCCCGACACGATGAGTATACGTTGTTCCAGATCAACCGTTTTATTGAAATGACGAAAGAAGTCCAGGCCCGTTTCGATTATCCGATTATCCGGCATATTCTCAACTCCGCCGGAATAGAACGGTTCGGACAGTATGCTTTCGATATGGTCCGTTTGGGTATCGGATTACATGGGATCAGTGCCGTGGGGGCACCGTTATGGCCTGTCAGTAGCTTTAAGACCTATATTGCGGCAGTTCGTCAGGTGAAGGGAGATCAGACGGTAGGATACGGACGGAAGGGTGTATTGGGCCGGGATACCCGTATTGCCGTTATTCCTGTCGGCTATGCGGATGGGCTCGACCGCCACCTGAGCTGCGGAGTCGGTGAAGTATGGATCGGAGGACAAAGAGTTCCCATTGTCGGGAATATCTGCATGGATGCCTGTATGGTGGATATCACCGATACGGACGCACAGGTCGGGGATGAGGTGGAAATATTCGGAAAACATATTTCGGTGACCGAGCTTTCCGATAAATTAGGTACGATCCCCTATGAAATATTGACCAGCGTGTCTCTCCGCGTGAAACGAATCTATTTTAAAGATTAAAGCAAACGAATCAACCGTCCCCAGGGTTAGATATTGATTCTAGGAATGGCTGATTCATTTGCTGTATCTGATTAGTATACTGTCTTTTATTGTTGTCCGGTAAAAATGGTTCATGGTAAAATTATATGGACTCTAATTATTTAGGTTTGAATTCCGCTATTAAAAGCTGTTGTTAATGTCTGACCATTTTTAATGATTTTTATTCTCATATCACATGTACTAAATATTATTTGACAAATATGTAATATATTATTCATTTTTGCAAAATGAAATCAATTTTTTTCATTACATAAAACTTTCTGCAAAAAATAAAACTAATTTCAAAGGAAAAAGACAACAACCCCTTTCAGGTACATTTTACTATACTCCCCTTGATGGAGCACTTAGATTAACCGAAATACTACCTAAATGAAAGTAATTTTCTATATTTTGATTTTTTGTCTTTTCTTGATCTCGTGCGACGACGATGAAGAGAAGGTAATTCCTTCTTTGGACGGGGAATGGGAATTGACAAACTTTCATCTTTTCCCATGCTACACTAGTGACAAAGGTATCAGTTTTACCATAGGAGATTCTTTGTATATGGGCTTAGGAATTCCCTTTCCATCTTCCTATAGTTCGCCCACCAAGTTATGGCGGTATATGGAAACAATAAATTTTGTCGGTTGGGAGGCAATGAAAGATTTTCCGGGTACTCCCCGGACCGGGGCAGTTGCATTTACAATAAAAGACAAGGCATATATCGGTCTGGGCAAGTCTATCACTGATGAAAAGACATACTATAAAGATTTTTGGGTGTATGATGCCATAAGCAATAGTTGGGATTCCCTGACATTTGAATTTCCGGGAGATGCTGTGGTGGATGCTGTGGCTTTCTCTTTAAACGGCATGGGATATGTCGGAACCGGTTTAAAAGCCAATGGACTATATTCCGGTGAATTTTATCAATTCGATCCTCAATACGGTTGGGGAGGGAAAGCCAATATGGTATTGCCGAAAGCAGGAGCCACTACATTTCAACTCGACGGAACCGTTTATCTTTGTTTCGGACACAACAGCCACGAAGATAGCCGGGACGTTTATAAATTCAATCCGGAAGAGTTTCGTTTTATACCGTTAAATTCTCTTTTACCTGATAAGTATCCGGGAATTACACGTTCGTATGCATCTTCGTTCGTTTTAACTGTCGACGGACAGGAGTACGCTTACATTGCAGGAGGCGAATTAGGACTAAGTGTTGCTCCGCCCTATTGGTATTGCTGCCGGTACAATTACCTGAAAGATGAGTGGGAAGAAACTCCTCCCATGCCAAGATCCCGTCCTCACGTAATAACATTCACCAAGGACAATGCCGGCTATGTTTTATTTGATGACATCGCCTATAAGTTTGTTCCTTAGTATTATTGCTGTTCGCTAAAATAGTCATTTTAGCGAACAGCAATAATATTTTTCCTTCAGTTCCCTTATATTTTTCCGGTTTCCCCCCGGTTGTTGTCATTTTGTGATTTTCGTCAATCAAAAACATCGAAGGAGTAGTGAAAAAGATTATAGTCGGTTGCAATTCCACTGTCAAAACTGCCTTCTGTGATATTTACCCATTCTGAATGTAACTAATCAACGAAAATGAAGAGAAATAGAAGCTGGCGTAAACTAACTGATAATGAGTGAGAAACGGAACGATTTGCATAGAATTGCTCTTTTCAAAAAGGGCAGAAACATGCAGATTTAGGCAGAAGTTCAGTTACCAGAGTGTTACCTTGTTTTGATGTTGGTAACGATGGTGTAGCATTCGCTAACTGAAATATTTTCGCTCGTGTGGTTGTTGCTTTGGTCGGCAGTTTTCTGCGTATGTGAGGAACGCTTTAATTCGGGTAATTTTACCCACAAATATTAAAGCGTATGAAAACAGAGAAAATGAAGGTGTTGCTCTACCTTAAAAAGAGCGGTTTGGACAAGTCGGGAAAAGCTCCGATTATGGGGCGTATTACCATTGAGCGTTCCATTGCTCAGTTTAGTTGTAAACTCTCCTGCAATCCCGATTTATGGAATCCACGTGAGAGCAGAATGGACGGCAAGAGCCGCGAGGCGGTAGAAATTAATGGGAGGTTGGAAAATCTTCTGCTTTCCATTCAATCTGCCTATCAGTCGTTGATTGCCAAAGGACAGCCATTTGATGCAACCGATGTAAAGGAACTGTTTCAAGGAAGTGTGCAGGCACGATGCAGGCTCATCGAAAGGTTGGATATGCTCATCAAGGAGAAAGAAAGCCATATCGGTATAGACATCAAGGAAGAGTCTATGTCTGCCTATCATTCCACTCGGAAACGATTACAGGAGTTCATTCAGAGGAAATACCATGTTTCGGACTTGGCTTTCTCACTGTTGACAGAAAACTTCATCTACGAATTACAGGCATTCTGTCTCGGCGAACTCGGTCATCAGCAAAGCACATTTTTCAGAGTTGCAGCAGATTTGAAGACTGTCTGCAGGCTGGCTTATCGTGAGAGGCTGGCTGATACGCTTCTGTTTGATAAAGTACATATAGAACGAGGAGACAAGAAAGCACCTAAAGCTCTTGACCAAGAAGCATTGGACAAGTTGAAGGCAATCTGCTTTGATGAGTTGGAAGAGGAAATGGAAACCGCTCCTTATCCCATAGTCTTGAAGGATTCTGATACCAATACCTAAGTCGCTTCTGTTACCGAAATCATGCTCCCACACCAATCCATTTGATTGAAGGCTCTTATTGGTAGGAGTTCTTTCTACTTATTTATTTCATTGTATAATTCTTTTGTTCTAGATTCATCAACTAGTAATTCAAGAAAGATTTTAGTGTCGCTAGTGATTTCTGGTTTGTTTAGAAGAATATTGCCAAGTGTTCTAAGTCTACTAAGTTGCCCGACATGACATATTCTTGATTTCAAGATTGAGTTTGTCTTTATTGTTTTTACAAACTCTTCTGCTGACTTGTTGTCAAATTTTTCAAACATCCTTGAAATTCTTGGTGCTGCCGCATCAGAATAAAACGAAGTTCTGCTGAAACTATAACTTGCACCTTTATATCCTACATATGTCAGAGTTAAAGCTGCTACTAATCTTTCAACATATTCGTCTGGGATAACAGAACCAAACGCTTCAAGTTCTCTTACAGACAAGGCTTCTTGTGCCCAGTTATCTAAGTTCTTTTCTAGATTTTGTATATGGGGGGCATAGATTAACTTTCTGGTTGCCGTAGACAAGTATCTTAAGCCGTCAATTAAGCTAAATAAATCAACCCCCTTCTTATTCTTCATTGCATCACCTTCAAGGTACATTTTATCAAAACGTTGTCCTATTTGTTGTCGTATTTCTTTTGGCGTTACTTTCCACAAAATAGGAAAACTTAATTCAATGTTAGAACGAAAACGCGTTGAGATTGTATCCCCAATGTAGTATGTAAACAATTTGTTACACATTTCTTTCTTATAAACTTCTGGTAAATCAATGAAAGCTTGTTCAACAGCTAATTCATGCTTGTCATAAGTATCCGTATCCATTTTAACGATATAATCGTTTACGTTGATTATTGGAATCGGAAACTCTTGTGATAACACATATTTGTTGCAATCTGCAATCATGTTTAGAACCTTAAAAAGGTTTGGATCGGAACTGTCTGGATGTCCGTCAAATATATTACGGGTTTCTCTTGCTTGATGTATGACTTTTTTTGCTTCCCAACTAAGAACACCTATTTTATACGCACCTTCTATTAAATCATAATCAGTAATGTTATTTTGGAAGTCTTCGTAAGTCTTTGCAGATTTATTCATTTCCTTATTAAACAAGTCCAAACTTCTATGTATTATTTTTCTTCTTAGATCATCACTTACTGCATTCCAATAGCATCCAATAGCACTTCTTAATCCACCAGCCTTCAAAACTAGTCTTGCTTCTTCAATATATTTATTCCCTATAAGTTCTTCTCTTACATTAGTTAGTTCTCTTTGTAAGTATTCAACTTTTTCAGCAGGAAGAATTATTTCTGTCGTTGTTTTTTTTACTATATTTACCATGTTCTTCTTTTTTTGTATAATAATCACTCTTTTCTTTATAGCCTTAGCTAATATCAAATTTCCTAATTCCCTTAGAAGTACGAAGTACATTCTCAAAATTGTCTTATAGGACTTTTCAAAAAGTCTTATAGGACAATTTTAATTCTCTTATAAGACAATTTTTGCCTTTTGCTAAGTATTGATTATCAGCGAGTTGCAAAATTGTATTTTTAAACCTTGAAAACGGTGTTCCCGACACATATGGAAAATATCCTTTTCGTATGCCGGAAACACGTTTTTCGTTAAGGCATTACGATGCTGCCATCATGCTATTTTGCGTTTACGATATCTTCCTGCGGGGCGAAGTCGAGACTTCGGATGTCGAAAGAATCACGCATGGCCGTACTCTTGGTAAACTGCACGTTCACCTGCTTTATGAGTTTCGCGCCCTTTGCCTTGGCTTCGACGGCCGTTGCTGCGCCCTCCGCCTTGATAGTGAGATGGAACGAACCGATGTCGCCCAGTCGCACGGTGTTGCCATTCTCCAAGGCCTCGATAACTTCGTATTGTAAGGCGTCCAACACAGCCTTCACGTCAGCACTCGACACGGTGGAGCGTTTCTCTATCCGCTTTACGATTTGCGCCAACGTTACCGGCGTGGTCGGTGCAGCCTGCGGATAAAACTCCACTTCTTCTTTCTTCAGCGGATTCTTCTTCGCTTGAATTACCTACTTTATCATATCGCTTAGAATTAAAGGGTTAGTAATGCCACAAAGATACTAAATTTTACGATGAAGCCAGCAGAATATCTGAACATTCTGCTAAGAGAATGCCGATTATTCCCTAATTTCACTTATAATCCTTGTCCTGCACACGTTAATTTCTATCTGTGCTTACTTGCGCTTTCAAAAAAAAGTGTATTATTATTTTCTGGTGTTAATCGTGCCCCTATACCGTTGTTGCCAACATTCGGGCTTGATAGGCTTCGTGCTTTAACAATTCAAGACAAATTTAAAACACAGATCCTTTGATACGATCAAGACCATGTCAATCTTAGGAGTACGATCGGCTCAGTCTTTCCAGAACCACCAGTTCAGCTTTTCCTTTTCCCTATGCTCTGGCGGTGTCTGCGCGAAGTAAACGGCACATCTGAAAGCATACAGTACGCAACGGTCCTGCACCACTCCAGCATAGTCGTTGGACAAAGCAAAGAGTACTTCGGGGGCTTTGCCTTTCAAGTCTGCA
Organism: Odoribacter splanchnicus DSM 20712; assembly: GCF_000190535.1. Taxonomy (GTDB): domain Bacteria; phylum Bacteroidota; class Bacteroidia; order Bacteroidales; family Marinifilaceae; genus Odoribacter; species Odoribacter splanchnicus. Next base: position 3,938,625 of record NC_015160.1, read on the forward strand.
ACGGAGGTTATCCCGATATTCCACAAATCGGTTGCAAGCGATTTCCCTATTCCGGGAATCACCGTCAGTTCCTTAATTGTCTGCTCTTTGGTCATTGCACTTGACAAACTACAAGACAAGATTTCCGTCTCTGTCAATCTGCCAAAAAGGGTTGTAGGCTACCTCGAACACATAGCCGTCCAAATCCTTGAAATAGCCGCTGTATCCTCCCCAATACACTTTCTGTGCAGGTTTCACAATGGTTGCTCCGAGCCGTTGTGCTTCCTGCATCACGGCATTGACTTCCTCTTCCGATATGGCGTTATAACTGATTGTCATGCCCGAAAAGGCAGTCTGTTGATGGTATAACGTCGTATCTTTTTCCAATTCTTGCAGTGGGTATATCCCCAAGACTATCCCACCCAAAGGGAACAAGGCGTAAGTTTCCTGGCTCTGTTCCGACTTCTTCCAGCCCAATCCCTCATAGAAAGCCAATGCCTTTTGAAAGTCCTTTACTCCCAATGTAATCAAAGTGAATTTCTGTCTCATAAGTTGTATATTATTGAATTTGCCACAAAGTTACTCATTCTTAACGAGAAAGACGAATAAGTCAGCAGGAAACGTCCCTTGCGAAGGCTTTATCTTCGATAGTTCTTTTGCAATAGTTGGTTTATGTCGGAGAGTCGGTAGAGTATCTTCCCTGCAAACTGCGTGTAGGGAATGATTCTCCTGTCGCGGTAGTCCTGTAAAGTGCGGGGACTGATATACAGACGCTCGCACACTTCCTTGCCCGTGAGGAAATGTTCGCCAGCAAGGAGTGGCTTGTGCGTCTGTGCCACTTCCACAATCCGTTTCCCCACACCTCTCAATGCCGAGATGACCAGCTGCATCTCGTCCGTCTCCATGTTCAAGTCTCTTGCTGTTTCCATCATATCTGTCTGTTTTTAGGTTTGTCCGATTTCGTAAGAAGCAATGTTTCCACATCCTCGCGCTTGTAATAGCACTTGTGTCCGATTTGCGTAAACGGCAGCACACCCGTATCACGATAATGCTGCAAGGTGCGCTTGCTGATGTTCAGCAGCCGGCACACATCACCGTTGTGCAGCCAGTCCGTGTGCTTGCTTTTCTCTCCGAATGCCTTGTGGCAGCATTCTGCAAGGCTCAAGATTTCATCTCGAAGCTTTGCCCAATTAGTTTCTGTAATGATGTAATAGTTCATAATTTTATATTGTTATTGTTTGTTGTTTCAGGTCTTTCCAGTTTCCATCGGCAAAGATAATGGCGTGCGTACACCTCTCAAAGCCGTGGTGAACAGCAGGGAAATGCCGGGAAGAATAAGGAAAAGGGCAATCCGCATCATCGGTTCGCATTTGCGTTTTCCTGCCCCATCTTCTTCTTTTGTTGCAAAGACAATGCAAGCGAGTGCAGAGGAAAGTTCACTTATCCTTTGCCGAGCGCAGCTTGTCTTATGCAAAATTAATATCGGGCATTTATTATTCCATCACTTTTCATTCAAGTGGCAGCTTGTGGTGCTATGATGGGGACAAAAGAGACAGATTGATGTTCTTGCCACTGCACAAATGAGGTTAATAAGGTAATTAAAGCAAAAGAGTACATCTGAAAGCAGACAGTAACATCCGTATTTCTGCTAATCTATCTTTCCTGTCATCCGTTTTTTGCTTAATGAGGCGATAAATGCTCTTCTTGACAGCTTGTTCCCCTAAGAATTTTGCAGCGGACGAGCGCAATATTATGCAAGAAGACTCTGAATGCTTGGAAGTTACGCATGCTCACCCTAACTTCACTCTTGGAAACCAATTCAAGGGAATAATGAAAAAGAACGCAGATGCAGGCAATACAGGCAGCAGGAGAAATCCTCATCGAATGAGGAGTTCCTCCAAGAACGCAGAGATAGAAACCTACCTCTCCACACACTACGAGTTCAGATACAATACTGTACTGGGCAGAACCGAATATTGCAGTAAGGGTAATAATCGTTTTGTAAAGGTCGGTCGTTATGAAATCAATACGCTTCGCAGGGAACTTGATTGCGATGAAAGCATAGCGACTTCTGCTGAGAACCTTTATTCCATCATTGAAAGCAGCTTTTCTCCCCGTATCAATCCCGTGCAGGAGTATTTAAAAGGGTTGCCATTGATAGATATAGGTGATAGCAGTAGCTGTGATGATGCCGGTTGCAGGGATAGTAATGTGTCTTCTTTTTCACCGAAAGCAATTTCCGATTTGGCAAGTTACGTTGTTGTCCGTAATTCTAACAAATGGTTGCCGTATCTTACCAAATGGCTTGTGGCGGTGGTCGCCAATGCGATGGACGACCGTGAGTGCCGTAACTATACCTGCCTTGTGTTGACAGGTGAGCAGGGAAAGTTCAAGACCACGTTCCTTGACCAGCTCTGTCCCCCAGCACTGCACGGTTACAGTTACACAGGAAAAATATATCCGCAGGAGAAAGACACACTCACTTATATCGGTCAGAACCTTATCGTAAATATAGACGACCAGCTCAAAGCCCTTAATAAGCGGGACGAGAACGAGCTGAAAAACCTCATCACCTGTCCGATGGTCAAGTACCGTATGCCGTATGACAAGTATGTAGAGGAGCATCCCCACTTGGCAAGCTTTGTGGCATCAGTGAACGGCAATGACTTTCTTACAGACCCGACAGGTAGCAGAAGGTTTCTGCCCTTTGAAGTTCTTTCCATAGACATAGAGAAAGCCAAGCGTATTTCAATAGACAATGTCTATGCTGAAGCCAAAGCCCTGTTAAAGTCAGGTTTCCGCTATTGGTCTGATGATGAAGAGATTGCCGAACTATACAGAGAGAGTGAGGACTTTCAAGTACAGACTGCAGAAATGGAGCTCTTGTTGCGTTGCTTCGAGAAACCAGCGGAAGATGAAAACTATTCGTTAATGACGACTACGGAGATACTCACCTATTTGGGTATTTATACTCACCAACCACTTGTTGCCAAGCGTATGGGCGAAGCCTTGAAGAAAGCAGGATACATAAAGGTGAGCAAACGAAGAAACGGTGGTAGCCCCATCTATGTCTACAAGATTAGGAAAATCTTGCCATGCCCGCTCCGTCAAACTTGTAGTAGCCAAATGTAGTAGAATGTGTAGTATTGTCTTATACTACAAAGTAATACTGATTATCAATCATTTATCACAAAATAGTATGTAGTAAGAAGAAAGATGAAAAAGTTTGGAGAGGAAAAACTTTGGAAACGGTAAAACCATAAAAACAGACAAACATAAATAATTATCATTCAACCCATTAAAGTATCAAAACAATGAAAGAAGAAGATTTATCAGCAATCAAGCGATATTCCATCGTGGAATATCTCGAAAGGAAAGGTATCAAACCTGTCCGCAAAACACCGACCTATGCCATGTACCGTTCACCGCTCAGGGAGGAAACGCGTCCGAGTTTCAAGGTGGACACGGAAAAGAACCTTTGGATAGACTATGCCGAAGGCAGGGGTGGAAGTATCATCGACCTTTGTATGCGCTTGGAGGGCTACACGTTCTCCGAAGCCATCTGCCGTTTGGGGCAGAACGCTTTAGAGCATACAGCGTACAGCTTCAATTCTCCAAATAGAGAAATATCCATCAATCCAAATCAAATAGAGAATGTAACGGCAAGCGGTACAAGGAGACTGATAAGCATATCAGGCACCTTGTCACCGCATTTGCAGGAGTACCTCAAAAAGGAACGCTGCATTGATTTGGAAAAGGCAACACCCTTTCTCAAATGTATCAGTTACGAGGTAAGGGGAAGACGCTATCAAGCCATTGGCTTTGCCAATTCGTCAGGTGGTTATGAACTTCGGGACAACAATACGTTCAAGGGAACAGTTGCTCCGAAAGACATCACTCCGATATTTGAGGACATGGAACAGCCTGTCTGTTTGTTCGAGGGCTTTATGGACTTTCTCTCTTTTCTTTCAATGAAAGGGGAAGTAACCAACCAATGCCTTGTGATGAATTCCGTGAGCAATGTTGCAAGAAGTATTCACTACCTGAACAAAAGAAATATAACCTCCGTTCGTGCTTTTCTTGATAATGATGATGCAGGGCGAAAAGCAGTACAGGAATTTGTAAACGAAGGTTTTAAGGTAGAAGATATGGCTGTGTATTATAAAGACTTCAAAGACCTCAACGAGTATCACGTCAGCCGTGTCCGTGAGCGACAGAAAAAGTTGGAGAAAACTCCAAATACAAGTAACAAAAGAAAACAAGTCAAACTTAAAATAAGATAGAGGTATGGAAAAGAAAGCAGTCAGCAAAGAGGAAATGGAAAATACCATCAGGAAATCTTTCAGTATGAGCCAAGCTGAAAGTTCAAGTGAACAAACCGTAGCTGAATTTCGAGCAAAGGGAATGAAAAATATTCAAGAGCAAAAACAACAAGAAACAGAGCATGCCATAGAGCATGCCACGCCAGCCGAGCCTGCACAGCATACAGAGCATGCAACCGTTCAAAAACGCATCAGTGCTAAGATGAGAAAAGAGACACTTGACGCATACAAGCAGGCGTTCCTCGTTCCGACAAAGCTATATGAGAGAAAGGCGGTTTACCTGAGCAGGGAGACACAGGAACGTGCCGACTTCATCGTACGCAGGTTGGGTGACAGGGGCAGCAATCTCTCAAGCTTCGTGGAAAATATCATCCGCACACATTTGGACGAATACGGTGAAGACATAGAGAAATGGAGAAGACTGTAAGCCGTAAGAAAAGGGCTGACGGTTTTTAGAAAAAGGGACGCCCCTTTCACTCAAAACCCTCGACACTTTTCAGAGAGTAAGGCAACGAACTTTTGCTAAAAACACTGAATGGTAGGAACGCTACGAACGCAGTTAGATACTGAATGCACGGCATTCGCTTTTAATAACCAAAACGCTTTATGCGTAAACGTTTCGTTAGCTGACATTGCAAGACGTCAGTTTGTACCCACAAACTGCGCTTGCTCCCCTCGTTTAATTGTCGGGGAGATTAGGCCGTAATCACTTCGTTCTCATCGGTCAGTGTTTAGGAATTAAGCAATAACAAATCATCTACAATGATTAACTTTCAAAGAAGCTTATATGGACAGATATAATAGAAAGACTGCCAAATGGCAGCAACAGAATAAGGAAGAGCAGAAGATGAACAAGACAGAGTTCATCAAGGTAAGATGTACCTTAGAGGAAAAGCAGCGTATTAGGTCAAAGGCAGAAAGTACGGGGCGGAAGTTCTCAGACTACTGCCGTGAGATACTCCTAAATGGAGAAGTGACTGCTGTTCCTAAGATGACCGACAATGAAAAGGAAGCCATCGAACTACTGAGACGAACGGCCTACTTCTTCTCACATATTTCCAATCTTATCAAGGTAAAGGATGATGCATGGGTACTGATTACTCAAAGTCTTTCCTATCTGGCAAGGGAGGCATTTAAGCGTTTCTTCAATCCCAAATACCACATTGAGGAAAGGGCAATTAAACTCTTAAATTTGATGGAGAATGATAGGAAAGTGTAAGGCGATAGCGCACGGAAGCACGGCTTTAGACTATATTTTCAGAGAGGGCAAGCTCGGTAGTCGGCTTGCCTTCCATAATCTTTGCAGCAGAGAACCGAAGGCTATCTACGAGGAAATGAAGATGGTCAGCGATTACAACACACGTTGCAGGAATAAGTTCCTCCGTATCGAAATCGGTATCGCGCCACAGGACGAGAAGAAACTGCCCGTATCTGAACTCATGCGGATAGCCCATCTGTTTGCCAAACAAATGGGACTTGACAACCATCAATGGGTGGCGGTAACCCACAAGGACACCGACAACAGACATATCCATATCATTGCCAACCGCATCAGCCTTTACGGAGAAGTCTATGACACCACTTTTGTGAGCAACAGGGCAGCAAGAGTGGCGGAGGAAATAAGTCGCTCGAAAGGCTTGACTATCGCAAAGGAAGTAAAGGCGGAAAGACAACACCAAAAAGCAAAGGCCAATCCTACGAGAGAACAGACCAAGCAACAAATACAGAAGATTTGCTATGCCCTACTTGAAAAATACAAAGGCACAGGCATCACGGGGCACTCCATGTTTCTTTACGACCTAAACAAGAGTGGTGTAACCATCGAACGCTTGAAGAATAAGCAGGGCAAAGTATATGGTTTGAAGTTCTCCTACTGTGCCCAGACATTCAAGGCTTCCGAAATCGGCAGAGGGTTCGGATACCACTCTTTGCAAAAGAACTTTGAGATAGCCAATAAAGCCGAAACAAAGGAGACGATAACAAAAGCTCACACAATAGCAGACAAGACTACAAAGAATAAAGTTCAATCAGATACAGGCTATCAACTTGTTCCTCCCAGTCGTTCATACATATCGCCTACAAAAGCAAACGAAAGTTCATCTATTGCACAAGCCGTAGGAAATGTAGCAAGCACCGCCTTGAATGCTGCCGAAGAAATGATTTTGGGAGCAGGTGGACTTATTAATCCACAGACCCACGGTGATGATTATGCCGAGATGGCATGGCAACATAAACTTAGGAACCAAATCAAGAAAAAGAAGAAGCGAGGAAGAGGAATATAATCATTCTCCTTATTTTTCAATCTTTCCAAACAACAGATGGAGCAAAAGAGCGAAAATCTTATCAAAAACGCTTGTTATTCAAAGCAAATGATTATCTTTGCAAATAGAATAACAAGCGTTCTTTGTTGATGTAGAAACATGCGACAGAAAGCACTTCGCTCGTTTCCAAATCGTTACCTGTTTAGTTTGTATCACAAGGTAACTTCTTCTTTCTCAATTAGATACGTTTTAGAAATCTTCTTCAAATGTATTTTGTGAGCGTATAGCTAAGATATCTAAGGCCGATAGTGTTCCGTTATAGAACCGTTCACTTTAATCTGACCCGATAATCTTTGCTCCATCCGGTAAATGGCAAAAGACAAAAAAAGACGATGAATAATTTTAACATACACTTATCGATTTAAAGAACCTGATTTTGTGGGGTATTGTTCAGCCACATTTCGATATTCCTGATTACGATATTCTGCCGGGTTTCAAAAGCTTCCCGGGTGGCGTAGCCCATATGCGGCAACATCAGTAGATTAGGTGCATTAAATAATTCCAGGTTCAGAGGAAGCGGAGGTTCCTGATCGTAGACATCGACGGCTGCTCCGGCTATTTGTCCTTTTTTCAGGGCATTGTAAAGCGCTTCCTGGCTGACGATGGGTCCCCGGGCGGTGTTGATCAGGACAGCATGTGGTTGCATGAGTGCAAATTCGTTTGTCCCGATAAATGCTTTGGTTTCCGGGTTCAAGGGAAGATGTACCGTAATGATATCCGATTGACGCAGAAGGGTATCTTTGTCCACCTGGGTGATATGAGGAAGGGCCTTGGGGCTGCGGTTATAGCCTAAAACCTTGCATCCGAAAGCGTTGGCTAACAGAGCTACCCGTTGGCCGATGGCTCCGAGCCCGACGATACCTACTGTTTTTCCGTGAAGTTCGCTTCCCAGGACTCCCTGCCGGTCTCCGCCGATACGGAGAATGGCATCTCCGCCTACCATTTTTCGGTACACGGCGATCATCATTCCGATCGTTAATTCGGCTACTGCTTCTGTAGAGTAACCGGCGGCATTACAAACCGTGATACCCCGTTTTTTACATGCTTCCAGATCGATATGGTCCACTCCGGTAAAGGCTACAGAGAGCATCCGGAGCTTCGGACAATTTTCAAAGAAATGTTTCCGCAACGGAATATTGCTGACTACGACAACTTCGGCATTTCGGGCTCTTTCGATCAATACCTCTTCATTCTCATTCCGGTCGTGATAAAAAGTGACTGTATGTCCCTGGTTTTTCAGAGTAGCCAGACTTTTGTTTATCGTGCATTCGCACATTCCTAACGATTCGACAAATACGATATTCATACTTACATACTTTTAATGCTGTGTTCTTTCCGGGTAAAACTACAACGTGTTTATCCCAGATGTTTTGGAGCCTCTAAAATAGTGAATATTTTGATAAAGTATACGGATCGTTTTATTTTGAAAACCAGGAAGACCCTGTATTTTTCTGACAGAAAGAGATACTTTTTAATTTATTTTTCGTACAAGGTTATAAATCAGATAAAATAACTATGAAACGAGAAGATTTATTATCCAAAATCTCTGATCCGTCCAAAGTCTGGGATGTTGTCGTTATCGGAGGAGGTGCAACCGGTTTGGGAGTTGCCGTAGATGCAGTTACAAGAGGGTATAGTGTCGCTTTATTCGAATGGGAAGATTTTGCAAAAGCAACTTCCAGTCGTAGTACCAAGTTGGTGCATGGAGGAGTCCGGTATTTGGCTCAGGGAGATGTTTCATTGGTATTGGAGGCTTTGTACGAAAGAGGATTACTCCAACAGAATGCTCCGCATCTGGTAAAAAATCAATCTTTTCTGATTCCGAATTATCGTTATTGGGATAACTTTCTTTATACAGTCGGACTGACGATATACGATATCCTCGCCGGCCGTCTTAGTCTGGGGCGTTCTAAATATGTATCCAAAAAGAAGACTACGTCTTATTTACCGACGGTCCGGGTGGATGGTTTGAAGGGAGGGGTAGTCTATCATGACGGTCAATTCGACGATTCCCGCCTGGCAGTCAATCTGGCTCAGTCCTGTGTCGAAAATGGCGGATGTCCGATCAACCGTATGAAAGTAACGGCGATATTACACGGATCCGATGGCCGGGCAAGAGGGGTGAAGGTTCAGGATTTGATGAACGGGCAGGAATATGAAGTGAAAGCCAAAGCGGTGATTAATGCGACCGGCATCTTTGTGGATAGCATTATGGAAATGGATGTGCCGACTCACGAGCATATGGTGAAACCGAGCCAAGGGGTACATTTGGTCCTGGATAAGTCGTTTCTGCAAAGTGATTACGCTATCATGATCCCCAAGACCGACGATGGCCGGGTATTGTTTGCCGTGCCCTGGCATGACAAAGTGGTTGTCGGAACGACCGATACTTTACGGGAACATCCGGAATTGGAGCCACAAGCTCTGGAGTCGGAAATCGAATTTATCCTGAATACGGCCGGACGTTACCTGACTCGTAAACCTCAACGGAGCGATGTCCTTTCGGTATTTGCCGGATTACGTCCATTAGCGGCTCCCAAAAAGGAAGGTAAAAGTACGAAAGAAATTTCCCGGAGTCATAAGATTTTTGTTTCTGAAAATAAGCTGATTACCATCACCGGAGGGAAATGGACCACCTATCGGAGAATGGCAGAAGATACGGTGGATAAGGCGATCGAATTGAATCTGCTGGAAAAGAAAGCATGTGTGACAAAAAAATTCCGGATTCATGGTTATCAATTAAATCCGGATCTCAATAATCATTTGTATATTTATGGCTCGGATATTCAGGCGATCAAAACCTTGATGCAGTCCGATCCGGCTATGGCCGAAAAACTGCATCCCAAATATGATTACACTGTGGCCGAGGTGGTATGGGCGGTTCGGGAAGAGATGGCATTGAATGTTGAGGATATACTGGCCAGGCGTGTCAGGTTATTGTTCCTGGATGCCCGGGTGGCTGCCGAAGTTGCCCCTAAAGTGGCCCGGATCGTTGCCAAAGAATTGGGATACGATCAGGCCTGGATCGATGGGCAGGTAAAAGAGTTTACCGATTTGGCCGGACACTATATTTTAGAGTAAAACGTATATTTGAAAGTTACAGCGGTTTTAAAGGCGGCAAGGGGTTCAGGAGTTAAGTTAACCGCTGTAACCCTTGTAACTGAAAAAGTATATTATAATTATTCAGGAATGTCAGAACAGTATATTTTATCGCTCGATCAGGGAACCAGTAGTTCCCGGGCAATTGTTTTCGACCACGATGGTGAAATCAAAGCTGTGGCTCAGCAAGAATTCCGGCAGATATTTCCTCAGCCGGGATGGGTGGAACATCATCCGCAGGAAATCTGGACCTCCCAGGCTTCTGTGATTGCCGGGGCTATTGCTTCGGCCGGTATTAACGGATTGGACATCGCTGCCATCGGGATTACAAATCAGCGGGAGACGACGATTGTATGGGATCGGGAGACCGGACAACCGGTTTATAATGCTATCGTCTGGCAAGACCGCCGTACGGCTTCATACTGTGATGCTTTGAAGGCTGAGGGGAAAACCGAATTTATCCGGGAGAAGACCGGATTGATCATAGACGCTTATTTCAGTGCCACTAAAGTCAAATGGATTCTGGATCATGTCGAGGGGGCAAGGGAAAAAGCCGAAGCCGGAAAGCTTATTTTTGGAACGGTGGATTCCTGGCTGGTCTGGAAATTGACCCGTGGGGAAGTGCATATTACGGACGTCACCAATGCTTCCCGTACGATGCTTTATAATATCCATCGGCTGGCCTGGGATCCGGAATTATTGGAACTGTTCGGTATTCCTGCCGCGATGTTACCTGAAGTCAAGACTTCCAGCGAAATATATGGACACACGAAAACGACCCTCTTTGCCCATAAAATACCGATTGCAGGCATTGCCGGGGATCAGCAGGCAGCCTTGTTCGGTCAGATGTGTACCGAACCCGGAATGGTAAAGAATACTTATGGAACGGGGTGTTTCCTCTTGATGAATAGTGGTGATAAACCGGTTGTCTCGAAGAATAATCTGCTGGCGACCATTGCCTGGAAAATCGGAGAAGAAGTGACTTATGCCCTCGAAGGAAGCATTTTTGTCGGCGGGGCGATCGTTCAGTGGTTGAGGGATGGTTTAGGGATTATCCGCTCTTCGGGCGAGGTGGAGACTTTGGCACATAGTGTGCCGGATGCCGGTGGGGTTTATTTTGTACCGGCATTGACAGGCTTGGCCGCTCCCTATTGGAATCAGGATGTCCGGGGAGCTATTTCGGGTATTAGCCGTGGAACGACAGCCGCTCATATTGCCAGGGCTGCCTTGGAGGGAATCGCTTTTCAAACCATGGATGTGGTCAATGCCATGATCCGGGATGCCGGTATCGAATTGAAAGAATTGCGGGTGGATGGAGGAGCTGCTGCGAATAATGTGTTGATGCAGTTTCAGGCCGATATTTTGAATACCACGGTCATACGACCCAAGATCATCGAGACCACAGCCCTGGGGGCTGCTTATCTGGCCGGTTTGGCGGTAGGTTATTGGAGCGATATTCATGAAATCCGTCAACATTGGCATAAAGAAAAGGAATTTATTCCTTCCGGAGAACAACAGAAAATGGAAGAACTGAAAGAGGGATGGAGAGATGCTGTCGATCGGGTGCTTGAACGATAATTGTATATTGGCTTGCTATGACGATTTCTTTATTCACAAAATGTCTGTTCGAATTTATCGGTACTGCTTTGCTGATCCTGCTGGGAGACGGAGTGGTGGCCAGTTCATTACTGAAGCATTCCAAAGGTTTCGGCGGAGGCTGGGTGGTGATTACTTTTGCCTGGGGATTTGCCGTCATGTGCGGGGTATTTGTGGCCGCTCCCTACTCGGGAGCTCACCTGAATCCGGCTTTGTCTATCGGTTTGGCGTTGGCTCATACTTTTCCCTGGGCTTATGTACCTGCCTATATTATAGCGCAATTGGCCGGTGGATTTTTGGGAGCTGTTCTGGTCTATGTTTTCTATAAAGATCATTACGATGCAACAGAAGATCCCGATGTGAAATTAGGTACTTTCTGTACGATGCCTGCAATCAGGAATATCCCCCGTAATCTGATTTGTGAGGTCATCGGTACTTTTGTATTGGTTTTTGTCATTTTGTGTCTGGCTATCGATGGGAATACGCCTGAGGTCGGATTGGGATCTGTGGGATTGTTTCCGGTGACTTTCCTGATTGTCGCTATCGGTATGTCTTTAGGAGGAGCTACCGGTTATGCTATCAATCCGGCCCGGGATTTGCCTCCCCGTTTCGCTCATTTTGTTTTACCGATCCGGGGTAAAGGGAGTAGTGGATGGGGATATAGCTGGGTCCCGGTTTTGGGTCCTATCCTGGGGGCCTGTCTGGCTGCCGGGTGTTATAAAATAATTTTTCCTTGACTTCCAAATCCTATTCTGAGTAATTATTTTTACCTTTGTTAGCTCATTTGGTGTAATATAAGGTGAAGTGTCTGAATGTTCAGCCCTTTTATACGAATTTAAAAACTGGAATGGAAAAGATCATGTCATTGTCTGAAAGACATCAAAAGATTTTAGAATTATTAAAAGTAAACGGAATCGTTTCAGTAAATAGTCTTAGCCGGCAATTGAATGTTTCTTCGGTGACGATCCGGAAAGACTTGGGATTACTGGAAGAAAAGAAATTACTATATCGTTCACACGGAGGAGCTATTCAGATCGATCCCTATATAGCCAACCGGCATGTGCAGGAAAAAGAAAAACAGTTTCCGGAAGAAAAGAAAAGGATTGGTATGAAGGCTGCCGAAATGCTGACTCCCAATGACGCTATCATTATTGCTTCCGGTACTACGGTATTGGCTTTTGCCCGCTGTATACCTCCGGAGGCTCAGCTGACCGTACTGACTTCTGCGATGAACGTTGCCATGGCTCTCCTGAATTGTCAGCAGGTGGAAGTGATTCAGTTGGGCGGTATTGTCCGGCATACCTCTTCGTCGGTTACCGGAGAATATGCTTTGCGGATGTTGGAGAATTTTTCCGGGACGAAGCTTTTTCTGGGGGTAGATGGAATCGATTTAAAATATGGACTGACTACCACGAATTTTATGGAAGCCAGTGTAAATCGTGCGATGATCGATGCGGCGCAAAAGATTATTGTCCTGACCGACTCTTCTAAATTCGGCCGGCGGGGGTTTGGAAAGATCTGCGAACTGGATGCTGTCGACCAGATTATCACCGATTCCGGCGTATCTCCCAAAGTGGTCCGGGAATTAGAGGAGTTGGGGATTAAGGTGTCGATCGTCTAAGGAGCTTTATTTTTTATGTCGAAGATACAAGTGATTTATTCCAATACAAACGGCAATGCCTCTGCTTTCGCGTGGACGATTTCGGGCCGGTAATTGAATTCTTCGTAGGAAAAAGCAGTTAGTTCTTCTTTAGTCGTCAGGCGATTTTGAAGGATATAGCGGGTCATGGCACCACGACACATTTTGGCATATACGACAATGGTTTTCAATTTGTCTTCTTCACGAATGAAAAATTGGGGTTCCAGGACTTTCACTTCCCGTCTGACCCGTTTCCAGTCGAACAGACGGGTCATTTCCTCTGTGGCAAGATGCACCAGGCAGCCATCGTCCTGCTTTACTGAATCGATCAGCACATCGGTCAAACGTGGTTTCCAAAAATCGAACATGTTCCGGTTGTCGTTGTTCGGTAACTTTACGTTACCCTCTAAACGGTAGTTTTTGATCCGGTCCATAGGCCGGAGCAGGCCATATAAAAAGGAGCAAATCCACAGATGGTTGTTGGCGTAGGCATAATCGGCTTCTGTAAATTCCCAGGCGCGGAGGTGGCGATAGACTATGCCGTTGTATGACAACACGGCAGGCCCGCTGTCGTCGGAATCGAAAAAAGACAGATAACGTAGTTTGTTCAGGATAGCCAGGCGTGGATTACATTTCAGGGCTTTCCCCAATTCCGCTTCCGTGAAGGCCGCTAATTGGAGTGCATGGCGTTCGGCTTCTTCCAGAAACTTCGGCTTTGTCAGGATTGACGGTGAAAGCTCAGGCCTTGTCGTCATGTTTTTGGCACAAGCGAGTAATATCTGCATGGTCTTGTTTTTAGAACTTATACAAAAGTAATAAAATAATCAGGAAACAATAGGCTGTTTTTCCGGGTATTTCAACGTGAGGCCATTCGGTAGATGGCTTTTCGTTTCGGGGAGTAATTGGGATATGGTGTTTCATTTGTTTTCGTTTTGATTGAAAATACTTTCGTTTTTCTTTTGAAATGTTTTGAATTGTTTGTTTCTTTGTGGGCGAAAATATAATTTTCTGCACAAATGAAACAAAATGATATGACCAAGCCATTTGATGTGATTGTAATCGGCGGTGGTGCAACCGGTGCTGGAATTGCCAGAGACTGTGCCCGTAGAGGGATTCGTGTGCTTTTGATCGAGCGATTCGATATATCGACGGGAGCGACGGGACGAAATCACGGTTTGTTGCATAGTGGTGCCCGCTATGCAGTGACTGATCAGGAATCGGCAGAGGAATGTATTAAAGAAAACAGGATTCTTCGGCGGATTGCCAGTCATTGTGTGGAAGAGACCGACGGTCTGTTCCTGAGTTTGCCGGAGGATGACATTCAATATCAGGCAAAATTTGTCGATGCTTGTCGACGTGCCGGAATCCGGGCCGATATTATCGATCCGAAAGAAGCGCTGTTGCTGGAGCCATCTGCCAATCCGGCTATTATCGGGGCGGTAAGGGTTCCCGATGGGGCTGTCGATCCTTTCCGTTTGACCACTTCGAATATCATCGATGCCCGTAATCATGGGGCTGAAATTCTCACTTACCACGAGGCGACGGAATTAATCCGTGAACAGGATCGTATCGTCGGAGTGAAAGCCCTGGATCATAGGACGAAAGAGACTAAAAATTATTATGCTAACGTTGTCGTAAATGCCGGAGGAATCTGGGGACACAACATCGCTAAGATGGCGGGAATAACGGTGAATATGCTGCCTGCTAAAGGTGCCCTGCTGATTTTCGGGCATCGGGTGAATAATATTGTTTTGAACCGGTGCCGCAAGCCTGCGGATGCCGATATTCTGGTTCCGGGTGACACGATTTCATTGATCGGAACCACTTCGAGCAAGGTGTCGTTTAATGAAGTCGACCGGATGTATGTGACTCCCGGTGAGGTGGATTTATTGTTACGCGAAGGGGAAAAATTGGCTCCGGTCCTGGCACAAACCCGTATTTTGCGGGCTTATGCGGGTGTACGGCCTTTGGTTGCGGCAGACGACGATCCGAGTGGCCGGAATGTGAGTCGGGGAATTGTGCTGCTGGATCATGCTGTCCGGGATGGACTTGAGGGATTTATTACGATTACCGGCGGGAAGCTGATGACCTACCGGCTGATGGCTGAGTGGGCTACCGATTTAATTTGTAAAAAGTTGAATGTGAACGTCCCGTGTACGACCGCCAGTGAAAAATTGCCCGGTTCGAGGGAGGATCGTGAAGAAGTGGAGAAAAAGATTATCTCGGTACCCTTGGCTCAGCGAAATTCTTCTATTTACCGGCATGGAGATCTGGCGGAAAGATTTTCCGGGAATGATGTGCTGGAAAATAGTTTAGTATGTGAGTGTGAGGAAGTTTCTGTCGGAGAGGTAAAGTATGCTTTGAATGAATTAGAAGTGCACAATCTGGTGGATTTGAGAAGAAGGACGCGTGTCGGAATGGGTACCTGTCAGGGAGAACTTTGTGCATGCCGGGCTGCCGGATTGATGAGCAGTATGCATAAATATTGTACTAAACGGGCGAAAGAAGATCTGGCTTCTTTCTTGAATGAGAGATGGAAGGGGATGGCGCCTATCGCCTGGGGGGATACTTTGCGGGAAAGTGAGTATACAGCCTGGATTTATGAAAGTGTGTGCGGTTTGAAAATGTCTCAAAAACAAGAAGAGTAATATGAAATTCGATACGATTATAATCGGGGGTGGACTGGCAGGATTGGTTGCCGGTATTTGTTTGTCGAAACACGGACAACGTTGTGTCATTATATCTTCAGGACAAAGTGCCCTGCATTTTTCTTCCGGTTCTTTGGATTTGCTGAATGTGTTGCCCGACGGGACAGAGGTGGCTCATCCTTTGAAAGCTATCGGACAGTTGCAGGAACAGGCGCCTGCCCATCCCTATGTAAAAATGGGGATGGAGGTATTTTCAAGACTGACCGGTGAGGCTGAGCGATTTTTTGAGGAAGTCGGAATCCATATGAGTGGAAGCGCCTTGAAGAATCATTATCGGGTGACTCCGATGGGGACGCTGAAGCCTGCCTGGCTTACCTTGAAAGATCATCCGGATTGTGATGCTGCCGATCGTTTACCCTGGAAGAAAATAGCAATATTCAATGTCCTGGGATTTTTGGATTTCTATACTCAGTTTATCGCGGATGAGTTCCGGAAAATGGGTACTGAAAGTAGGATTCATTCGTTTAATTTCCCTGCTTTGGAATATTTGCGTAAAAATCCTACTGAGATGAGGTCTGTCAATATTGCCCGGATGTTTGAGAAACAGGAAAATCTGGACGAACTGGCCACTTTGTTGAAAAGGGAAGCCGGTGAGGTCGAGGCGATCGTGTTGCCGGCGGTATTCGGTTTGAATCAGGATACAGCCTTGGATTATTTACAAAAGAGGGTTGGAAAAGAAATTTGTCTCTTGCCTACTCTGCCTCCTTCTGTCCCGGGGATCCGTACACAGCAGCAATTACGCAAATGTTTCCAGCAAGCCGGAGGTGTATATATGCTAGGGGATACCGTTTTGCGGGCAGAACAGGAAGGGAATCGGATTAGCCGGCTCTTTTCTTATAATCACGGAGAGATTCCTTTTGTCGGAAAGCATATCATCCTGGCTAGTGGCAGTTATTTCAGTCAGGGATTGATCGCTACTTCCGAACGGGTGTATGAACCTGTTTTTGATTTGGATGTCACTTATCCGGAAGATCGGAATCTGTGGTATGGCCGGAATGCATTCGACCGGCAACCGTATGAAGGTTTCGGTGTGAAGACGGGAACTGATTTCCGGGGGATGGTGCACGGGCAGGTATTGGAAAATTTGTATGTGGCGGGAGCTGTTCTGGAGGGATTTAATCCGATTAAAGAAGGATGTGGTGGTGGGGTTTCTGTTTTGAGTGCTTTGTATGTAGCTGAACAAATTTTAAGTAAATAAAAGAGGTTATGAATCTTCAACAACATAATATTAGTGACAATAATTTCGAACAGTGCATCAAATGTACGGTTTGTACGGTTTATTGTCCGGTAGCGGCTGTCAATCCGGATTATCCCGGTCCTAAACAGGCAGGTCCTGACGGAGAACGCCTGCGTCTGAAGAAGTTCGGTTTTTATGACGAGACCTTGAAATATTGTATCAATTGCAAGCGGTGTGAAGTGGCCTGTCCTTCTAATGTGAAGATCGGAGATATCATCCAGGCGGCAAGGATTAAATTCAGTAAAAAGAAACCGGGAGTACGGGATTTTATTCTGGCGAATACCGATTTGGTCGGGACTCTCTCCACTCCTGTGGCGCCGGTTGTGAATGCAACGCTGGGATTGAAACCGGTAAAAGCGATTTTGGATGGAGTGTTGAAAATCGATCATCGCCGTACTTTCCCGAAATATGCTTTCGGAACTTTCGAAAGCTGGTATAAGAAACAAGTGAAAGAACAACTTGCTTTTCCGAAACAGGTGAGTTATTTCCATGGATGTTATGTGAATTACAATTACCCGCAGTTGGGGAAAGATCTCGTTAAGGTTATGAATGCCCTCGGGATCGGGGTGAGGTTGTTGGAAAAAGAAAAATGTTGCGGGGTGGCGCTGATTTCGAATGGTTTTATCAAACAAGCTCGGAAACAGGCTGATATCAATATCGGTTCGATTCGGAAATCGGTCGTGGATAAAAATATTCCTGTTATTGCCACCTCTTCTACCTGTACTTTTACGATTCGGGATGAATATCCGCATTTGTTGGGCGTGAAGAATGAAGATGTGAGAGAGCAGGTAGAGCTGGCTACCCGCTATATTTACCGCTTGCTGAGTCAGGAAACCGGACAATTGGAGTTCAGAAAAGATAAGAAACTACGGGTGGCTTATCATACTCCTTGTCATATGGAAAAGCTGGGGTGGGCTTATTATTCGATCGAATTATTGAAGTCGATTCCGAATGTGGAACTGGTATTGCTCGATTCGCAATGTTGCGGAATTGCCGGGACTTACGGTTTCAAAAAGGAAAATTACAAGACTTCGCAGGATATCGGTAATTCCTTGTTTAAACAGATCGAGGAATCCGGTGTGGATTATGTCGTAACTGATTGTGAAACTTGTAAATGGCAGATCGAAATGTCTACTTCTAAATGTTGTAAACATCCAATCTCGGTCTTGGCGGAAATGTTACAGGATTGAAAGAAATAGTTTTCTGGGAGTTGACCGGCCGGAGGCTTGTTTCCCGGTCGGTTAGGTTTGAAAACCATGGAGTGTGTTCAAAAATCGGGGATTTGTTTGTTATAAAACATCTTGTGCGTGATGAACTTTGAGTTCGAAAGGGTGTTTTTCGAAGCGAAATATTCGCACCGGATATTTTTAAATAAATTTACCAAAAATTTTCATAATTTTTTTTGGATATATGGAGTTTTTATCTACTTTTGTTTCGAAATGAAGATGTTTTTATTTCATTTCAAAATAATGTGCGCCGAAAACGTTGTAATAACGAAAGTGATAGGTTTTTCTTAGAAACAATTTGAATCTTAAACTAATAGCTATGTGGAGTTTTTTAAAACCAGAGCCTCATCGGCCCTTGTTGTCAAAAGAAAAGATTGATCCGACGTATAAGCGTCTGCGTTGGCAAGTATTCATCGGTATCTTTATTGGATATGCAGGCTACTATTTAGTTCGGAAGAATTTTTCTCTTGCTATGCCTTATCTGGTGGATATGGGATTCGATAAAGGGCTTCTCGGGGTTGCTATTTCAGCTAATGCTATTGCCTATGGATTGTCTAAGTTTATTATGGGTGGGGTTTCAGACCGTAGTAGTGCCCGTAAATTCTTGCCCTTGGGGTTGACATTGTCGGCTTTAGCTACTCTTTTATTAGGTACGAAAGTGGGAGTTTCTTCCATCGTCTCTATGTTTATTTTGCAATTTCTGATCGGTTGGTTTCAGGGGATGGGATGGCCTCCGTGTGGCCGTGTTATGACGCATTGGTTTTCACAAAACGAAAGAGGAACGAAAATGTCTATCTGGAATTGTGCTCACAATGTAGGTGGTGCTTTGATCGGTCCGATGGCTGCCGGTGGTTTGGTATGGTTCGGTTCCTGGCAAGCCGGTACATTCTGGTTCCCGGCGGTGGTGGCTTTGATTATTGTGGTTATCGCTTATTCGTTGATCCGGGATACTCCGCAATCTTGTGGTTTACCTCCTATCGAAGAGTATCGGAATGATTACCCTAAAAATTACAGTGCTAAATCGGAGGTTGAACTGACGGCTAAAGAGATCTTTTTCAAATATGTTTTGAATAATAAGACTTTGTGGTTTATCGCGCTGGCCAATGCTTTTATTTATCTGATCCGTTACGGTGTATTGGATTGGGCCCCCACCTATCTGAAAGAGGTGAAGGGATATGATATTACAGAAATCGGTTGGGCTTATTTTGTTTATGAATTTGCTGCTATTCCCGGTACGATCGTATGTGGATGGTTGAGTGACAAATTGTTCAAGGGACGCCGTGCTTTAACGACCATGATCTATATGGTTTTGATCGCTGTTTCGATCTTTGTTTACTGGCAGTTCAGTGCTACTCCGCTGATGGATAGTATTTGTCTGATTGCTATCGGTTTCTTGATTTACGGACCGGTGATGTTGATCGGGGTACACGCTTTGGATCTGGCTCCTAAAAAGGCTGCCGGTACGGCTGCCGGATTTACCGGGTTCTTCGGCTATTTCTTTGGAACGGCCCTGTTCGCTAATATCGGTTTAGGTTATATCGTGCAGCATTTGGGATGGAATTGGAACTTTATCGTTTTGTTGGGTGCTTGTGCTTTAGCCTTCCTGTTTATTGCATTTACTTATAAAGAAGAACAATATCTGGTTAAAAACAAAAACTAATTAAATCCATGATTAAGAAGAATTTAACGAGTAGTATCATCCTGGTGATGATGCTACTGATCACCCCCTGTGTCTCTGCACAAACCTATCGGCAGATCAAAGGATGGTCAAAAGAAGTCAATGATCGGCTGGAAGATTTCCTGAATTCGACCATTACGATGAAGATTCGGAAAGTGGCGGTTTTCGATGGTGACGGTACGGTTATGGGACAGGTACCTCATTATTTGGCGGATGAAGCTTTATATCAATATGCCGACGAACATTTTAAAGGAAAAACGGATAAGTTTTCGAAAGAGAAAATGGCGATCCTGAACCGGATGGTAAAAGATGGAAATAATGTGGGGAAACCTTATGTCGAGGATCGGGTGCATTTTTTGGCAGGACTGACGCCCGAAGAAATTCTCGAAATGGGATATGCATGTTACCAGACTTCTTACCGGAACAAGTTCTATCCGGAAATGAAACAACTGATTGCCAATCTCAAGGAATATGGATTCGAGGTTTGGATTTTGACCGCTTCTCCGGAATTTTTATATCAGAAATTTCTGGCCGAAGAACTCGGTATCCCGGAGGTCAATATCCTGGGGGTAAAATCGGTGGTTGTCGGCGGTAAATTGACAGATGATATCATCTTACCGATTCCGCAGGATGACGGTAAAGCAAATGTGATCCCGACCTTTATTAAAACCCGTCCTTTGGTTGTCGGAGGGAATAGCCGGGGAGATATGGATATGCTCAATCAGTCTTGTGGATTGAAGATTGTGGTGAATCCGGACGATAAAACAGTGCGTGGGAAAGAAGACGGGCCGATGAACGGTTATACGGTAAAAGGCTATTGGGAAAAAGAAGGGGCTTTGATCGTGAAATGTCATGATGTCAGGGAACCCGGTCTGCGTTTCCATACAGAAGAATGGGGAATCCGCGAAAATGTATCTAATCCGAAAGAATAATTCAGGAATAGAATTATATAATTGATTTTACGTATAATTTATTTGATGTTACTATGAAAAAAAATTTTCTATTAAACGTGGTAATGTTGTGCTGTGCTTTATTTGTAGGTACATCAGCATGGGCAAAAACTGAAGACGGGGAAGCTGCTGCTAAAAGCGAACCGGTGTCAGCCAATGAAGAAGAATTATTGAACAAAATTCTTTCTAAGTTACCGAAAGTATCCGGTTATATTCAGACCGGTTATAATTATGGAGATAAGAACGGGGATAACAGATCTTCTTTTCAGTTGAAGCGTATGCGGGTACTTCTTGACAAAAAGATCTCCAATACGTTTGATTTCCGGGCTCAGTTCGAATGTTTTTCCGGTTCTACCGATGGCGGGGCTTACAAAAAGAAAGTCATTACTGTGATGGACGCTTTTGTCAGTGCTCACATTAACAAAGCCATCAACTTCCGGGCAGGACAATATTATCTGCCGCTGGGTTTCGAGAACTACGATATTTCTCCGGCTACTTTGGAGACTGTAGATTTCTCTAATATCTGTTATCGTATGGTATGCCGGAATGCGATTTCTTCTGCCGATCTGATCGACTATGGACGTGATCTCGGTGTGATGGCTTACGGTGATCTGTTGCAGAATCAGGAAAAAGGATTCAGCTATTTGAGCTATAATTTATCTTTGACCAACGGTTATTTGCCTACTTTGAACGATGACAACAGATGTAAAGATTTCGTCGGTCGTCTGACTTTCCGTCCTGTAAAACAGTTGAGTATTATGGGATCGTACAACTACGGTGAATACCAGGGTAAAGTCGGAGACGATGTTAAAAAATATCTTCCGATGAATCGGGTGATTGCCGGTGCCTGGTATTTCGACCCGAACGGTCTCGATCTGCGTGCTGAATACGGCCATATCAAAAGTAGCGAAGCTAATGTAGAAGAAGACGGTTTTTATGCTTTGGCCGCTTATCGCTTCGGAAAATTCCTGCCGGTAGTACGTTACGATATGTACCGCGATAAAACCAACAAGACCTCTGCCAACAACAGAGATGCTTACCTGGTGGGTTGTACTTACGAATTGATCAAGAACCTGAAATTCCAGGTTAACTATATCCACTCTATCTATACCGATAAAGTGAAAGATGCAGGTACGCGGACAGGGAACGGAAATAGTTTGCAAATCATGCTTTTGGCTAAATTCTAAGATTTGATTTACCTTTATTAATATCCTAAATTCCTTTATTATGAATAAATTATTTTTTGCAATGGCACTGCTTTTTGTAGGCATGTCAGTAAATGCACAACATCTCGGTTCAGAATACCGGTTGAAAAAAGTGATTCCGGTTGCCGGACGTCAGGGAATTGCTATCGATAGCAATTACTACTATGTTTCCGACACCAAAGTACTGTACAAATACGACAAACAGGGAAATCTGGTGATGAAGAACGATCAGCCGTTCCAAAATCCCGAAATTGCCAACCACTTCGGTGATATCGATATCTACAATGGAGAAATTTACTGCGGTATTGAAAAATTCGAATACGGACGTGGTTATAATATCGCCGTATCGATTTACGATGCAGAGACTTTGAAATGGAAACGCGATCTGCCTTGGTCTCCTGAATCAGGACAAGTAGAGGTTTCAGGTCTTGCTGTTGATCGG
Source organism: Odoribacter splanchnicus DSM 20712 (assembly GCF_000190535.1). GTDB lineage: Bacteria > Bacteroidota > Bacteroidia > Bacteroidales > Marinifilaceae > Odoribacter > Odoribacter splanchnicus. The sequence goes on from NC_015160.1 coordinate 3,961,027, forward strand.
GAGAAAAATATGGTTTGGATGTCTGACTGGGTAGATAGCCGTTACGTATATTGCTATAGCCTGGAAACCGGACAGTACTATACCAAAATGCAATGCCGTCCTACTCCGTACTGGTGTCAAGGTATTTTCATCGCCGATGGAAAAATGCTGTTCACCTCTGATGATGGCGAATCTTTGTACAATATTCCTGATAATATCTATGTGGCTGACATCTCTGAAGTACACTTTACCGGTTTACAAGACGGAACTGAAGTGGTGAAAGAAACTCCGTTCAGCGTAAAACTCGATAAAAAGGGAAAACCTGTTATGCGTAAAGGTAAAATTGCAGGTGGTGCAAAAGCCGGAAGAGTTGAATTATTCCGCGAAATGAGTGATTTCCGCCGTGCAGGTGAAATCGAAGGACTCTCTATTGACCCGGTAAACGACGACCTCGTTGTATTGAACAACCGTGGTACACTGATCGTTCTCGGTATGTCACAGGGTCCGTTCGCTGAAGAAGGGTATACCGGTGAAATTCATGAACTTTATATCTACGAGAAAATTAAATAATTGTAGGGATAGATCCTGAATGATCTGAAAACAATTACTTTCAAATGAGATGAACGAGGTCTGTAGAGACCTCGTTCTTTAATTTATGCAGGAGCAGCTGTTTTAATCTGAGTCTCCTAAAAAAATTATAATTAACATATTGGCATCTAAAATAACAAAGATGTGCTGTAATTGATTCTTCTTTTGCCAAGTAGTGCAAACGGTGGATGTCGGGTTTTGTACCGGAAGACCCTTGGAACAGAAACGAGGGGCCGCATAGGCTCTCCGAATACCCGACCGGTGGTGTATGACAGAAACATTCGTTCATTTGTCATTGAAACAGTGACCGATCTGAATCTTCTTCACTTTAACCTCCTTCTCTTTATTACGTAAAAAACGAAACATTAAAAGTTTAAATAACGTAAAATTTATCCATAAAGACGGAGATGGGTAATTTTTTATATTAAAATAAACAAATATGTGGAGTTTTTTAAGACCGGAGCCTCATAGGCCCTTATTGCCGAAAGAACAGATCGACCCGACATACAAACGTTTACGGGTACAGGTTTTTATCGGTATTTTTATCGGATACGCTGGTTATTATTTAGTTCGTAAGAACTTTGCGCTGGCGATGCCTTACTTGGTGGAAATGGGGTTCGATAAGGGACTTTTAGGAGTTGCTATATCAGCGAATGCCATTGCTTACGGACTTTCTAAATTTTTAATGGGTGGAGTCTCTGACCGTAGTAGTGCCCGTAAGTTTTTACCCTTGGGATTGACTTTGTCTGCTTTGACGACTTTAATTCTGGGTACCCGGGCCGGATTGTCGTCTGTCGTGTCGATGTTTATCCTGCAGTTTTTAATCGGTTGGTTTCAGGGTATGGGTTGGCCTCCTAGCGGACGGGTGATGACACACTGGTTTTCGCAGCATGAACGGGGGACGAAAATGTCGATCTGGAATGTGGCCCATAATGTCGGTGGGGCTTTGATCGGACCGATGGCTGCCGTGGGGATGGCCTGGTTCGGTTCCTGGCAGGCCGGTACCTTCTGGTTTCCTGCTATTGTCGCTTTGGGCATTGTGGTGATCGCTTATCTGCTGATCCGCGATACCCCTCAGTCTTGTGGTCTGCCACCTATCGAACAATACCGTAACGACTATCCGCCCAACTATAGTGCCCAGTCGGAAGTGGAACTGACAGCCAAAGAAATTTTCTTTAAATATGTATTGAGTAATAAAATATTGTGGTATATCGCTATCGCTAACGCTTTCATCTATCTCGTCCGCTATGGAGTGCTCGATTGGGCACCTACTTATCTGAAAGAGGTGAAAGGCTACGATATCAAAGAGATCGGTTGGGCTTACTTTTCTTATGAATTTGCCGCTATCCCCGGGACGATTTTCTGTGGTTGGTTGAGTGATAAAGTCTTCAAGGGGAGACGTGCTATTACGACCATGATTTATATGGTCGCCGTCGCCATTTTTGTTTTTGTCTATTGGGAATTTAGTAAAACTCCGCTGATGGACAGTATCTGTCTGATCGCCATCGGTTTTCTGATCTACGGCCCGGTAATGCTGATCGGGGTTCATGCTTTGGATTTAGCCCCTAAAAAAGCGGCCGGTACGGCTGCCGGATTTACCGGATTTTTCGGTTATTTCTTCGGGACCGCCCTCTTTGCTAATATCGGTTTGGGATATGTTGTTCAGAATTTGGGCTGGAACTGGAATTTTATCGTGTTATTGGTGGCCTGTGCCCTGGCGTTCATCTTTATTGGATTCACGGCAAAGGAAGAACAATATCTAGTGAAACAAGCAAAACAATAATCACTTTATTTAAAAATCACAACTATGATTAAAAGATGGGTTTATGTAGCATTGGCATTCGGATTAGGTATGTCTGCGATGTCATGTGAAAATCAGAAATTTAATGATGTGAAGGTGGATGTCGACCGGGTACATGTCGATGAGCTTTCTCCTGAAATGATCAAAGTGCGCGACTATGTTCCCGAATATGCGGTTATTGCACATCGGGGCTCTACTTTCTGGACACCCGAAGAAACGGAATCCGCCTATCGGTGGGCGAGAGAAATCGGTGCGGATTATCTGGAATGCGATATGCAGGTGTCGAAAGACGGAGTGGTACTGGCACTACATGACGATAACCTGAAACGGACCACTAACATCGAAACGGTTTTCGGAGAAACACTACCCCGGGAAATCCGGAAGAATTATTATATGAAAATCGGATACTCGGAGACAGAAGCCGAAGAAAAGGTAAAAGCGGATGAAGCGAATTTTGTTCCTAACTTACCGGCTTATTATACTTACGAAGAACTGCTGATGCTCGATGCCGGTAGTTGGTTCAATAACGAGAATCTCGAAGAAGCCCTGCCCGGATTGGCTAAAGAAAAGCAATATATTTCCACACTGGAAGACCTGATTATGTATTCGAAAGGGTATCGGTTGATCCGGGACCGCAATCAACCGGGAATGCCACGACAATACTCCATTGTCGGGAAAACAGGGGAAACGATTACCAGCTTGAGCGGTACGGCCGATATCGTGAAATATGATTTCGGGTATGAAATCGATCCGGTATGGGAAGCCGGAAATAAGAATATCCCGGGAATCTATATCGAATTTAAAGAACCCTGGCTGAATCCCAAAGGATTCGAACAGATCGTGTATGATGTACTGGCCAATACGCAGGATATGAATATTATCGAAAAACCGGAACCCGAGGACACGCCTTTTTATATCAACAACGGGACGATTAATGTAGGAAATACCAACGGTAAAGTGATCCTGCAAACCTTCTCTTTGGAAAGTTTAGTCCGGGTGGCCGAGGTATTCCAGGGCAAAGTTCCCATGTGTTTCCTGTTGTGGAAAGGGACCGGTGCTACCGATCTCACTTATGACGATCCGCTGGGATATGCTTCTTTTATCAACCTGGGCGTAAAATATAAAGCACATTTTATCGGACCGTGTATCGCGGGGGCCCCTAATGATTATCCTGAATTGGATCAACCCTGGCAGGATTACCTGATCCATCGGGCGAAGATGAAAAACCATCCTTATACTTTCGATACCTATGATCAGATGGCGAAGTATTTCGGACAATATAATTTCGGCGTAGCCGACGGAATGTTCAATCCTCCCTATTTGGATGCTTTATTTACCAACCATTCCGATATGAGTATCAACTATATGATTACGCACGGATGGCGGAAGAGTCCTGCTTCCCAGACCCTGGTCGATGCAAGGGAAGTATTGAGAAAATTGGGATACTTAGATAATAATTAATTAGGGTGAATTTCAAAACTTTGTAAAAATGAATCAGATGAAAAAACAAATATTTTTCCCCACCTTTTTGGTTGCGATCTTTTTATGGTCCGGGAATATTCAGGCTCAGGTTGAAGATGTGGCCAATCCGCTGTTGAAATATGTCAATCGGAACAATGGACTCAGATTTACTGCCGGAGGCCGTTTGTTTACCGATGTAGCTTATTATCATTCCGAATATACGCCGATGAAATCGGGGGCTGCTATTACCGATGCACGTATCCGTACTTCATTGAAATACAAACAATTCTATTTTTATGCCGATTTCGATTTTTCTAAAGGTTCTTTCAAACAGAAGAATATTTTCGGACAATACAACTTTAAAGAGAATTACCGGGGGGTACAGAGTGTGAAAGCCGGTTATTTTTGCGAGCCTTCTACGATGGCTTACAATACGAGTCTTTATAACTATCATTTTATTTCCCGTCCGGCAGTCGTCAATGCTTTGGCGCCTGGCCGAAGTCTGGGGATTACTTATAAGTTTTTCAATCAGAAGGTGTTGGCCGATCAGGGTATTTTTGCCGAAAATAAATACAATGATCAGATCAGCGGATTTCAGGGGTTTAGTCTGAGCGGTCGTTGGTTGTATAAGGTGATCAACGACGATTATATGACGCTGCATGTCGGATTGGGATTGCGTTACTCCCGGATAAATACCGGACGGGTAGTCGATGACGATGCTTTTAAAACTGAAGTAACTATAGAGTCGGCCATGGAGACTTATGTGGATGCGACTACAAAATTTCTGAATGCCGATGTCGCCTGGGCTAAGAATATTCTCGATCTGAATCCGGAACTCTTGTTTAAGACCGACCGTTTGTTCGTCCGCGGGGAATATCTGTATAAACGTTTGTACAAAGACCGGCCCGATTTTGAATTATTCACCAATCAACTGGGAGGAGTATGGAGTTGGACGACGCTGGATGCCTGGAAAGCCGGTAACCCGATCCGCAGTACCAAATTCGACGGTGGTTATGTAGAAGCCGGCTATCTGATCATGGGCAACCGTTATACCTACAACGACGAATACGGTTTACTGGACGGTATGAATGAAAAGAATTCGCTGGAAATCGTCGCCCGTTATAGCATTGTCAATCTCAACGATATCAATAAAGGAGATTTTTTCCTGATCGGAAAGCATGTTTTCTACCCGGGCGGAGTCGTTTCGGATTATCCTCCTGTCTCGACGAGTATCGGAGGGGGTAAAATGCAGGCGGCTACCGTCGGTTTGAACTATACACTGAATCAGTATATCAAGGTGATGGGGGAATACAAATACAGCCGTTTGAGTAATGTGTATTATCCGATGGATAAGAATTTCCATGAATTGCAGATGCGGTTGATGGTTTCGTTTTAGTTTTACCGGACAGCAATGATAAAAATCAGCGAGATACTGTCAGGAAACAGTATCTCGCCAAAATATACTTTTTAAGGAATGCCTGTCTGGATTTTTGCCTTATTAGCCTCCTTATGTTAAAATGATGTATATAAAACAGAAACAGGATCTCCGGTGACTGTAAATGCATTGACGGCCGGTGGGGTTATGTGATAAAAGGTTAGGTCGTCTTTATAATGATTATTGTTTAAAATGATTTTTTTCCCCGACTTTTTGAAATAATAGACCAAAAACGGCATATCATCTAAAGCTTCACATTCAAAAATAAAATGGATATACTTGTCATTTTCGTAATAACGATTCATGTGTGCTATATCCGGTTGTAGAAAATATATACCTTGAGGTGTTTTTTCTAATTTGCCATTATACGCGAACTCTTGAAAATCAATGTATCGGGCTGGGATTAATTCTTGCTCTGTAACTCTGTATAGCATTTGTTCAAATTCTCGCTGCCATAATATTTCATTATTGCATTTGGTAAATGGTTTTAGAGGCCGGCAGTTGTAATGAGGGGTGTATTTTAAGTATGAGTTAATCCGTTTTTTATTGCGATAATCCCAAAGTATGATTTGGTCTTCAAATGCTGCTCCATTAAAAATAAGTATCGAATCATTTAGTATTTCAAAAGAGTCGGCAAAAAAAGGTAATTCTTGCAGAGCAATTGGCATCCCGTTTAATTCCTGATCCTTCGCAAATCAAATCCAATGGCTTGGTGCTAAATTTGACTTTATAACAAGCATTTGAGCCTTGTCGGGTAGGAGTACACTGTTCTAAATTACCATCGGCACGGCATTTCAAGGAAAATCCTGATTTGTTATTGGGACATGTACAGCTTACTGATTTTAGTTTATCTCCTTTGTTGTATCCTTCATCTTGTGCCAGTGCTTCTACATTGTAGCCAAGCATTTGTTGTAAAAAATTATTAGAGCGATCAAAACTAATAAAACTTATGATTTGGCTTAATAATGTAGCTGTTATTAATATTAGAAAGTAGCAAGACGAGTCGTTGGGTATAAAGTCTTTCAACCATCTATTTTTTCTTTTTTAGTTTAATATTGTTTGTCATAACAAAAATATATTAATTTTAAGAAAAAACAAAAAATATTCTTAATTATTTCAAATATTGAAATCAAGTATTTTTTGTCCCTATTTGTAATATGGGAAGTAACTGTATCACGCATTCTGTTCCGCAATAGGTTTGTTGTATACAGTATGGATGTATCCTGTTTTCTAAGGGAATCTGACTTTTTATTTTTTTGCTATGTAAGTTTTGCTACATTATTTTTACCTTTGTCGAAATCAATTAGAAGAAAATTGAACACAAAGGATTTACTGCAAAAATATCTCTCTGCCCGGGCGGTGAAAAAGTTAACGGAGCTGTTAACTACCCGTAGTGACCGGAAATACAGACTTGTCAACAATGCCGGTTCGGTGACTTCCCTGATTGTCGGAGCCATGCGTATCACCCGGCCGGGGTTGCGGGTCGTTGTGCTGAACGACCGGGAAGAAGCTGCCTATTTTTATAATGATATATTGGCTTTGGCCGATGAAAAACAAATCGCCTTTTTGCCTTCTTCTTATCGCAGGATGATTAAAGAGGAAGAGAAAGATAACGATTCGGTCCTGGTGCGTACCGAAGTGCTGAATAATATCCGGAATGGCGAAGTCGATACTTTGATTACTTATCCGGAAGCATTGGCTGAAAAGGTCGTCGACCGGGAAGTGCTTTCCCGCATGTCGATGGTGGTGAATCAGGGAGATGCCTTATCGATTTCTTTCGTCGAAAATCTTTTGGTAGAATACGGGTTCGAACGGAATGATTTTGTCTATGAACCGGGACAGTTTTCGATCCGGGGGAGTATTGTGGATGTGTATTCTTTTGCAGAAGAACAGCCGGTCCGGATAGATTTTTTCGGAGATGAGGTCGAATCGATTCGTTTTTTCGATATCGAGACCCAGTTATCCGATAAAAAGACCGGGAAAGTATCGATCGTTCCTGATCTCAGTGGCAAAACAGAGGCCGGAGGATTTAAACATACGGACTTGAGTTCCTATTTCTCTGTTAAACCGGTCTGGTGGATCAAAAATGGGATGTTCCTTCACGATAAAGTGAAAGCTTTATATGCCGAAGCCGGGGAAGAGCTCGTCACTTCTGCCGAAGGACTGATGAATTATCTCGAAGATTGCCATGTGGTGGAATGGGGACCGGATATGTATTTCCGGGGAGAAACGATAGACGTAGCCTGTGAACCTCAGCCTCCGACCAACAAGCATTTCGATTTGCTGGCAGAGACTTTGCAATCCCGCCAGGCCAACGATTACCGGTTGTATATCTGTTCGAACAATGAAATGCAAATCCAGCGTATCCGGGATATTTTTAAAGATAAAGGATACGAAATCGGTTTTACCTGGCTGGAAGGCGTAATACATGAAGGATTTTCGGATTCGAATGAAAAGATTTGTGTTTATACGGAACATCAGATTTTCGATCGTTATCATAAATACCGCCTGCAGACTACCCGGATCCGGCAGGGGAGGGAATCGATCACCCTGGGGGAATTGCAAAATTTGCATCCGGGGGATTATGTCGTGCATATCGACCATGGGATCGGACGATTCGGCGGACTGGTCAAAATCAACAACGATGGTAACGAACAGGAAGCGATCCGGCTGGTATATAAGAATAATTCGGAATTGTATGTCGGATTGCATTCCCTGCATAAAATATCCAAATATAAGGGGAAAGACGGTGTTCCTCCTGTCGTGAACAAATTAGGAGGAGATGCCTGGAATAAACTTAAACAGAAGACTAAGTCCCGGGTAAAAGATATTGCAAGGGAGTTGATCGCCCTCTATGCCCGCCGCAAGAAAGAAGCTGCTTTTGCTTTTTCTAAAGATAGTTATTTGCAGGAAGAAATGGAAGTGTCGTTTATGTATGACGAGACTCCCGATCAGATAAAAGCGATCGAAGCGGTAAAAGCCGATATGGAAAAACCTCAGGTAATGGACCGCCTGATCTGTGGAGATGTGGGATTTGGGAAGACTGAAGTTGCAATCCGGGCCGCTTTTAAGGCGGTGGCCGATAGCAAACAGGTGGCTGTCCTGGTGCCGACGACTGTTTTGGCTTATCAGCATTACCATACTTTTTCCAGGCGGCTGGAAGGCATGCCCTGTCGGGTGGAATATATCAGCCGGATGAAGAAACCCGGAGAAATTAAGAAAATCCTGAACGATCTGAAGGAAGGCAAAGTAGATATCATAATCGGTACCCATCGGCTGACCAGCAAAGATGTCGTATTTAAAGATCTGGGATTGTTGATCGTCGATGAGGAACAAAAATTCGGAGTCGGGGTAAAGGAAAAACTGAAGACCCTGAAATTGAATGTAGATACCCTGACTATGACGGCGACTCCGATCCCGCGTACTTTACAATTTTCATTGATGGGAGCCCGCGATATGTCGATTATCCGTACTCCGCCGCCCAACCGTTATCCCATTGTAACGGAATTGCACCGTTTCGACGAGCAGCTGATCAAAGAGGTGATTCTTTATGAAATGGCCCGTAACGGTCAGGTGTTTTTTATCCACAACCGGGTCGAGACCATCCGGGATATTCAGGGCATGCTGCAACGGATTGTCCCGCAGGTGAAAACCTGTGTTGCACATGGACAAATGGAAGGCGAAGAACTTGAAAAAGTGATGCATGATTTTGTCCGGGGCGATTACGATGTTTTGATCGCTACGACTATTATCGAGTCGGGGCTGGATATTCCGAATGCCAATACGATGATCATCAACCAGGCCCAGAATTATGGGCTTAGTGATCTGCACCAGCTGAGAGGCCGGGTGGGACGTTCGAATAAAAAGGCTTTTTGTTATTTATTGACCCCTCCTTTGGATACGGTTAATTCGGATGCCAGGCGCCGGCTGAAAGCGATCGAAGATTTCAGCGGTTTAGGAAGTGGTTTTAATATAGCGATGCAGGACCTCGATATCCGCGGGGCCGGGAATATCCTGGGAGCGGAACAGTCGGGATTTATTGCTGAAATCGGTTACGAAACCTATCAGCGTATATTGAATGAAGCTCTGCTGGAATTACGCGAAGAAGAGTTCCCTGGAATGGAAACGCCTCCGACCGAACAAAAGCAGGCTTACGTTGCCGATTGTGTGATCGAATCCGATTTCGAAGTATTGATTCCGGATACCTATGTGGAGAATATCAGCGAGAGGATCCGGCTGTATCGGGAGTTGGACAATATTCCGGATGAGGCCGGCCTGGAGAAATTCGGGCAAGAGCTGAAAGACCGTTTTGGCGAAATTCCGGCACAGGTGACCGGATTGATGGAAATTGTGAGGATGAGACGCCGGTGTATGGATTTAGGGATCGAGAGATTATTGGTGAAGAATGGGAAAATGATCATGTATTTTGTCGGCGAACAGACTTCTCCTTTTTATCAGTCGGCCTTGTTTGCCGCTATACTGAGGTTTGTGCAGCTGCAAATTTTGCCTTGCCGGTTCAGTGAAAAAAATAATAAATTATCGCTCGTGTTTACAGAAATTACGAATATTATGAAAATGTCGCGTTATGTGCGGGAGATGTGGGAGAAAACAGAGGCAGGTAACAGATGATAGATCAGAGATTTGAATTTTAGGCAATGAATTTGGTAATCGATATCGGGAATACCCGTAGTAAATATGCTTTTTTTCAGGAAGACCGGCTGATCGGGGTAAACTATCGGTTGGATTCGATTCTTGAAGACATTCGGGTATGGAAAGAAAAAGGGGAAAAGGTTTGGATATTTCTTACCGGAAGTGGTCATATCGATTCCGAAATGCAGCTGGCTATAAAAGAGCAAGCCGATTACTGGCTGGAAGCTTCGCCTGCTTTGGAGGTACCGTTGAAAATCGGATATGCTACTCCCGAGACCTTGGGATTCGACCGGATCGCTATTTGTGTCGGAGCAAAGAGTTATTACCCGGGGGCTTCCCTCTTGGTGATCGATTCGGGTACCTGTATCACTTATAATTATGTCTCGGCCGAGGGCGTGTTTCTGGGAGGAAATATTTCTCCCGGATTGGAAATGCGTTTCAACGGACTGCACCGGTTTACAGCCCGCCTGCCTTTGGTGACACCGACAGAAACCTATGGAGGAATAGGACAGTCGACAGAAGAAGCTATCCGGAATGGCGTGATGTCTGGTATGCTTTTTGAGGTACAACAGTATATAGAATGCTTTCTCGGACAATACCCGGAAGGACATGTGTTGATTACGGGGGGAAATGCACATTTTTTGGAAAGACATCTGACTCCGGATATTTTATTTTGTAAATATCTTAGTTTTGTAGGATTGAATGAGATCTTGAAATATGTTAAAAAGTCGAACTATTAGCTAAAATACAGGTGTTCCCTGTATATTAAAAGAAAAATAGTGATATTTTTGCAGAGTAAGCTTAGATAAGTAACTAACAAAACATTAAATACATCGGTTAAAAAAGATAAGATCATGAAAAAGATTGTGGCTTTAGCATTCGGTATTTGTCTTATGGGAGGGGCAGTCAGTGCGCAGACACTCGACTCCAAATACGGACTGGATAGTGTGAAAACGTTGGAGAATGCTTCTATTTATTCAGAATTTCTTAAACAAAAAAATTATAAGGAAGCTTTGCCTGCCTGGCGGTATGTTTTTAATAACGCTCCCAAGTTTCAGATGCTTACTTATACCAAAGGGGAAGATCTGTTGATCAATATCTATCAGCAGACAAAAGATAAGACTTATGTGGATACCTTGATGATGTTGTATGATCAATGGGCGAAATATTTTGGGGATCATCAAAGGTATGGAGAAGGTTATATTTTGGGAAAGAAAGGGGCTACTTTATATCGTTTCGGAGGGGATGATACTAAAAAAACAGCTTTTTCTTATTTGGCTAAATCATTCGAGCTCGAAGGTAATAAAACTCACCCGATCACGGTGCAAACCATGTTTTTCGGAGCCGGGGATCTGCTGAAAAAAGGAGAACTGTCGAAAGATGAATACATCGCTCTTTATATGAAAGTTTCCGGTTTTATCGATGATGGAATCAAAAATGCCAAACAACCCAAAACGGTTGAAGCGTTCAAAACGATGAAGGGGAATGTGGATGCTATGTTTTTCAATGCCGGTGTAGCAGATTGTGAAACCTTGAATAACTTGCTTTCTGCAAAATACGAAGCCAATAAGGAAGATGTCGCTAACTTGAAAGAGGTGGCTTCTCTGTTACGGCGGAGCGAATGTGTCGATTTGCCTTTATATGCAACTGTAGCTGAGCAATTGTACCAATTGGATCCGACTGCTGATGCGGCTTATAGCTTGGCTATCATGTTCCTGAAACGTCAGGAATTCGATAAAACCGAAGGTTATCTGAAAGAAGCGATCGCGAAATCCGAAGATAACGAGGCTAAAGCTGAATATTACCTGAAAATGGCTCAGTTGCAATTGGCTAAAAAGCAATATCAGGCGACTAAGACTAATGCGCTGGAAGTGCTGAAACTTAATCCGAACAACGGAACCGCATTGATGCTGATCGGAAAAGCCTATGCCAATTCGGCCTCCAATTACGGTGAAGACGATTTTGACCACGCATCCGTATTCTGGGCTGCTGTCGATAAATTCCAAAAAGCAAAACAAGTGGATCCTGCTATGACAGAAGAAGCGGATAAATTGATCGGAATTTATTCCCAACATTTCCCGAGTAAAGACGAGGCTTTCTTCCGTAGTGTTACCGATGGAGCAACCGTTAAAATCGGTAGTTGGATCAACGAATCGACCAAAGCACGTTTCAGAAAATAGTAAGTCGTATATTAATGAGTGTTTCTTCACGTATACTTTATATGAAAAGCATTATTGTTCTTCTGGGAGCAATAATGCTTTTAGCATGTAAAAATGATATCAAAGAAGTCAATGCATTGGCTGAGCGGGAGAAACGTCCCGATATGACCGGTGAAAACCTGGAATTGGTCTATTCCGATTCTGCCCGGATCAAATACAGGGTATTGGCCCCGGAATACATAAAAGTAAATAGGGAAAAAGAAAAATATGAAGAGTTTCCGAAAGGAATCCATGTACTTTCTTATGATCCTGCAGGAAAGATGATCGGTTCGATTAAAGCGAAATATGCCAAAAAGCTGGAAGATGAAATGCTTTGGGAGGCGCGTAATGAAGTGGTGATAATCAATGCAGAGGGGAAAAAGCTCGAAACCGAATTACTCTATTGGGATATGAAAAAAGAATTGATCTATTCCGACCGTTATGTCAAGTTGAGTGCCGACGGACAAATTATCGAAGGTAATAACGGCTTCCATTCCGATCAGAATCTGAATCATCCGGTGTTTGAGAATATTTCAGGTAGTATCGAAGTTGAAAAGCAACAACGTAAGCAATGACAGCAACCCTTTCGGTGATATTGATTTGTCTTCTGTTATCTGCATTCTTTTCGGGAATGGAGATCGCTTTCCTGACTTCTAATAAATTACGGATCGAGATCGATAAGTCTAAAAAAGGAGTCACTCAGGCTCTCATCGATCTGTTCATTTCGCATTCCGGGATGTATATTACGACTTTATTGGTAGGTAATAATGTCGTCATGGTGATCTACGGTATTTTTATGTCCGATCTGCTGGTCAAACAGTTCGAATTTTTACATTTATCGATCGGGGTCGAACTGTTTGTCGAGACCCTCGTTTCGACTCTGATCATTTTGGTTTTTGCTGAATTTTTGCCGAAGACCGTATTCCGCTTACGGTCTAATCTGTTTTTGAAGTTATTTTCTGTTCCTGTTTTTTTGTTTTATCTGTTGTTTTTTCCGTTGTCTTATTTTTCGGTGTGGTTAGGAGGATGGTTGCTGCGGATTTTTACCGGACGGAAATTAGGGCATAAAGAACCCAACCGGGCTTTTGGAAAAGTAGATTTGAACAACCTGATCGAGGAAGGAGAAGTCAATGCTCGGCAGGAGGAGGAAATGCACGAGATCAAACTTTTTCGGAATGCACTCGATTTTTCCGAAGTGAAGCTGAGGGAGTGTATCGTTCCCCGCCCTGATGTCGTAGCCTTGTCTATCGACAGTTCGATCGAAGAGTTGACCCAACTCTTTATCGATACCGGATTGTCCCGGATTTTGATTTATAAAGAAAGTATCGACGATATTATCGGTTATGTTCATATATCGACTCTTTTCAAAGATCCTCCGACGATTGCCAAAGCGTTGAGCCGGGTATTGATCGTACCTGAGACGATGTCTGCACAACGGCTGTTGAATTTGTTTATCCGGGATCAGAAAAGTGTTGCCGTTGTCGTCGATGAGTTCGGTATTACGGCCGGGATCGTTACTATCGAAGATATTATGGAGGAAATTTTCGGAGAGATTGAAGATGAACACGATCACCTCAATTTGAAAGAAGTGATGATTTCCGAACAAGAATATATTTTTTCAGGACGTTTGGAGGTGGATTACTTAAATGAAAAATATCACCTGGATCTGGAAGAGCGTGAAGAGTATGAAACGCTTGCCGGTTTGGTGTTGTATTTCAATCAAAGTATTCCTCAGGAAGGGGAAACTATTGTTGTAAATAATTTAACATTTAAAATATTGAGTGTTAAAAATGCAAGAATAGAGGAAATCAAAGTGTGTATGTGATTTTTTATCTTTTTTGCCGTAGAATGCTAAATATAGGTTAGGGGGAAAGGGAATGTGCATTAGGTGTTGTTTTCCTGATGAAAAAATGAAATTTTCGAATACGAACAAGACCTGTGGAATTAGCATAAGGCGGCCGTTCGGAAATAGGTAGGGATATTCAGTAAATGTCCCTATAAAATACAATGGCATATGAAGATGCCCCAGTATAATCACTTCATATGTCATTTTTATTGTCATTTTTCTGTATTTTCCCATATACTCTTATAGGCAGGACATGACGTTCCGGAAGAAGTCTGACGACCTCTTCTGATTTTTTCGTTAAAATCATATCATGCTGCTTTCAGCGCTCTGTTCCTGACCTTATCTATCATCAGTATGGCATTTGCCGTATGTATTCCAAAGAAAATCCAAAGGATTTCCGTTTTCCTGTTCCGTGCCTTTATCCTTGAGAGTGAGTAATGTTGCTTTTGAGTGCCGAAGCTGCCTTCAAGCCTGGTGGCCCTTTCTTTGGAGAGTTCACTTCTGAGAACCTTTCTCAAGGATTCATCCCTGGCCGCCCTTCCCTTGCGTACAAAGGATGTTGATATTCCATATTTTGTACAGAACTTTCGGTTGGCATTATTGGCATATATGGAATCGGCAGCCACGCATCTTATCCTCACATTCATGAGCTTCTGCTGCATGCGGATACAGTCCTTCAGGCGTATACCTTCGTTGAAAGCCTTGAACGAAAGATGTTCGATGAACGATATGCCGTCTATCTGTATGTTGTTGACCTTCGCACCGAACTCGACGGACTTTGTTTCCTTGCCTCTTACAATGGGACGTACATAATGACGGTCAATGCTGACGATGCGGTCCCTGACCTTCTTCCCTACAAACATTTCCTTTTCCTGTACAAGAACCTTTCTGATGATGGGAAGACGTTTCTGGTAATCCTGGGTATAGCGGAGTAAGGTTCCGTACTCTCGATGAATCTCATCCCTCTGTATGAGGAGCTTTTCAAGAAGCCTGATCATACGACGCCTGAGCATTCTTGTCCTCGAAGCCTTCCTTTTTCTTTTCTTGCAGTAGGACAGATAGGACTCCGCTACATTCCTGTATTTGTTGCGGGGACGTCTTATGCCAGGTTCCACACAATGCCTGCAAATATATCTATAGAGCCATTCAAGGCTTTCCCAAAGGAGTTTCATGTCAGTAGGATAACGCATATGGCTTTCATAGCATGTGGCATCGGCCATACAGACGTGAAGGCTGTCAAGATAGGGTTTCCAGTGTGAAGCCAGCACTTCCTGGAGGGAATCAATATCAAGACGGGACGCTATCTCATTGCGGATAGCACTGACTATCTTGTAGTTGGTTATGGGGAAGGACGGATTTATCATAATCCCGCAGAACATCTGGTAGTGTATGTTCCCGTTCAGATGTTCCACCAGCTGCCTGTCAGAGAATCCGGTGTATGCCTTCAGGACCATAAGGGCAATCTTTGCGCAGGGACTGAATATATTCCTGCGCCCCAGATGCTGGTCCGACAAGCCCACAGTCTTTGCTATATGCTCAAATGGAAATACCGAATGAAGCCTGCCAAGCTCACTCTCATGAAAACTTTTGCGGTATCTTTCCAGAATATCAAATTCTGTAAACCCCAAAGTAGGGTGAATTTCTGAAATATTTTGTATCTTAGCCATATCTTAGTCAGGGTATTTCCCCCGTTTTGGCTGCCAAACCTTATTTGCGGGGGAATACCTAAAGATACAAAAAAGCCAACTAATTCGCAATATTTTATGTATGAATTAGTTGGCTAATTTTATAGTATTTACTGAATGTCCCTAGGTAAATGAACTCAGATCGGTGAAGCTGATAGGCTGATTCATTAGGATCGGATGCTGGCTTCACCGATCTGAGTTTAAGTGGTCACCCTCATTTTTTATGGCGGAAAAACTTTTCGAAGCGTTTGATTTTATCTTCGTCTTTGCGGTGACAAATCATCAGGTAGTTGTCTTTTTCAGCAATGATCAGGTTATCGACGCCCTGAACGACGACATTTTTTCGGGGAGGAACGTTCACAATACAGTCGTTCGAATCGTTAAGCACCACTTTATCCGAATTGGTGACATTGTTGTGGTCGTCTTTATCACAAAGGGCGTGAAAAGCATGCCAGGTACCGACGTCCGACCAGCCGAAATTCCCTTTTAATACATAAACATGTTGTGATTTTTCCATAATACCGACATCGATCGATACATTGTGGCATTGCCCGTATACACTCTTGATGAAAGCAGGTTCGGCCGGGGTATTCAGTTTACATTCCGTATTGAAAAGGGCGTGCAGATCGAACATATGGGTCTTGAATTCCTGGATGATATCCTGAACACTCCAGATAAAAATACCTGCATTCCACAAAAACTCATCGGAATCGAAAAACATATTGGCCAGTTCTTGGTTGGGCTTTTCGGTGAAAGTCTTGACCTGTGATATTTTTTGTGTATTGTCTTTCGATTTCACCTGAATGTATCCGTATTCTGTCTCGGCACGTGTAGGAGTGATGCCGATCGTGAGCAGTCCCTTTTGTTTCTCGATAAAAGATAACCCCTCCTGGATGTCGTTCAAATAAGCCTGATCGTTGCTGATAAAATGGTCGGAAGGGATAGTGACGATATACGCATCCGGATTCAGACCTTTGATTTTATAAGCGGCATAAGCGATACAAGGGGCGGTGTTTCTGACATAAGGTTCCTTCAATATATTGGAATCCGGTATTTCCGGGAGTTGTCTTTTGATGATATCTTCATATTCTTCTCCGGTGATGATAAAAATACGATGATTGGGGAAAATCTGGGAAATACGTTCGTAAGTTTGACGGATAAAGCTCTTTCCACAGTGCAGGATATCAGAAAATTGTTTGGGACAACGGCGGTTACTTACCGGCCAGAAACGGTTTCCGATACCCCCGGCCATAATTAAGCAGTAGGAATTTGGATTCATTCGTAGTTGTATATTTAAAGTTCCTCTTTTTAAAATAGCTTTCAAATAATATACCAAATATACTACTTTTTTCAGAATCCTGAAATTATTCCGCCGATTCCCCTTTGAGATAGCTTTTATTCCCTGCCGCAGTACCGGATTTGAGCCGATTTAGGAACTTTATGAGAGTAGGAACGCGTAAATCCATGAATAATTTATATTTTTACCTTGTTTTTCTTAACCGACAGGAATATGAAGTTTTTATATAAGCTGGGTAGCTATCTTATTTTTATTAGAAAAGCCTTTTCCCGTCCGGAAAAAAGAAGTGTCTATACTAAAGAAGTAATAGTTGAATTTGAAAAGTTAGGCTTGAATTCAATTGTCTTAGTAGTGATTATTTCTTTTTTTATCGGAGCGGTGCTGACTTTGCAGACTGCTTATAATATGCAGAGTCCATTATTGCCCCGGTATTTGATCGGTTACCTGACCCGGGAAACGATGTTGCTGGAATTTTCATCGACGATCGTCAGCTTGATTTTAGCCGGTAAAATCGGTAGTAATATCGCTTCCGAGATCGGGAGTATGAGGATTACCGAGCAGATAGAAGCTTTGGAAACCATGGGAGTCAATTCGGTTTCTTATTTGGTGGGACCGAAGATCTTGGCTTCTCTGGTGATTAATCCGATCCTTTATATCTTCAGTGTTTTTATCGGTATTTTAGGGGGAATCATTTCCGGATTGATCAGTGGAGTTGTCAATTTTGAAGATTTTGTTTATGGCCTTCATTTTTCCTTCAATCCTTACTATGTGACCTATTCGATCGTAAAGACCTTGTTCTTTGCTTTTATATTTACCTCAATCCCTGCTTTTTATGGATATTACGTCCAGGGGGGAGCCCGGGAAGTCGGTAAAGCCGGGACGAAAGCTGTGGTCGATAGTAGTATCGCTATATTGACCGCTAACCTGGTATTAACTCAAATTATGCTGTAATGATACGTGTTGAAGCTTTGGGTAAATCTTTCGATAATAAGAAGGTATTATCGGACATCGATATCACTTTCGAAGCCGGTAAAGTGAATCTGATCATCGGGAAAAGTGGGTCCGGTAAAACGGTCTTGCTGAAATCCCTGATCGG
Organism: Odoribacter splanchnicus DSM 20712; assembly: GCF_000190535.1. Lineage (GTDB taxonomy): Bacteria > Bacteroidota > Bacteroidia > Bacteroidales > Marinifilaceae > Odoribacter > Odoribacter splanchnicus. The sequence goes on from NC_015160.1 coordinate 3,979,063, forward strand.
CTTGCATTCGGTTACGACCGGTCATATTTATTACGGTGACCGCGATTTGACGACGATGAATTCCAAACAACTCAAATCTTTGCGGGAAGAAATCGGAGTGGTGTTTCAGGGAGGGGCTTTGTTCGATTCACAAACGGTATTGGAAAATGTGATGTTTCCCCTCAACCTGTTTTCCGATCTTTCCTACGAGGAGAAAAGAGAACGGGCACTCTTTTGCCTGCATCGGGTGGAACTGAATAAAGCCGAAGATCTGTATCCCTCGGAGATCAGTGGAGGTATGAAAAAACGGGTGGCTATCGCCCGGGCTATTGTTCTGCAGCCGAAATTTTTGTTCTGTGACGAACCTAACTCGGGTTTGGACCCTTTGACTTCTATCGTTATCGATAATTTGATCAGCGAGCTTACCCATGAATATAATATGACGACGGTCGTCAATACACACGATATGAATTCTGTTTTCGAAATCGGGGAAAAAATCGTGTTTATTCACGAAGGACGCAAGGAATGGGAAGGTTCGAAAGAGCAAATTGCACATACGGATAATCCGTATCTGAATGAATTTATTTTTTCTTCTCAGTTGTTTAAGCTTATAAAAAAAGATTTATGATATCATTTATCCGGAAAGGAATACTAATCATCATGGCGTGTGTGGGGGGAATCATTGGAGGTTGTGAATCTAAAAAGGTACCTTTGAATAAAGAGCAGTTCACAAACCTGCTGATCGATTTGCATAAAGTCGACGGAACCTTGTCGGTGTACCGGGGAATAGGGCAGGGATACAATGAACTGAAAAATTATGAATATTACAACGATGTATTCCGGAAATACCATATCGACAAAGCGGAATTCGACTCTTGTTTATATTATTATTCGGCTCAGACGGTCCTGTTTTCGAAGATGTATGACGTGGTTATCGATAGTATACACCGGCAACTGACAGCTATTGAAAAGGTGCTCAATGAGTTGAAGTCGAAAGATTCTGTCAACTATTTCCCGTTGGTGGATACCTTAAAATTGGATAGTGTTTTCACGATAACCGTCGATAGTATTGTTCCGGGATTATATAAATTCGGAACGACGATTCATTTCGATTCTCTCCAGAATACCCAAAACCGGCGGATTCGCTCGTATTTTCTTTCTGCCGACGGTAACGATACTTTACGGGTGAGAGATCTGGTGGTCGATTTCGATACGTTAAAACGTAGTTACAATTGGTCGCAATATGCCGATTCGGTGTATAACCGGCTGGTGATTACTTTCCTGGATACGATGCCTCCGGCAAAATATATCAAACCGGTGAAAGGTAAAAAAACTCCTCCTGCTAAAAAGGAAAAATTGGTAAAATTGGACGAAATGGGAGGGGAAGCCTGGGGTACTTATCTTTATCGGCCTTATGTTTCCCGGGAAACGGAGAAAAGGCTGAAACAAAGTTTGCGAAGACGATAAATACCGTTTGATGAGAAAGATTGCTGCTAATTATATCTGTTTGCCGGGATTTCCATTGGTGAAGAATGGATATGTGATTCTTGAACAAGGACGGGTGAAAGATGTGGTCGATACAGGAGGACGAATTCGTGAAATACAAGGGTTGGAGTTTTATGGTGGATTGATTGTGGCGGCTTATGTGGCGGCTTATCAGGGAAGACTCGAAGAAGGAGATTTGCTTTTACCCTGGTTGGACGAGATCTATCGTCGGGGAGGAAAAGAGTATCAGGGAGTGGGAATTTGGGAAGGTGCCGATTTATTGAAGCTAACCTGGACAAACAAGACGAAATTTCGTTTATTATAAATGAGGGGCCGAAAGTCGGTTTCCGGACTTTTGGTTCCCCCCATTCATCGGTTAAAATCAGTGAGAAAATTATTTCATTTCACTATCTCCAACAGTCCGTTTTTCATGACAGTGGTATAGTTTTTCTTATATCCCTGGAAAGGAATACAGGAATGAATGATATTATTTCTTATTTTATTACTTCCCTGGATGACCAGGGTATCTCCTTCAGGAATCCGGATAGTGACCTCTACTTCCTGCCCTTTCCAATGAGGGGGTTGTATTTTGAAATAATTGTCCAGGGTCAGTTCGTTTCCATTTTGTTCCCAATGGTATCGGATGGTATTCAATGGCCTGAAATGATCCGGGGTACGGATACCTCTGATTTTTTTCTGAATCGTCAGGGAAGGCCGGGAAAAAGTACTTGGAGTCGCACGGATAAAAGTTTTGAGATAGATTTCTTTGGGAGGAATACTGTCGAATGCCAGTATATTTGCAAAATATCTGTTCGTATGGATGATGTTACTATTCTCGCTGACCTGAGGCAGATCATCGATCTTCAGCAGGTATTTATGCGAGGTCGTGTCGGTAGTGATAAAAGGATGTCCCTCCGTTTCTTCTGTGACATCACTATAGCTCAGACTTTGCTGTATCGTGATGATGATACCTGCGAATCCGGCAAGAAACCAGCAACCGATTGCCGTTAGAAGGAAAATCTTATTCCAGTTGAACTGGAATAGATAACGGGCCGAGATATAGATGATCAGTAATAAAGGGATATTCAGGGTGAGTAAAAGGATGATTTTCAAAGTCAGTAATAGCTCTGACGATATGGAGCTGCATAGAATATGATAAATGCTGAAATTTGTAACGCTTTCGGGATACAGCAGACACCAGAAAACCAGGATAAACAGAAAGGTTCCTGCCAGCAATCCCACGACAGACAACACACTGAACACGATCTTAAGGCATTTCCTTAAAATAGTGTTCAGTTTCTGAAAACAGGTTTTAGCACCGTTTTCTATTCCGGTGAAGAATTTTTGGATACCGGAGTTTTTTTTTAGATCATCATAGGTATCCCGGATATTTTTCTCGATATTGGAAACATTGATTTTTTCTCCTTTCATTTCCATTTTTTGCCTGGCGGTCACAGCTGCAGGTGTGGCGATCCAAAGGATAATATAAACTAGGATCGTTACTCCGTAGAAAAACGCTAACAAGACAAAAGCAATTCTTATCCATACCACCGAAATATCGAAATAAGCTGCTATTCCTGAAGCTACGCCCCCCAGAACAGATTCGTCGGTATCCCGGTATAGTTTCCGTTTTATCGGTTCTGTGCTCTTGTCCGTATCTTCGTCGATGATTACATCAGGACTACCCATGATCCGAATGATTTGGTCGATATCTTCCATGGTAACCACTTGTTTGTATCCTTTACCGAGCGCTTCTTTCAGTAATTCGGCGATCCGGCTTTCGATATCGGCCATGATTTCCCGGCCGTCTTCTTCTTTCAGATAATGACTTTCCAGGGTGTCTATGTAAGATTGGAGTTTCAGACAAGCATCGTCGTCGATACAAAATACCTGACCGTTGAGATTGATGTTGTATGTTTTTTTCATGATGTTTGTTATTGAGGTGTATGTGGTGCTTTTAGGATTTCGATAGCTGTCGTCAGTTCTTCCCACGAAGTTTCCAGGGCTTGCAGGAATTGACGTCCTTGTTCGGTGATGTTGTAATATTTCCGGGGAGGGCCCTGTGTCGATTCTTCCCAGCGATAGGCCAGCAATCCGGTGTTCTTTAATCGGGTGAGCAGAGGATAAACGGTACCTTCTACCACCAGCATTTTCGAAGCTCTCAGCTTATTGATAATGTCCTGGACGTAGGCGTCGTTTCGGGCGATGATCAGTAAAATGCAGTACTCGAGTATCCCCTTCCGCATTTGAGCCTGTGTGTTTTCTATGTTCATAAGCGCCTCTTCTTTGGTTTTACGGAACAAATATATGGATTAATATAGTATTATGCAATACATAGTACTAAAATTTTTATAAATATTTGTTTGGGATAGTACCTTACAAAGATTAGGGCGTTTTTGAGTATAAACCGTTTGAAAAAATTTGAATTGCCAGAGTGACGATAAAAACGTTTCCGTAAAAATTATTCCGCTAAAAATCGGTACTTTCGGGAGAAAGTCGGGATAATAAATTAACTTTGTAAACAAATGATTGTAGTGATTTTAAGCAATAACAATAAATAAAAACAGATATGAATAAAGTATTATTGATGATTTTAGACGGTTGGGGAATCGGGAAGCATGATAAGACGGATGCTATTTTTAATACCCCGACTCCTTTTATGAATTCATTGTCGGAAAAATATCCGCATGCTCAATTACTGACTTGTGGAGAAAATGTCGGTTTGCCGGATGGCCAGATGGGTAATTCTGAAGTCGGCCATTTGAATATCGGTGCCGGACGGGTGGTGAATCAGGATTTGGTACGGATCAACAAAGCGTGCCGGGATAATTCGATTATGCAGAATCCCGAGATTGTGAAGGCTTTTACTTATGCCCGTGACAATAAAAAACAAGTACATTTTATGGGCTTGGTATCGGATGGTGGAGTACATAGCTCTTTGGAGCATCTGAAGAAACTATGTGATGTATCTAAAGAATTTGGAATAGCCAAAACTTTTGTTCACTGTTTTATGGATGGCCGGGATACCGATCCGAAAAGCGGACTGGGATTCATAAGAGAATTGAAGGCTCATATGGACAAATCGACCGGACGGATCGCTTCTGTCATCGGTCGTTATTATGCTATGGATCGGGATAATCGTTGGGAGCGTGTAAAGGAAGCCTATGATTTGATTGTGAATGGAATCGGTACTCCTACGCAGCATGTGGAGGTAAGTATCCAACAGTCTTATGACGAAGGGATTACCGACGAATTTATCAAACCGATCGTACATGTCGGAAGCGACCGTCGGCCTGTGGGTGTGATCGAACCGGGTGATATGGTGATTTTCTTCAACTACCGTAACGACCGCGCCAAAGAATTGACTATTGCTTTGACCCAACGGGATATCCCCGAACAGCAGATGAAGAAAATGCCTTTGTATTATTGTTGTATGACTCCTTACGACGCTACTTTTGAAGGTCTGCATATTCTGTTTAATAAAGAGAATGTAGAGAATACCTTGGGAGAGGTGATCAGTAAGGCCGGTTTGAAACAGTTGCGGATTGCCGAGACAGAGAAATATGCTCATGTGACCTTCTTCTTTAACGGAGGACGTGAAGCGCAGTTTGAAGGTGAAAGCCGGATTTTGGTGCCTTCGCCGAAAGTGGCTACCTATGATTTACAACCCGAGATGTCGGCTCCTGAAGTGGCGGAAAAATTAGTAGAACAATTGAATGCTAAATCAGCTGATTTTGTCTGCCTGAATTTCGCTAACGGAGATATGGTGGGACATACCGGTGTGTATGCAGCGATCCAAAAGGCAGTAGCAACGGTCGACCGTTGCGTCGAAAAGGTTGTGACTGCCGCTCAGGCCAATGGTTACGATGTATTGATTATTGCCGATCACGGAAATGCCGACAATGCTGTCAATCCCGACGGTACTCCGAATACGGCTCATTCGCTGAATCCGGTGCCTTGCATTTGGGTGACCGACGAAAAGGGAAAGGCTTTGAATAACGGTGTTTTGGCTGATGTCGCTCCAACCATCCTGCAGATTATGGGAATTGCCCAGCCTGCAGAAATGACCGGAAAAAGCTTGATAAAATAACAGGAATAAATGATTTATAAAGTCTGTCAAGTTTGTAAACTTTGCAGACTTTATGAATATGATAAACAAAACCATATAGTTGTCGGTTTTCGACTATGATACAGATAGAGGATACAATCGTAAGTTTCGATATTTTTGTAAAAAAGTTTTGTTGTGATTTAGCGCAGTGCAGGGGAATTTGTTGTGTCGAAGGAGATTCGGGGGCCCCTTTGGAAGAGGATGAGCCGGTGCGGATCGAGACGAACTATGAAAATATCCGGGCTTATATGAAACCCGAAGGGATTGCAGCTGTTAAGGAACAAGGTTTCTCGGTGATCGATCAGGATGGGGATTTGGTGACCCCATTGATTCAAGGGGGAGAATGTGCTTATGCCATAGAAGAAAAAGGAAGTTGTTGGTGTGCGATCGAAAAAGCCTGGTCTGAAGGGAAGTGTGATTTTCGTAAACCGATTTCTTGTCATTTATATCCGATCCGGGTGACAAAATACGAAGGATTTGAAGCGCTGAATTACAACCGTTGGGATATTTGCGGATGTGCCCGGCTAAAAGGTGAGCAAGCAGGTATGCCGTTGTATCGTTTTTTAAAACAGGCTTTGATCGCTCGGTATGGTGAAGAATGGTACGAGCAGTTGGAGTATGCCGCCCGTGAGATTGAAGCTGGAAATATAGAAATCCCTCCTCGGTAAATACTTGAATGCAAGTTTATTGTTTTGGATGGAACGACTAAAACTGAATTTTAGACATTTTTTTTGGTATTTTGTTTGCAGAATAACAGATTCTCCTTATCTTTGCAAGCGCAAAAGCAAAATGGTGGATGTAGCTCAGTCGGTTAGAGCGTCGGATTGTGGTTCCGAAGGTCGTCGGTTCGAGCCCGATCTTCCACCCTTTAACCACAAAGCAGTTATTCGAAAGATAACTGCTTTGTGGTTTTCAGCTTATCCGGATTAAGGAACTCCGAACAACGTGTAGAAAAGGTTAATGACCATACGATACAGGGATGGATGCGTTGTACTCCTGATGGAAAGGAATCCGTGGTTTCTATGCCCGGAAAGTAGCGGAGTATTGCGAGAATTCGATGAAAAAATTCGGAAACGGGGAACAGGGATTCGTATCCGGGAATTTATCCGACCCCCTGGAATAGGCTTATTTAGATTGGAGTACGGGTAAGTTATGGGAGAGTCTGGGAGACCAGGATAAAGCCCGGGCCTATATCGGAAAAGTCAGGCTTACCGGAATGTCTGGAAGTCCGAAGTGCGCTGATTTCAGGCCCGTCAGAATAAAGATCGATGACTGAACTGGCAGGGAAAAACGGTAGGGACAAGGTTGTGTCGAGAGTAATCCGTTTCAGCAAGGTTGGTTTGTGCCTCACGATATCGAGGGTATGAAGGCATTGAGGGGAGAGGTTTTCTTTATTCAGGAATTGGAACTTTTCTTCGACCGTACGACGAAGGATTTTCTGTGGAGTGATTACTATAATCATCCCAACGAACCCGATCATCATGTGCCTTTTTTGTTTAACTATTCTTCAAAACCCTATACGAACCGACCAGGCCTGTCTTCAATGAAGCTGTGCTGAAACTCGATCCGAAATTTTATCCCGGCAAGAAGTTTATGGTAAAGGCCCTGAACAATTCCCCCCGAAAATGTCTATATCCAAAAGATCTGGCTGAATGGCAAACCGCTCGACCGATTGTGGATTTCCCATGACGAAATCATCTCCGGTGGCGAATTGGTATTTGAATTGGGTGATACCCCCAATAAGTCCTTAGGTCTATAAAATAAGAAGAGCTGTTCTGAGTCGGAGCAGCTCTTTCTTTTAAGAAAAGACTACAGATTGGATTATATATTTGGTTATAGCAAATAAAACCAAAGTTTGTGACGATCCGGTGACGAAACCGTGAAAAAATAGTTACATCTTTTCTGATCCCCCCTCTATCCTTGTAAATAAATCTCCCTAAACCGTTGTTTTTTCAATTTCAATGATTACCTTTGCATCCGAATTCAAAACGGGGCGTAGCGCAGTCCGGTAGCGCATCTGCTTTGGGAGCAGAGGGTCGCAGGTTCGAATCCTGTCACCCCGACAGAAAATGAGACAGTTACGAAAGTAGCTGTTTTTTTATTGTCGTGATTTTTGGGTGAAATGGGTGGTTTTCGTCAACCAGAACGTCAACCAGAAATTTAGTATGAATGCTTCTGTATCAGTGGTTTGTTACAAATCTAAGGTGCTTTCTAATGGAAAATCCCCTTTAATGCTTCGGGTTACAAAAGATAGAAAACCAAAGTATGTAAGTTTGGGTATATTTGCTAGCATTTTGAAGAATACAGGTGTTAATATAGCTCTAATCTCCCAAGCATTAGGACACCAAGATATAAAGACAACAGAAATATATCTTAGTAAGTTTGATGATAAGCAAATGGATGAAATTATGAGTAATTTACTTTAGTTGCATCTAAAGTTGATAAATTTAGTAAGGTGAATTTTAGCCAGAATGGTATATAACAATGTATCTTCTGGCTATAGGTTTCCTAACTACTAGATCTGTGTAAAAAATCTCAATAAACAAACTTGTATGATTTAGAATCTATTTTATGTCAATATTAGTTATTAGAATACTATTTATATAAAGAAAAGGGGAAAAATATCGCAGTTATAAATATTTATTACCTTTATATTTCTAACGATATGTATGTAATAATAAAGATTCATCTATGGCATAATAGAGATTAGTATGCATTTTGTTTAAAAAAAATAAAAGGAATAGATATACTTGAAGTTGCTCAAAGGTTAGGTTTACCTGTAACTTCATATAAAAAATCCATTGTCTAGTTGGAATGTATAAATGGCAGAACTTTACTTACATGAACACCAGATCGGTCACGTTGGGATTCTTTAACGACAAACTCGACCCTGTGAACTCGATACGATTCGATAAGTATGAACTAACGGAAATAAATTTCAATGGTGACACGTTTAACCCTTACCAGCAAAATAGCCCCTGTTATCATGTAAAGGATACTCGTGCGGAACAATCTTTATCAATAGAGCATATACCACTTGCCAACTTTCAACAGGTTTTAAATACAATCTGGGAAGCTGAAAGTAAGAAATAGTAATATAAAAAAGAAAAGCCAGTATTTTATATTATTTATAAAGTTGCTGGCTTGAATTTCATATTTTTACTTCTATTTACTATCAAACACTTGACAATATATCAAAAATAACCAACACTTAATAATCTGTTATTTCTAGCGTTTTTGTTTTGTCTTCAACAATCACTATATTTGCAAAAAGAGAATGACTACATGAATCTGATTGAATTAAATATGGATAAAATCATTGCCTTGTGCAAGAAGTACAAGGTTAGTAAATTATTCGTATTTGGTTCTATCCTCACGAATCGTTTTAATAAAGAAAGCGATGTTGATTTCATAGTTAATTTCGACAAAGCACAAGTAACAGATTATTTTAGTAATTTCTTTGACTTGAAATACGCTTTAGAAGATATATTGGGAAGAGAAGTTGATTTACTGGAAGAACACGCTATTCGTAATCATTATTTGAAAGAAACTATCGAGCAAACCAAAGCATTAATATATGGATAACTTTACCAAGAAACACTTGCAAGATATACTTAATGCGATTGATGACATTGAAACATTTTTCGAGGGACAACCAAAATTGTTTGAAGAATTTTGTCGAGATATACGTTTACAAAGAGCGATTGAGAGGTGCATTGAAATTATCGGTGAGGCGATGAACAGGATATTAAAAGAGAACAAGGATATAGCCATCACTAACGCTCGTAAAATCGTGGACGCTCGTAATTATATCGTACATGGTTATGATAGTCTTTCGGTTGATATTCTTTGGAGTATTGTTGTCAATCACCTCCCCCGTTTGAAAAATGAAGTGGAAAAATTACTACAAGAATAATATTAAGCGGTAAATCCATTTAGTGGAAAAATACAAAATTCTACTCTCTATATACAATTATAAATGGCACTATAAAATATTTGTTTGTCCTTTATTTTTATTATTAAAAGGCAAACAGGCTGTAATTCCCGCTGGAACATCTATTTCTGCAACCGTGGCAACAGATACTTATATTAAATTGTAATGCAAAAGGGGTGATTATTATTTAAAAATGTCTGTTTATAATCATATTTTGTTAATATGATTTTACGTTGACTCATCGTGCGTATGTCAACTTGGGTGCGAGGGGATGATAGACTTCGGTTTGGGATTTCTAAAAATATCAGGATATAACATTTGTAATCTCTCCATGTTTACATACCTGAATAAATCCATTTCATGGAAAATTCGATAATGTTCTACACCAAACCATTCTGAATTGGAGGTTTTTCCTTTCTCATGTAATTTCATAGGAACAAATTTTTCTAACAAACAAAAGAGTATCTAATTCAGGAAAGAACATCAGACCAATCATTTACATGTACAAAGGTACTTGTAGAATAGGATACGACAAAGTAAATATGCCAGAATATCAAATATTTATGTATGTAATGATGTATTGATTCATTTTTATGTAGACAGCTTTGAAGATAAAGAATATTGCATTTTAGATATTCCTCATAACAGAATTGTAGTTAGTGAGCGATTTCCTTCATTTTAGGTATTATATGCCAACTCTGAGGAAAAGTCACTGACTTAAATATTTAACCATTAGTTGCTCGTAACATCATGGTTTTCTCATCAACATTCACTATTTTTGCAAAAAGAGCAAATATGAAACAAGCTATTATCAATAAACTAAGAGAGTTCTTCACGCTACAACCAGTTGAGAAAGCATGGGTGTTTGGTTCTTATTCTCGTGGAGAAGAATCAAGGGAGAGTGATATTGATATACTTGTACGCTTTGACAAGAATGCTAATGTTACTCTTTTCAAGTATATCGGTATTGTGAACGCCTTACAATCTCTTCTGCACAAGAAAATTGATTTGGTGGAAGAAGGACAGTTGAAAGATTTCGCTAAAGAATCGGCTGAACAGGATAAAATATTGATCTATGAGAGAGAAGCCTAAAGATATCAACCGCTTGTCCCATATAATAGAGGCAATTGATAACTTGTTCGAAGTTACTAAAGGTATCAGTTTTGACGGGTACAAGGGAAATAAGACACTCCGTTTGCCGTTATCAAAAATTTACAGATAATTGGAGAAGCGGCATATTTACTGACAAATGAATTTAAAGAAAAGCATCCAGAAGTTGAATGGAAAGTTATAATTGGAATGCGCCATGTTTTGGTACATGATTATTATCAAATCAGTGATGAAATGGTGTGGGCTACAATTCAAACAGAACTACTGCCATTAAAAGAGAAGGTTGAGTTATACAAACGTAAATTAGAATAAAATATCATCACAGATAAAATATACTGGCAATAGATTCACTTCTATTGCTTTTTTTATTTGGTGGAAAATTGTAGCAAATTTAATTATATATACCCAATAGAAATATTATTCACCAATTTACGTATTTCAATTAGAGATATGAATTAAATTGAAATTTTATGTATAACCAATTAATAACAAAAAGTATGTGTATAAAAATCATATTCCAACCACCATAATTTAGTGCTAAATTGTTTATATATAAGCTATATATTACTTATATTTAACAAGGTGTAAGAAAGGGGGAGAGAGGGAGGATAGAATCGCTTGCCGATCGTTGGTACGTGGCTGTGAATCTATTATCTTTATGCCGTAATAAAATATGATGATGATGCAGGATATAATAAACGGACGCTGCGGTTGGTGTAAAACAGACGAACTGTATGTGAAATACCATGATGAGGAGTGGGGAAAATTGGTAACCGACGATAGGAGGCTGTTTGAGTTTCTGGTGTTGGAGAGTGCACAGGCGGGCTTGAGTTGGATAACGATTCTTAGAAAACGTGAAGGATATCGTAAAGCTTTTTACAATTTCGATGCCGGATTGGTTGCACAAATGACCGATGAAGATGTCGAACGGTTAATGCAGTTTGACGGTATTGTGAAAAATCGTTTGAAAATTAAGTCGACAATCACCAATGCAAGGCTATTCCTTGCCATACAAAAGGAGTTCGGTAGTTTCTATGATTATACACTGTCGTTTTTTCCTGACCGGAAGCCGATTATCAATGCTTTTCGGTCATTGAGTGAAATTCCGGTGTCTTCACCCGAATCCGATGCCATGAGTAAAGATATGAAAAAGCGTGGATTTAAATTCTTCGGAACTACGATTTGTTATGCCCATTTGCAGGCTTCAGGGTTTATCGACGATCATCTGACGGATTGTTTGTGTCGGAAAGTTGTCCGGCAGGATGGATAGGGAATACGTTATATATGAGTACATGGTTATCATCAGATTAAAGATGAGATGGCTTGGAACACAATACAAAAAAAGAGTTCTTCGGTTTATGCTCTAAGTCGTGGCATTCTGTCGGTCATAGCCTGGAGGATGAATTTGCATTTTTTAGCCAGGCTGCAGGTTTTCGGATACCTGGCTAAAAAATGATCAGATCGGATTGAAGGGAAATAGCGGTCTATAAGATCATATTGAATATAAATCCCGATAGGATAATAAAAGCGGCCACTGTGCCGAAGAATATCCCGATCAGCCGCCAGGTCATCACTTTCTTTAAAAGTGTCGCTTCGGGTAATGAAAGCCCTACTACGGCCATCATGAACGCAATGGCTGTTCCTACCGGGATTCCTTTGGCTACAAAAACCTGAATGACAGGAACAATCCCTGCAGCGTTGGCATACATGGGAACTGCCAGAATGACCGACAACGATACTGCATACCAGTGTTCTTTCGACATATAAGTTTCGAAAAATCCTTCGGGGACGAATCCATGCATGGCTGCTCCGATGCCAATACCGATGATCACATATAGCAATACACCTCTTACAATACCCCAGGCATCACGCAGAATGACCGGTAACCGTTTCATAAAAGGCGTTCCGGTATTTTCCCAGGATTCACTTTCTGTTTCCGAATTTTGCTGAATGCTTTTCACCCAATCGCTTAGGTAACGTTCTAACCTGAAACGGTTCAAAACGATTCCGCCGATAATTCCCAATAAAATACCGCTTACCACATATACAACTGTGATTTTCACTCCGAATGTACCCAGGAACATGGCTACCGCTACCTCATTTACCAGCGGAGAGGTAATCAGGAAGCTTAACGTAACTCCCAGGGGAATCCCGCCTTTGACGAAGCCGATGAATAACGGAATGGATGAGCATGAGCAAAATGGCGTTATCGCTCCGAACAAAGCGGCAAATACATACTCCAGCCCATATAACCGGCGGGTAGTTAGATAGTGACGTAACCGCCCGATCGGGAAATAAGCATTTACTACTCCCATCACTACGCTGATTAAGAATAATAATAGGATGATTTTCACCGTATCGTAAAAAAAGAAATTCACGGCTTCTCCCAGATGACTTTTTGCCTCTAGGCCGAAAATCCCGTTGACCAACCAATCTGCAAATTTCTGTATCATAATCGAATTGTTTACTTCTCTCTTGTCATTATAAAATTATTTGAATACCGTTCCCAGATCTTCTGCTGAAATAAAGCCTGTGTGCCGGAATATTTCATGTCCGTTATTATCTAATATGATTTGTGTAGGAATGGCGGCGATCCCGAAATATTTCGTCCATTCCTGTGTTTCTTGCTTCGACACATTCATAAACCGAACTTTAACTCTTTTGCCGTATGTTGTTCGGATATCTTCCATGACACGTTCCATTTTCCGGCAGCTTATACAACCCATCGCTCCGAATTCCAGAAAAGTATATTGCAGTCCTGTATCGCGTCGGTCTTTGTAGTTGTACAAGATTTGTATGCTATCTGCTATGCTTGCTGCCGTCGTTTCGTTTTGCATCCGGCTCATTCGGGTGGAACCTAGCCGGATGAAAGTATCCTGTAATGCAAGGAGAACTATAAGGATAACTATAGGTAAAGTAACCGTTATTCCTGTTTTTATCAGTTGTCTTTTCATTCCTTCCTCCGATTTTTATAATAACCTGATCAGATAATAGAGGCCGGTGCCGGTGAATAACCAGCCGACAATCCTTCGCATCCATCGTTCGAACACCTGTAGGCGATTGTAGAAACGTCCGATTCCTGCAATACTGTAGGCCAGCAGCCAGGCCACTACCGCTACCGGTAAAGCTGTGGCTACAGCAAAAACAACAGGAAACCACATCCCGCCTGTTGAGATCGCTGCCATCGGTATCAGCAGACCGAAGTAGAAAACCCCGCTTGTCGGACAGAAAGCCAAGGCAAATAATATACCCAATGTCAGACTACCTACACCACCTTTCAGGTTTTGCAGTTTTTCATTGTCTCCCGAAAAACCGAATTTCGGAAGATTCAACCGTTGACCCCATAGCATAAATCCACCGGTAAGCAATAGTAAAGGTGAAATAATCCATTTCCCCCACTGACTGATTCCTTTTTGTATGGCGAACATACTTGCTCCTTCCCGTAAAATGGGGATAACCAGCAGGCCCAGGACTGTATAGGTAATAATCCGCCCCAAGGTATAAAGTAACCCGTTTCGAAAAATTCGTTTCCGGTTACCGATATCCCGGCTGATAAAACCGATAGCCGTTATATTTGTTGCTAAAGGGCAGGGGCTTATTGCGGTCAGTAAACCCAGTACGAAAGCTGTCGCGACAGGTAGACCGCTATTCATCAAAATGTCCGGAGATTCCATTATTTATTTCATCAATATTTCAATTTTTTCTTTCAATCCTGCTTTAAATCCTTCGGGATCGCTTGTTGCCTTCGAAAAAGCAAATTCTGTCATATTGTTTCGCTGTTCCTGCCCATCTTTCCAGCGATTTACAAACAGAGATGACCAGGTGACTTCATACCGATCCGCTATTTTTTCTCCTTCTTTATCCGAAATATCTACTGTCCGGTATACGATCTGTCCGGTTTTCACTGCTTCTGCGAGACTTCCTGTCAGCAATTCTTTTGTCTGTGCCTCGATGCTTTTACAAGTCATACAACGTTGTTTCCCATGAAAATAAATTACCTCCACCCGGTCGCCGGTTACGGTTTGTTCCTGTAGCTGCAAGTTTCTGCTTTGCTTTTCTCTGCAGGCGGAGAATAGAGTCAATGTAATCAATAAAGTTGTGAGTCGCATGGTCGTTTATTTTACAAGTAACTTTTTAACCTCACTAACGGTCGGCTTTCGGCCGCTCGATACCACTTTACCGTCGATTACCAAGGCCGGCATGCTCATTACGTTATACTTCATAATCTCGGTCAGTTCCTCTACTTTTACGACCTTCGCTTCAATACCGGTTTCCGATACAGCTTGTATTACTGCTGTATAAAGTGCTTTACAACTTGCACAGCCTGTTCCTAATACTTTAATTTCCATCGTTTCAAAATATTAAATAGTGAATAATTCTCATCATACAAGATTCTTGTTATTATTGTTTGTAATTCGTAGAATTACGAACAATATTCGCATAAAAAAGCCTGCTGTTTTCAGCAACAAGATTTTTTGTCTTTACAATGACAGAAAAAAACTGAAAATAATCGTTTGGCTTCCTCCCAATTGGTCCGGTTGATACAATATTTCACTTTCGGTGCCTCTATTTCTCCCTGTATCAATCCGGCTTCCTTTAATTCCTTCAAGTGTTGTGAAACCGTTGCTTTGGCTATCGGTAATTCTTCATGGATATCTCCGAAAAAGCAGGTTTCCCGTCCTGCCAGAAATTGCAGGATAGCCATTCGGGCCGGATGTCCCATTGCTTTAGCGTAGCGGGCTATTCGTTCTTGTTCGTCTGTATAATCTTTAGTCTTCCCCATAAATCAGTTTTATTGTTCGCAAAGTTACGAACAATGTTTCAAACGACAAAATTCTGGCAGGAAATACTGTAGAAATCTCTGCCGGACATTTGAAACAGAAACTCTGATCAGGAAATCGTTCATATGCTTATTATTACCCCGAAATGCCGGTCTCATCCAGTCGTCCCGGTACTGTTTGGGAGTGATATCAAGGTATTAATTTCCCATTGTGAGTTGAAGTAAGCAATGGCTGTTACATTGTCGGCATTACGGTACCTTCCTGGTCCTGATATCGGGCCTGAATTGCTAAGATCTGCCCGGTTTTACGACATTGTAATCAGAGGGGGGGGCGATGGGATTGATCGGAGTGCCTTCAAAAGATGTTGTGGTGGACTGACGGGAAAGGAACATATGGTCGGTCCCATAAAACCAAAGTTGTATACCGGATAACATTATTATTTTGTTATAAGTATCTATTATTAGTTGATTATCAGTACTATACACTCTAAACGGTAGAAAAGTGACCGTATGGATTCTGATTAGATACAAAAAGGTGAATATTTAACGTATTTAACTTTCGATCACATCAAGAATCACGGAATAAGGTTTGGGAGGGGGCGCTTTTAACTGACCACATAATGTGGTGAATGGAAGTTATATGACGAAATTCATAAAGGGGTACGGTTGAAACGACTCCCTTGAACGTAGGGTGTGATTACATGTTAGCCCCTTTGTTCTAAAAAGCATTTTTATGTAGTTTACGATGCTACGTTTTAGTGTTTTTTTACTTGATAACGCAGTTTTTTCATTGATTGTGCTGGCTTTTGGGATAAAACTATTATCTTTGCGGTGTAAAATGTGATACCAGTATCAAAAACAATACTCTAATATGATATTTGAACGTAAGAAATACTTGGATGAACTTATTGCAGGACGTGGAAACGGTCTTGTGAAGATTATAACAGGTGTCAGACGATGTGGAAAGTCTTTCCTGTTGTTTGATATCTGGCATAACTGGTTGTTGGAACATGGGGTGACTAATAGTCACATCATAGAAATACAACTTGATGATTTCCGAAACAGACGGTTGAGAAAGCCTGATTCCTTGCTCGATTATATAGATTCAAAGGTTGTGGATGATGGCAATCCTTATTATATAGTCTTGGACGAGGTACAACTTGTAGAAGAATTTGTGGAGGTTATTCTTAGCTTGACACACATGCGGAATGTAGATGTGTATGTGTCAGGCTCAAACTCTCGTTTCCTGTCAAGTGATGTTGTGACTGAGTTTCGAGGCAGAGGTGACGAGATACGCATCTGGCCTCTCACCTTTGACGAGTACTTTAATGGTATTGGTGGCGATATACGCAAAGCTTGGTTGGATTACTATACTTTTGGAGGACTGCCACAGGTGGCTTTGCTTGAAACGGAAGAAAAGAAAACAGACTATTTGCGTGGTCTGTATGAAACGACCTATCTGCGTGACGTAATTGAGCGCAACCATCTGCGTAATCCTGAAGGAATGAAGGAATTGGTGCGTGTAATAGCCTCGGGCATTGGTTCATCAACCAATCCAACGAGAATAGCCAATACCTTTCAATCTTCACAAGGGGTAACCATAAAAAGAGACACTATAAAACAATACATTGACTATCTGAAAGACTCATTCTTGATAGAGGAAGCCTTGCGCTATGATGTGAAAGGCAGAAAATATATTGGTACCGAGACGAAATACTACTTCGCTGATGTCGGCATACGTGCAGCCATTCTCAACTATCGACAGCAGGAGGAAACACACATTATGGAAAACATTATCTATAATGAACTTCGCAGTCGAGGATATAATGTGGACGTAGGATTGGTTGAACTTGGTGGCAAGGATAAGAACGGTAAGTTTATCAGAAAACAGTTGGAGGTAGACTTTGTGGTGAACCGCCCTCCATACAGGGTCTATATCCAGTCGGCTTTCCACATGCCTACGCCAGAAAAGGAACAGCAAGAACGTCGCCCATTATTGTCAATCAATGACCACTTTCGTAAGATTGTCATTGTTGGTGATGACATTCATCGCAAGGAGGACGAACTCGGTGTGTTGACTGTCGGACTCTTGGATTTCTTGACAGATAAGAACTTGTTGGAGCAAGGATAATCATTTTATTATATAATCTCTTTCTCATGCAGGATTTCGGCAACTCCTGTCATCAGTAGTATCATGATCAGCGAACAGGCATACCTTCGGCGTTGAAGGGGATCGTTGAATAATAATAAATGGTTGTCCGAATTGTCCTGGTACTTTAGAGGATTCATGCGATTGGCGCGTACATTATTCCAAATCGTGTAATTTATAGTCTCCGGCTTTATTCTGGATGACTTGTTGTAACTCGTTTAAAGAAAATTCTTTATCTGTGAATTCGATTGTCGCTTCCGGAGGATCGAGCGTTACGATTGCTTTTACACCGTCGATGCTGTTCAGTGCTTTTTCAACGTGTGCACGGCAATGACCACACATCATGCCGTCGATAGTAAATCTTTTTTTCATGACTTTTTTATTTATAGGTTCAACTTCTTCGATCCGTACCTCGTTCCCCCTCGGGATAAGGCTTATTTTTTTCCGTTTCAGCCGTAAACTATTGCTTACTACACTCACACTGCTGAATGCCATAGCTGCTCCGCCGATCATTGGATTGAGCAGGAAACCGCAAACCGGATAAAGTATGCCTGCTGCAATAGGAATACTGACCAGGTTGTAAATAAAAGCCCAGAACAGATTTTGCCGGATGGTTTTCACCGTCAGCCGTGATAAACGGATCGTTTCCGGTATTTTCAGCAGGTCGGAGGAAAGGATGGTGACCATGGCGGTTTCCATGGCGATATCACTTCCTTTTCCCATAGCGATACTCAAATCTGCCTGTGCCAATGCTGCGCTATCGTTTATTCCGTCGCCGACCATCGCTACCCGGGCACCTTTTTGTTGCAATTGTTCGATAAAGATAGCTTTGTCGTGAGGAAGAACGCCCGACCGGTAATGGCCGATGTTTGCTTTTCGGGCTATAGCCTGTGCTGTACCGGCATTATCTCCGGTCAGCATGTAAACGGTCAGCCCCATTTTTTCCATCTGCCGGATGGCTTGCAATGAGGTCGGTTTTATCTCGTCGGTGATCGCGATTATGGCCAGGGCCTGGGTCGAATGACCGAACCAGACGACTGTCTTGGCTTCTTTGAGCCAACTTTCGGCCCTTTGTTTTAAGGGTTCCGGGAGGATGACGCCATTGTCTGTGAGTAATTCAGCGGTTCCGGCGTAATAGGTTTCATCGCCTGTCCGGCCTTTTATTCCTTTACCCGGTATCGTTTCGAATCCGGTGACCGGAATGGATGTTTCTTGTCCGAATTCCCTGACTATCGCTTCTGCCAGCGGATGTTCCGACAAACGTTCCAGACTGTATATTATTTTCCGGGCTTCCGTTGTTTCTGTATGCCAGTAAGTATTTACGACCCTTGGATGCCCTTCGGTTATCGTACCTGTTTTATCTAATACAATCGTATCGATTTTCCGGGCAATCTCCAGGCTTGTCGCATCTTTTATCAGAATGCCGTGTTCAGCTCCCTTTCCGATTCCTACGATGAGTGCTGTCGGAGTAGCCAGGCCCAGGGCACAGGGGCAGGCAATGATGAGGACGGTGATCATAGCCAGCAGACCGTGGGAAAAACCGGCAGTCGGTGCGAATAAACACCACAACCCGAAAGTCAACAAGGCTATACCGATGATAACGGGTACGAAAATACCGGCTATTTTATCTACCAGTTTCTGTACCGGGGCTTTACTTCCCTGGGCATCTTGCACCATGCGGATGATTTGAGCCAGCATGGTATCGGCCCCTGTTTTGTCGGCAGTGAAATGAAAAGCCCCTTTCTGATTCACCGTTCCGGCATATACCTTTTCGCCGGCTTGTTTGTGTACGGCTATAGGCTCACCGCTGAGCATGCTTTCATCGACGTATGAATCCCCGCTTATTACCGTCCCGTCAACAGCGATACGTTCTCCGGGTTTTACAGCTATCGTATCTCCGATCCGGGCATTTTCGATCGGTACGGTTTGTTCGCCCGATCCGGTAACGATCGTAATTGTTTTGGGTTGCAGACCCGCTAGTCTACGGATAGCCGTTGAGGTGTTTTGTTTCGCCCGTTCTTCGAGTAAGCGGCCCAGAAGAATAAAAGCTATAATACCGCTTGCAGCCTCGAAATACAAATGGGGCGTTATCCCCCGCGATAACCAGAAATCCGGGAACAATAGATTGAATACACTGAATAGATAAGCGATACCGGTGCTGTTGGCAACCAGGGTATCCATATTGGAAGTACCGTGTTTCAATTGCTGCCAGGCACTGAGGTAGAATCTGTTTCCGAAACCTAAAACGACACAGGTCGAAAGGAACCATAAAACATAGTTCATGTAAGGAATATTCACAAACACCATACTGATGACCATGATCGGTAGCGATAATAAAGTAGCCCCGAAGGTCTGAATTTTCAATAAACGGTATTTTTCGTTTTGTATTTGTTTGGCCTTCTCCTCGCCCTGTTGGTCTGTCTCGGTCAGCAGATCGTATCCTGCATCTTGCACCGCATTTTTCAAGGCCTGAACAGAACAGATCTCCGTATCGTAGACGACCTGGGCCTGGGCGGTTGCGTAGTTTATATTGGCTTCACATACACCGGGTTGTTCATGAATGACTTTATCTATTCTCGCTGCACAAGAGGCACAACTCATTCCTACCACCGGAAAAGTTTTTTTTATTTTCATACGCTTAACCTTTATATGATCTCTTTCCGGACAAAGATAAGGTATACCGGCCGATGTACTGTTATAAAATTATGGATATGATTTATATCTTACACTTTATCCAAAGGGGAGCGTTTGTTGCCTTTCAGACGTTTAAATTCACTGGGAGACATTCCGGTTACCTGCCGGAACTGGGAACTCAAATGAGCGACACTCGAATATTGAAGCTGTGTGGCTATTTCGCCGATCGTCAGCTCGTCGTAAATGAGTAATTCTTTGATGCGTTCTACTTTTTGAGCAATATAGTATTTCTCTATGCTGATACCGTTTTCTTCGGAAAAAAGTTTACTTAGCAAACTGTAGTCGTAATGACATCTCCCGCTTAAATATTCGGATAATTTCAATTTAGAGAGATTATTTTCATAATGGACCAGTTCGATAATGGCAGTACGGATTTGTTCGATAAGACGATGGCGTTTATCGTCGAGCAATTCGAACCCGAGCGCTTCAAGTGCTTTCCGGATCAGAAACCGGTCTGCCGGTTTCAACGGTTCTTCGATGACAACCTTACCCAATTCAATCCGGAGTGGATTGAAATTCAGGTTTTTGAGCATTTCTGATACAACCAGAATACATCGGTTACAAACCATATTTTTTATAAAAAGAACGTGCTCTTGTTCTTCCATCGTGATTATTATTAAGCGTTTGCTTTGCCACTCTGCACTTTCACAGCAATGTCCCGGACAAAAATAGGGATTATTTCGGTGGCTTTGCATGATGAAGTTATTAAAAATATTCCGGGCTAATTCCTTAAATAATCTTGTATTATTGATAAGAATGTTTATTTGGGGAATAATAAGATCAATCTTTCTATTGTTCACATGATTCCCTTGCTCCGGAACAGGGGAAAAATAGCTAATTGTAGCTATATAGCTATCGTCGGGAGTTTTGTATTTTTATCCCCACAAAATAAACTCTTATGGATATTATCGAACTCGCAGAACAAAATCAGCAAAATGCCTGGAAATTACTCGATGAAACGGGTATTATTCCGGCTTGGGAACGTATCGGGGCTACCGTACATTTGGTCGGTTCGCTCAAGTCAGGTTTGTTAATGAAAAGCAGGGATATCGATCTGCACATCTATACCGGGAAACTCGATATTACGGAGAGTTTTTCGGTTATGCAGGAATTGGCAGAGCGGCTTAAACTGAAAGAGATTCAATACAAAAACCTGGTTCATACCGAAGAAGAATGTATCGAGTGGCATGTTCTGTATGAAGATCAGGAGCTGCATACATGGAAATTCGATCTGATTCACATCCGCAAAGGTTCGAAATATGACGGGGTGGTGGAAAATGTCACTGCCGCTATTGCAAAACTGCTCACACCCGGGCTTCGGGAAACGATACTTCGGATCAAGTATGAGGTGCCGGATGGCGTAATGATTCCCGGGATCGAGATATACCATGCCGTTTTTACAGGAGGTGTCCGCAGTTACGAGGAATTGGAACGGTGGCGACAGGAACATCCGCTGACCAATAGTTTGGATTGGCTGCCGTGATTAATAAAGGAGGCCGTAATCCTCGGCCCGGTTTATGGCTTCGATAGCATTACCGGCTTGTAGTTTGGATAGAATATGTTTCCGGTGGTTATTTACGGTATAGATACTGAGGTGTAGTTTATAAGCGATCTCTTTGCTGAGTAAGCCTTGCCTTTCCTGTCCTTTTGGACGACCTGGTGGCGACTGATGACATTTACATATTGTTGCCGTACATTCTGCATACGAATTTGAAATACCTGTTGATAATCGTTCCTTTCTTCTTGTGGAAGTGAATAGATAAACAGCCCGTGCTCTATCTGAAAGGCGGGAAGTTGCGCCCGGTCGTCAGGATGGATTCTTTCTTCCAGTAGGTTACCCTGTTTTCTGATCGTTTTTATTTGCTTGGAGTTGTAGCCGAAAAGATCTGTAAAATGATCGGAAGCAAAATCATATCTTTTTTTGAATACATCGACAGTGAAGATACAACTTGGGCTTATTTGGGAAAATGCCTGTATAGAGGTTCTCTTTTTGTCCCACAACTTATAGTCTGTGTCAAGACTGCTGATTTGCTGCCTTGACCATAGTTCTTCGGGAGTTATTCGCTGAATCGTCATGTGGCAAAGATAATAGATAAATCGATTCCTTATTGTTTACTAAGCATTTTGGGGGTAAAGTGATTGATAGTAGAGTTGGTGTTGGAATATACATTGGTTTTACTTATAAAGCAAGCAATAATTGGTAGGGTTGTAATTAGCTGAAGTATCTTATTTGACTATCGACGAATAAGATCAAATTTAGGTGTTTATATACATGTTTATCCTAAATGTATATTTATAAGTGTAAATATGTATATAACTGTTTTAATAAAAATAATCGTCTATGGGAACGGTACAGCCAAGACAATCTTAAAAACGGATAGAGTTATTCAGTAGAATATTTTTGTGGCTCAAATCGTCTAAAACGACAGTCGGTAATTATAGGATAACTCATTCCTAACAGGTATATTTGTAACAATCAAAAGCCGGGTGATATGACAAAACAGAATGCAATCAAAGTCTTCGAAGAAAAGAAAGTCCGTACCGTATGGGACAGTGACAAAGAGGAATGGTATTTCTCAATAGTAGATGTGATAGCGGTATTAACTGATAGTCCTAATCCAAGGAAGTATTGGAGTGTGTTAAAAACTCGTCTAAAAAAGAGGGAAGTGAGTTGACTACAAATTGTAGTCAACTGAAAATGCCCTCATCTGACGGTAAGTATTATAAGACAGATGTTGCTGATACCGAGCAATTGTTTCGGTTGATACAATCCATACCCTCTCCTAAAGCAGAACCTTTCAAGTTGTGGATGGCACAAGTAGCTAAGGAACGACTTGACCAAATGCAAGACCCGGAACTGTCTATTCAGCAGGCTATGATGGATTACAAACGGTTGGGATATTCCGACAACTGGATTAATCAACGGCTCAAAAGTATAGAAATCCGTAAGGACTTAACGGATGAATGGAAACGGCATGGATTACAGGAGGGTGTACAGTTTGCTACTCTAACAGATATCATCTATAAGACCTGGGCAGGAAAAACGGCTAAGGAATATAAACAGTTCAAAGGGTTGAAGAAAGAGAATCTACGGGACAACATGACTAATAAGGAACTGGTATTGAATATGCTTGCAGAACTTTCTACAAAGGAAATATCAGAGGTACAAAACCCGGAATCTTTTGATGAGCATATAGATGTTGCTAAACAAGGTTGAACAATTGCCCTTAATGCAAGATTAGAATTAGAAAAGAAAACCGGAAAATCTGTTGTAACTCCTCTCAATGCAAAAGATGTGTTGGGATTACAAAGCGGAGAAGTGGAAGATGTGGATTTGGACAGTGAAGAATCAAAATAGGAGTGATAGTACAAAGAAACATACTAAGGGAGCCGTAAATGGTTCCCTTTTTTATATATACCTGTCTAAAAGAAAAATAAGTTGTGAAATAGAACCGTATAGGGATTATACCTCATCATGTCGGTGTATTTATTCCCTAATAAATATCTTGTCTTATAGAGCGTAATAGAAGAATAAAAGTGATGAGGTATATTTGTGGCTTCGATAATGAAAATATTCTATCCCGTAAAAGAATGAGTATGGGGTGTATAACACATAAGTGATGATACCATCAAGTGATGAGGTAGATGATAAGTATAGAATAATAATGAAGATAGATAATTGTAATAAGATGTATTGTATTTAAAATCAGTTATATAAAAGGATGGCCGATGTTGGCATATTGGCGGACAGTCTGGTAAATGATTGCCTGCCGATAGAATTTTATGGGTATCTGTTCCATGACTTTTAAATTTGCATCGCGAAAATATCCCTTGTCAATGTCAGAATCTGTTATCCTGTATGAAGAAATTTGTTAACGGAAAACGTGGGTAATTTCTTGTTTGCCGTTGAGGTCTTCGATTACCTATGCTACATAACAAAAACGCCCACGTATTTCTACCTGAGTCGTTGCTTATTGTGTCGTAGCATGTTAAAAGTGTCGAAGTTCCAACTGCACCATAATAAGGCAAACGCTTTGACAATATGTTGTTCCTTATTTTAAGGGCTTTATATCTACATATCTATATTTGTTTTTTGGGTTACTGCCGACAGATATAGCGAAATAGGAAATAACATCCGATAAATAGGTAGATATTCTACTATGATGGGGAAATGTAAATATATTTATAGTTTTATAATTGATTGAACGATATAATACCAAATGAATTTAGTATTGCCATTAGTATCTGATGCATTAAGTTTCCCAAAAACCTTAATAAAACCTTAATCGCCACAATAAAAAAGAGGTCGGGCTTTTGGTCTAACCTCTTGATTTTCAGTAGTCGGGATGACAGGATTTGAACCTGCGACAACACGCCCCCCCAGCTGTTGAAAGATAGATTGTATTTATTCGTATCAGATTATATATCTGTGTGTTGTATTTGTATCCACTTACCTTAATTTTCCTCCTATTGGTATTAAGTTAGATGAAAACTGTAATCAAAATGTAATCGAAATTTAGGAAGGGATAAAAAGAAACCTTAAAGGTCAGATTTGTGATATGTATAATTTTGTTACACGTATAAAGATATAAAAAGTTTTATGGAATATGTCGGAAAAATATTCTTAAAAAAGATTTTCATCTGGAATATATAATAATCAAACACTTATACGAGAAAAACTAATATTTTCATTGTTGATTCCTTGCAAGCCAGTAATTTTATTTATCCATTGAGAACTGGATAAAACTTCCGTTCGTAGAATATAGAAAGAAGTATAATTTAAAATAAAATTATTATGGCAAAATTTGGTGTGCTGATTTATAAAAGCAATCAGAAAAAAGACGGGAGTTTTCCTGTGTGTTTAAGAATCACGAAAGACGGAAAAAGAAAGTACATTGATTTAGGATTAACTGCTAAAGAAGACCAATGGAATGAAGAAACTGCCCGGTTTAAAAAGGATAAGCGTGTAAATCCTAACCATGAAAAATATAATACTTTACTTAACCATTACGAAGAAAGAAAAGATGTCATACTAAGAAAGTTTGCTGAAAATCGGATAGATTGGACATTAAATCAATTTGAAGAAGAATTTTTAGGTGTATCTAAACGAGGTAAAGTATATGATTACTTTCTAAAGCAAATCGATATTTTGAAAGCGACAAATCATATCGGAAATGCAAAAGCGTATGAAAGAACGCTTCATGTGTTAGGGAAATATGATAAGAAAATAAAAGAACGCTTATTCCCTGAAGTTGATATTAAATATGTAAATGCTTTTAACGTTGCTTTGGAAAAAGACAACTGTTGTGGTAATACACGAAAATATTATTTGAAAACACTGAGAGCCCTACTAAATAAGGCAATTAAAGAAAAAGAAGCCTCCCCAACGACTTATCCATTTGGTAGTGGTGGGTTTGAAATAAACAGTTTGGAAGAAGAAACTCGCAAGAGATACCTATTATCAGAGGATTTGGCACTTTTAAAAGATACTCCACAAGATAATTACACATTGGAATATACCCGGCGGTTATTTTTGTTTTCGTATCACTGCTTTGGAGTCAGCTTTATAGATATGGCAACTTTTACAAGTCAAAATATAGAAAGGCTGGAAACAGGAGAATATATTGTCCAATAGTTCGTTAAAAATTCGCCAAGCCTAAGCGGCTCTGGCAGTAAATAAAATGAGTTCTTTGAAAAATTTGTCAATAACTTGCATGTCTGGGTTAATCCCAAACACGCAAATAAATCGTTCAAGCATATACGCATTGTGTATGAATGACTTGCAAGAGGATATGGAATAGGCTATTCCGAGCCTCTTACATGCCGCTTCGGTCAAGTTGACAGCAGCAAGCGATGCATTGAAGTGAAAATCCAACTTTCTGAAGTCAGTTGACTGACAGTTGGTAATTCCAGCATGCTGCTTTCCATCTCTAAAGCAAAATTCCAATTGGAACCTGGTTCTGTAATAATCCAGGACTTCGCGTCCATCCATGGAATCATCTGTAGAGAAATAAAGCTGCCACTTGTCTGTCCTCCCGTCCATCGGATACCGGACGGCCAAGGAAACATACCTTTTGAGAGCTTTTGCATATACCCTCAATCCGTATAGTTTTCCCTTGTTCACCTCGTATTCCTTGCACCGGGTCAGATCCAGATTGGCAAAGTCAATCCTGCCGTCAAACCACTTGGGATGACCACGTTTTCCTGTTTTCTTTTCCAATGTCGGATAGTACAGGACTACGTCGTTCCTAAAGCGGCTGATGACATGGAAATCACTCTCACACATAGGCGTTATGAAAGTTTCCTTGGAAAAGAATGCGTCTGCAACCACCGTTCCGGATATGCTCTGTAGCTTGTCTTTTCTACTGATAAGATAGCTGCTATACCAGTCAACCAGGTTCTTACCCATATTATCCAAGGTCTTACAGTCCGGTGTCTGAATGGAACCTAAAGTCATGCATTCATGGTTGTCGATGTCAATGACACCGATGCCCATGATTTCTAATCCTCGCTTATAATCCCCGGCACAGCCTGACCAGAAGTAACCGATCCAAGGTGTCTTATGACCGGACTTGGGGATATAGGAAGGATCGATGGCGATGGCTTTTCTTTTGCCTGTGAGATGCTTGCCGATGATAGAGGCGTTGAACGCAAACCAGTCGAAAGTTTCATTTTCAAAAAGGTTACGGTAGGTCTGTTCCGAAAAACATCCATACCTGCCCAATTGGAGGAAGTTTATACGATCCGGGATGGCCATGAATAATTTCATGGTGTCCATGAACGTTTTTTCAAAAGGTTTGTGTATATTCACGACTGATTTGAGAGCCGACAGGCACTCGGATTGGTATTGCATAAGGAGTGTTTCTTTAGCCATAATTAGATGAGTAGTTAACTTCTAATTTACTAAAAAATCAACGAATTATGCAATACTTTTCACCTTTGTTATCAGCAGGTTAGCCCATTTTTTCAGCACATTTCTTCATGCTTAACCATTCGTTTTTGACAACATATCAATGACCTCTTTAATGTTTTCGAACCGACTTTTGCCGGTTCTATTGTTTAACTTTTAATTTTTCGGTAAAAATTTACCGAAGTATTATATTGTCTATAAAAGACAGAAAATAAAAAACCAAAGAGGAGTAAAGGCAATAAAAATTCCCGTGACAGAAACAATAAAAGAACTATTGGATTGGTTTAAAATGAATACACCTCTTGTTGGGAATTATCTTGTCCCCGTAATAACTAAAGATTACAGCGGAGAACAGCTATACAATCATATCCGGTCAAGATATGTGCGTTATGCTAAAAATTTAAAGAAATTGGGCGAAACATTAGAAATTGAGCGTCTTCGCTTAACGAGTTATGTGAGTCGTCATACAATGGCTATGACTTTACAAAATCAAAACGTACCCCGGGAACAAATTAGCCAAGCAC
This sequence comes from Odoribacter splanchnicus DSM 20712, assembly GCF_000190535.1. Classification (GTDB taxonomy): domain Bacteria; phylum Bacteroidota; class Bacteroidia; order Bacteroidales; family Marinifilaceae; genus Odoribacter; species Odoribacter splanchnicus. Next base: position 4,006,736 of record NC_015160.1, read on the forward strand.
TGGGACATAATAACCTTACAACTACCAATGTTTATCTGGATAGCTTTGATACAAACATAATGGATAAAGTAGCACAATTACTCTAAAATACTCTATGAATTATGACTTAAATATGCCTTTGAGCGACTTAGTAGCTAAGTTGCTCCAAGGGGAAGCAGACGAATTGCATGAAGAAGATTTACATGCCTATATGGATAATTTAACTCATGGAGATAAAAAAGGACTCCAACAAGCGTTGAAAGAAGTGGAAAAATCCATTGTGGAGTGGAAAGATACCTACTTTGTTGAAACATATGCTGATAAAGTAAGATTGTATCAGCAGGGAAAGTTAAAGTGGACACAACGGGAATTGGATGACTTATTCTATGAGGAAGAATTTTTGAGGAAAGAAGGTAAAACAGGTTTGACTGTTGATTATCTATATAACGCTATTGAAAAGATAGGCTTCATTAATGAACTTCATGGTGATGCCATTGAATGTGCCTGGCAGAACAACGATATTGAATTTCTGAGGACACAATGGGAAGATTTGGCTTTAGATCAAATTAGAGCGTTACAGGCAATAATTAACGGAATGCTTAGAGTTACCCTACTAAATCAAGTAACGAGGTACAGAGCGCCAATAGACCCGAAAAACAGTTGAAAGACTACCCGGAAGTATTTGGGATAGATGTATGCTGTAAAATAACAGGGTATAAAAAGAACACGATATATAAATTGATAGCTAAAAATAAGATACCACATTTTCGCCCCGGTAATAATGGACGAAAACTAATGTTCCGACGGGAAGAAATATTGGCGTGGATGATAGCCCGGCGACGGGAAACAACAGAGGAATTTATAAACAGCATGGATGTGCGGTTGGCGGCTCGAAATAAATCTAATTCTATAATAACCCAAAAAAGTTCAAAAAAATGATCGATACAATCTGGTTAATACTTCATCACTCAACTGTCAACTACAAAATTGACTTCATGGCTGAGGTTGGTGCTAAAATCAATGTTGATATCAAACGTAGTAATGAGTACCGTATAGTTGGCTCACTCCAAAATATGCAAATCTATATTGAACCGACCTTTGTCCTTATCCAAGGCAGTCTTCCTAAATATTATTACGGAAGTAATTTAGTATCACTGCCACGTACAGAGTTAAGTAATGCTATTGATAAATTGAGTACCGACCTTGGTTTACCTTTACGAGAGGCTATTATTACACGCATAGACATCGGGATGAATGTCGAAGTGGATAATCCTCCTCGAAGTTATTTTTCCTATTTTGGTATATTAAAGAAGTTTGAGCGTAATATTCGTAGAAACTCACTATATTATGAGCAAAAATGGTGTCAACTTTGCTTTTATGACAAGGTAAAGGAGGCTAAGGCTCATAAAGACCCTTTATTAACCTCTGAAATGTTGGACAAAAACATCCTCCGGTACGAAATCAGGTATAAACATAGTTGGTTGAAACACTATTTCAAACGGAATATAAAGGCAAAGGAACTATTTGCAAAAGACCCTATTGTGTATCTTGATTTGATTGCTGAATGGTATCTTAAATATGATGACATTATTAAGATTGACATCATGAAACCTAAGTTTGAAATGACATTAATGGGTTTGTTACGTTGGGAATTAAAAGATAGAAGCAGGAAGCAAGATATATTAAAAATAATTGATTCATTTAGTGAGAAAGGAGATAGGAAAGCTGCAAGATTGAAGAGGGTGGTAACTAAAATGCTTAATGAGGATAAAGGAATAGAAGAAAATATGATTCGGGAATTTAATGATAAGATTACAGAATGTACCGAAGTACATTGGGATTCTATTTTGAACGAGTAGGGAAGATTAAATGTGGTGTAATATAAATAGACGTATTTAAAGATATGATTCCTTATAGAGTTTATTTGAGAATTCGACCTGACAATAATTGAAAGGGTAGAAAGCCGAACGCTGCCACGTCGTCCCTTACCCTTTCAATTATTATCAAATCGAATTAATAAAAACAGTCGTCTATTGGAACGGTACAGCCAAGGCAATCTTAAAAACGGATAAAGTATTCAGTAGAATATTTTGGTGGCTCAAATCGTCTAAAACGACAGTCGGTAATTATAGGATAACTCATTCCTAACAGGTATATTTGTAACAATCAAAAGCAGAATGATATGACAAAGCAGAATGCAATAAAAGTCTTTGAGGAAAAGAAAGTCCGTACCGTATGGGACAGCGACAAAGAGGAATGGTATTTCTCTATTGTAGATGTTATTGAGATATTGACAGAACAACCCAATCATCAAGGTGCAAGAAATTATTGGAAAGTACTGAAAAACAGGATGTCCAAAGAGGGAAATGAAACGGTTACAAATTGTAACCGTTTGAAATTACCTGCTGAAGATGGCAAAATGCGTTTGACGGATGTTGCTGATACAGAACAATTATTCCGATTGATACAATCCATACCCTCTCCTAAAGCTGAACCTTTCAAATTGTGGATGGCACAGGTAGCTAAGGAACGGCTTGACCGAATGCAGGACCCGGAATTGTCTATTCAGCAGGCAATGCTGGACTATAAACGGCTGGGATATTCCGACAACTGGATTAATCAACGGCTCAAAAGTATAGAAATCCGTAAGGACTTAACGGATGAATGGAAACGGCATGGATTACAGGAGGGTGTACAGTTTGCTACTCTAACAGATATTATCTATAAGACGTGGGCAGGAAAGACAGCTAAGGAATATAAACAGTTCAAAGGGTTGAAGAAAGAGAATCTACGGGACAATATGACTAATACCGAATTGGTGTTGAATATGCTTGCAGAGCTGTCTACTAAGAAAATATCAGAAGCACAAAACCCGGAATCATTCAATGAGCACATGGAGGTTGCGCGTAAAGGAGGGAGTATTGCCAAGGATGCCCGTCTAAAATTAGAGCAAGAAACAGGAGAAAAGGTCGTTACTCCTCTCAATGCAAAAGATGTGTTGGGATTACAAAGTGGAGAAGTGGAAGATGTGGATTTGGACAGTGAAGAATCAAAGTAGGAGTGATAGTACAAAGAAACATACTAAAGGAGCCGTAAACTGCATGAATCCGGGGTGTCATGCGAATAAATACCAAATGAATTTAATATTACGATTGGTATCTGTTTGCATTAAGTTTCCCGAAAAGTGTAATCAAAATGTAATCGTCACAATAAAAAAGAGGTCGGACTTTTGGTCTAACCTCTTGATAATCAGTAGTCGGGATGACAGGATTTGAACCTGCGACAACACGCCCCCCAGACGTGTACTCTACCGGGCTGAGCTACATCCCGTAATTGCGGTGCAAATATAAAGGAGATATTTGTAACTTGCAACAGTAAGGTGGAAAAAATTATTAAATACTGATTTTTTCCGGAAATTGTTTAACTTGCGGCAATATATGATTAAAAAAGGAGGTATCATGAAAAAGTTCTTATTGTTTTCGCTGTTGGTTGGCCTGTTTGGGGGAAGTCAGGCTCAGGATTTGAAACCTATAAAGTTGAATCAACCGAATGTTAAACGGGGATTACCTGTGATGACTGCTTTACAAAAACGTCAGTCTACCCGGGAATATGCTGATAAAAAATTGGAATTGCAGGATTTGTCGGACTTGTTGTGGGCTGCTGCCGGTATTAACCGGCCTGAATCAGGAAAACGGACGTCTCCGACGGCCATGAATAAGCAGGAAATCGATGTTTATGTGTGTTTGCAGGAAGGGGCTTATTTGTATCATCCAAAAGCGAATAGCCTCGAACCGGTGACTAAAGAAGATTTGCGTCCGGCTGTCGGGGGAGGACAGGGTTTTGTCGCTACTGCTCCGGTATGTTTGGTAATGGTGGCGGATTTGAGTAAGTTCGGCGGAGAGGTTTTAATGCCTGCCCTGGATGCCGGTATTGTTTCCCAGAATATATCCTTGTTTTGTTCCGGCACAGGCTTAGTGACAGTCCCCAGAGCCTCTATGGATCAGGCAAAATTGAAGAGTGGTTTGAAATTGAAAGATACTCAACGGCCTTTGATCAATCATCCGGTGGGATATGCAAAATGATAAAAGAAAAGTTATTGTGTACTTTGTGAGAAGATGGGGGATAGTGTTACTGCTTGCGGTAACACTATATTGTTGTAAAAATGAGTCGGGAACACCGGGGAAGGTCGTGATCGTTTCTACTAACGATATGCATGCACAGCTGGCTCGTTTTCCTCTGTTGGCTACTTTGATTCAGCAAAAAAAGACAGAAGGCGGGGAAGTGATTGTGGTTGATGCGGGCGATCGTTTTTCGGGTAATCCTTATGTGGATCATGCTCTGGAGAGGGGGGAACCGATGATCCGGCTGATGAATAAGGTGGGGTATGATGTGGTTACGATGGGAAATCATGATTTCGATTATGGACAAAAAATATTGAAAAAGAGGCTGCATGAAGCCAATTTTCCGGTGGTTTGTGCTAATATGCTTTCTGAAAAGAGTGAGTTGGGGCAGCTGCCGGCTTATCAAATGATTGAGAGAGGCGGGCTGAAATTTTGTTTTTTCAGTTTGATTCAGACCGGAGCGAATCATCTTCCTGCAACTAATCCGGCTAACCTGGAAGATATTTCTTTCCGTTATTTCAAGGACGTTGTTCCGGAATATAAACGGGTGGCGGAGGAATGTGACGTGATGATCGGGTTAACTCATTTAGGGTTTGCCAATGATTCTTTGTTGGCTTTAGTGATGCCTGAGTTGGAGGTGATTGTCGGAGGGCACTCGCATACGGTCATTCGTGAACCGAAAAAGGTGAATGGGGTTTTGATCGGTCAGGCCGGTTCTAATCTGGAGTATGCCGGTGTGACTACACTTCGGTTTAAAGGTAAAAAACTGGTCGATAAATCTTATCAATTGGTGAGTTTGAAGGATATAGGAACTCCCGATCAGGAAATTGCTTTGCTGGTGGAAGAGATCAGTAACCGGCCGGAATTTAAAAAGATCATGGGACAGGCAGCAGAAGACCTGACCCGGAAAGAGGATGTCGCTTCATTGATGACCGATGCCATGCGTGATGCGGTTGGAGGTGATTTCGCTTTTTATAACAAAGGAGGAGTACGGCTGAATGAACTACGTAAAGGAGAGATTACCATGGAAAAAATATATAAAATGGAACCGTTCTCCAATTATATCGTTGTTCATGAATGGAATCTGAACAAGATGGAAGATTTTATCTTAAAAGATTATAACAGAGGGAAAGATCCCGGGAAACGCTATATCAATTACTATATTTCAGGTGGAAAATATGAGATCATCCGGAATTTGCAAGGAGAGGGGATCGAGGTGAAATTTTATGACGCCAGGGGAAAATGGTTGAAAGATAAACAAAAGAAATACAAAATTGCCTTTAGCAATTATGTGGCTTCTTCCAATGAGCTGGTAAAAGGAGGGGAGGTTACCGATATCTTTATCACCGATGCAATTGCTGTCTACTTGCAAAAACAAGGAACTGTAAAATATACTGAACAACGGGCTTTTGTGAAATAGAGTTGCCTGTTTAGTTTTTGGTGATGGTAAATTCTTCGATACCCAGGGTGTTGTAGACTTGTTTCAACTCTTTTTCGTTATCGGAGATAATCAGAAGTTTATCGTTTGGGAATAACTGAGAACATCCGTTCGGTACAAAAAAATGATTGAAGCGTTTGACGAGAACGACCAGGGTATTGTCGGGGAGAGGGATATCGATCAGGTGATCTCCTTGAATGAGCATATCCGGGGTGACTATGATTTCTGAAAATACGGATTTCACTTCCTCGGGTAGTTCCATTTCGAATTCCTTGGCCATTTTTTTATTTTTGATGGATACGCCCAAAAGTCTGGCAATATGGGTGACACTGGTTCCTTGAATCAATAGAGAAAGTAGGGTGATGAAGAACACGATATTGAAAATCTGATGGGCTCCCGGTATGTTGGCGATCAGGGGATAAGTAGCGAAAATAATGGGTACAGCTCCGCGTAGACCGACCCAACAAACATATAACCGGCTTTTAAAAGTCATCTTGCGGAAAGGCAGGAGACACAATAAGACACTGACGGGACGGGCGAAGATGATCATAAAGATACCGATAAGCAGACCGAGCCAGGAGATGCTGATCAGGTCTTTCGGATTGACCAGTAAGCCTAGGGTAAGAAACATGATAATTTGGAAAAGCCAGGCTGTACTGTCGAAAAAATTGGTAATATTCTTTTTGTATACGATCCGGCGATTCCCGACGACCAGTCCGGCAATATATACCGCCAGATAACCGTTCCCCTGAAGTTTCTCGGTAAAAGAGAAAGTGAAAAATACAAAGGTCAGAAGAACAATCTGGTAGAGGGATTGGTTGAGGATTCTGAAATGGTTTAACGTATAAACAGCACAGCGTCCCAATAAATATCCGGCAATTCCTCCGACACTGAATTGGATGAAAAATGAAAGCAGCACCTGTCCGAAACTGAACTCTCCCGATTGAATGATTTGGATCAATAAGATGGTCAGCATATAGGCCATAGGGTCATTACTCCCGCTTTCTAATTCAAGCAGGGGACGTAGGTTGTGTTTTAGATTTAAGTCTTTGGAACGTAATATATTGAATACTGAGGCTGAGTCGGTGGATGACATGACGGCAGCTAGTAATAAACATCCTAACAAGGGTGCTTGTGCTTCCGGGAATGCCCAGGAAGCGAGGAGATAGACAAAACCTCCTGTAAATGCTGTCGTTAGAAGTACCCCCAAGGTTGCCAAGGTAATTCCTTGACCGATCACCGGTTTGATTTCTGTTATATTGGTGTCCATTCCGCCGGAGAAAAGGATAATACTCAATGATATAACTCCGATGAATTGTGCTGTTACCGGATTCTCGAATTCAATTCCGAAACCATCCCGCCCGAATCCCATCCCTACAATCAGAAATAACAATAAGACAGGAATACCGAGTTTAATCCCTGTTTTACCGATCATGATGCTGATGAATAGCAAGATAGAACCGAGCAGCAAAATATTTTGAGTGGTTATGATCATGTCCTTTTTTTGAAGTTAAACGCTTGGGCAGCTTCAAGGTTATAAGCCAGGATGGATAAAATATGAAATAGTTCGGTTTTTACCTTTATTTTCCTGAAAATTATTTTTGAGATTCTGTTTTTTACCCTATATTTGCATCCGCATTGGAGAGGTGGCAGAGTGGTCGATCGCGGCGGTCTTGAAAACCGTTGACTGTCACAGGTCCGGGGGTTCGAATCCCTCCCTCTCCGCTGAACTAACCGGACAAAACCGGACAATGAACGGCCAAGTCCCACAAATTCAACGATTTGTGGGACTTTTTTTATCCCCTTATGTCTGCCCTACCGGACATCATTTAGAAGAAAGGACAGGTAAGCCTGACCGGAGTACGGATACCCGGGTTACTTGATCGGATTGTTTCTACAAAATACTGATTTCTAAATTGATTCCTAATGTAAGGAGGCAGAAAACATCTGTTTCGTAGGAGTTTATGTTTTTTAGGTCACAGTGCGTTTTCCATAAAGTGATAACGTGAGTCTCTGGTGTTCGTGTTTGGTGATCAACAGAAGCGACCGGGTCGATAATTCCCATTACCGGAGACGAATTAGTAACAGAATAATTCTACTTTTTGTTTTATAGTTGTATTTAAGACACTTATGGAAAAATTGTACAGTAGATTTGTTATATTTTTGTTAAAATAGTAACTGAAAATCTGTCGAAAAGTACAATATTTTCATTTTTTCGGATGTTTGTGCTATAGATGTTCCGAAATATCCGCCACATTTGTAAAAGAAATTTAAAAACAAAACCGTCGTTCTCTATACTATTTATTAAATAGATGATAATGATCAAGTAGGTAATCAAAGATAAACGTTGATTAAATCAGTCGAAAGTTTATAAAGTCCATAAAGTTTATAAAGTTCCTGGACCCTGAGGCCGCTTGGTTAATTAACAATTATCAAATGACATTTGACAATATATCTCCAAACCTATGGTTTCTTTTTTATTTGTCTGATAATCAATGATTATATTTTTTATTCTAATTCTCATTTTTCTTTTCTTATTTTTTTCTAATGGAAACGAAACTTTCAGGTAATTGTCAATTGTCGATTATCGTCTGTCAATTATTCTTTTGGTAGAAATCCGCCAAAAGAATCGAACATTTTTTTTGTCACTTTTTAATAAGTGTTTCTTTTACAAGAATAGATCGCTAATGGGTTTACATTTAATAATAAATACAATGCCTATGAAAAAGAGCCGTTTTTCTACATGAGTGGTGAAATCGTTTGCTGGTGTTATGCAAACGTTTTTGTACCTGAAAACATATTTTGAAATCAAAACCAAATCAGTTTATGGAAAAATTTGTCAAGAATTTAAAAAGGGGAGGTCTACCGACCCGGTGTTGGCTTTATATGCTGATACTTCTTTTATCATTTGGATTGCCTGAAAGTATATTTGCTCAGACAGATCTGGTAAAGGTGACTGGAACAGTGACGGATGAAACGAATCAGCCTGTTCCTGGCGTGAATGTATTGTTGAAAGGAAGTTCGAATATTGGGACTGTGACGGATATTGAAGGAAAGTACACGTTGAATATACCCAAAGACGCTACTTTGATTTTCAAATTTGTCGGCTATAAGACGACAGAGGTGGCGGTAAACGGAAAAACAACGGTGAACCTGAGTATTCAGCCGGATGTCAAGCAGTTGGAAGATGTGGTAGTAATCGGTTATCAGGCGATTAAGAGAGAGAAATCGACTGCTGCAATCGCCAGTGTGGCCGGGGAAAAGATTGAGAATATTCCGGTCCCCAGTGTGGAAATGGCTTTACAAGGAAAAGTGGCCGGTTTGAATGTGTTGAATATTACCGGAGAACCCGGTGCAAAGGGGATTGTCACTTTACGTGGGAATACCAGTATTGCCAGCCAGGATTCGCGAAGTACTCCTTTGTATGTGGTGGATGGAATTGTGATGGACGAAGGCGACTTAGGCCAGATCGACCTGACGGGGACTAACCCGATTGCCGGGATCAATCCCAATGATATCGAATCGATCGATGTGTTGAAAGATGCTTCGGCATCGGCCATTTATGGAGCCCGTGCGGCTAATGGGGTAATTATCATCAAAACCAAAACTCCGAAGGCAGGTAAACCTCAGGTTCGCTTGAACGGCTATTATGGGGTGGCTATGAAACCGACAATGCGTTCGACCTTGGTAGGTACTGCCGAACGCCATTTAAAGATGGATCTGATTTATCAGTATTTAGGAAAGCCGGGTATGGAGAATGTCAATTATTGGATTACCGATAGTTTGAATCCGGCCTTCAATAATAATACCGACTGGCAATCGAATGTGATCCAGAAGGCCCGGATTCAGAATTACGATGTCAATGTGTCGGCTTATGGAGAGAAGACCAGCTATCGGTTGTCTTATAATTTTTATGATGAGGAGGGTACGGTTATCGGTACCGGTTTCACCCGGAATACGGCATCGCTTTATTTAAATGCACATCCCTACAGCTTCCTGAATCTGACCGGAAATATCCGTTTTTCGGAGATGTCGCGAAAGAAAACGAACGGTAGTATCAATATTTTCTCTACCTGGAGCTTCCCTTCTTCGTTTTTCAAATTGACGGACGAAGACATAGAAAATTTTAAAGGGAATAATCTGGATGAATTGGATAAAAACCTCAACCGGGATTTATATGCTAATTTTCAGGCAAATATCGATTTTACACCCTACTTGAAGTGGACGACTTCTTACTCTTTCGGTTATAGTACAACGCGGAACGATTATTTCATCCCTTCCTACCGCAATAATGGAAATGCATATGCCACTTCCAGCAGTGGATCGGTAAAGAGATGGGAAATAGAAAATTATATTCAATACCTACGGTCATTTAAAGAAACACATAATCTTTCCGTATTGTTCGGACAAGGAGCTGAATACTCTTATATCGACAATTTGTGGGGGGAAGGAAATTATATTGCATCGAATTCTATACAGACGATTCAGGGAGTTGTATCTAAAAACTCCAATGCTTCTTCTTCGATCGAAGAGCGTGCCCGTTTATCCTGGTTTGCCCGTTTGAGTTATGATTATAAAGACAAATACCTTTTTTCTGCCAACTGGCGTATGGACGGTTCTTCCCGTTTCGGTAAAGATAACCGTTGGGGACATTTCCCTTCGGTATCGGCAGGCTGGATTATCACCAAAGAGTCGTTCTTTCCGGAAAATCAGGTGGCCGACTTCATTAAGATTCGGGGTAGTTACGGTATTACGGGAAATGACCCCGCCGGTTTTTACGATGCTTACCGGGCTTTAACCACCAACGTGGACTATCGGGGGGGGAGTGGGATCACTTCCTATAATGGTTCGGGGACGATTGCTTATGACTTCGGCTCTGCCGTAACTTCCAGAGAATTAGGTTGGGAAGAGTCGAAACAGATGAATTTCGGATTGGATGCTCATTTCCTGAATAAGCGGATTATATTAACGGGAGATTATTATATCCGGGATTCGGAGAGTATGATTTTCAATTATGCTCTGCCGGTCACCACCGGATATACAGAAGCGAAGAACAATCTGGTATCCGTTCGGAACAGCGGTGTCGAATTACAATTGAGTCTGGATTTGCTTCCGCACAATTGGGATTGGTCGTGGACGATCGATGCGAATATCGCCATGAATAAAAACCAGATCAAAAAATTGCCGAACGGCAACCGGAGTATTGTCACCGGAGCTCCCTGGATGGAGTGGATTCTGACGGTGGGACGGCCCTTGTATGAAATTACCGGATGGAGAAGCAATGGAATATATGCCACTGACGACGATGTGCCTGTCGATCCGCTGACCGGTAACCGGATGACCTTCTTCGGTACGACTATGCAGGCCGGAGATATAGCTGTCGTCGATCAGAACGGAGATTATAATATCGACTATAATGACAAAGTATCTCTGGGAAATCCGGATCCGAAATATTATGGCGGTATCAATACGACGGTGCGCTGGAAAGGAATTTCATTGGGGGTGTTTTGTAACTATGTGATCAAACGTACTTTCTGGAATGGTTTCTTGTCCGATCGGATGAACGGTGGGGTTTATTCTGCCGGTGGATGGGGAAATGTTTCCGGGCCGGCATTGGATTTCGGTGGATTGAAATACTATACAACACCGGGACAACAGGCTGACCTGCCCACTTTGATCGCAACCAATCATATGGACAACCGGCATATCGCCCATGAGATCTATACCGATAACGGAAGCTTTTTCCGGGTGAAAAATATTTCGATGAGTTATGAGTTTCCGACAGCGCTGGTGAATAAAATCAAATTACAGCGTCTGAGAGTGTACGGATATATGGACAATGTTTGGGTATTCTCGAAGAGTAAGACTTATCCCGACCCGGAAAATATCAATACCAATGGTTATGCCAATGGTTCGGAATATCCTCTTCCTCACAAGTTTACTTTGGGTGCAGAGATAACCTTTTAATTCGTAAAATTTGAGACCTATGAAGATGAAATTTAGATATTTAGTAAATTCAGCGATGCTATGGACAGCATTGGCATTGGGATCTTGTGCCGATTTCCTCGACCGGGAGCCGTACAGCGAGCCGGTGGACGAAAGTTATTGGAATAGCGAGGAAGATGTGGAAGCGGCGGTTGCCGGTGGATATGGCTTGTTGAGGGCAGCTTTGGCCAATCATTCAGCTTATTATGCTTATGGAGATATTGCCGGTACCAATGTATTCAGCAAATTCGAGTATGAAGATGAAGACTGGAATCAAATGAATCAGTTTAAACTGGATTATGCGATTGCTGCCAGTGAAACCTATCGGCCCTTGAAGCAGTTGCGTAATTATCAACTGTTCTATCGGGTCGTCAATCAATGTAACCGGGCTTTGAAAAAGGTCGGGCAAATGAGCGACGAGGTTTTCGATGATGGGGAGAAGGAGAAGTATATCGGGGAATTGTACTTTTTGCGTGGATATACTTATTTTTATATGTACCGGATTTGGGGTGAGCTGCCTATCGTGACAACTTCTCCGGATAATGTCATCAATGCGGATTATGTGGCCCGTTCGCCTTTAGCCGATGTCGCTGCTTTGATTTACAGTGATCTGGAGGAAGCACGTGTTCGTTTACCCTGGGAGTATGAAGATAATGCCAATTTTGCCGTGCGTGCCAATAAAGGAGTCGTATTCGCTACCTTGGCACATATGGCGGCCTGGGATCGCGATTATGCCAAGTGCGTGGCGGCTTGTGACTCTGTTTTGAATAGTGGCGTATATACTTTTGAAGCTCGTGAAACCCTGGAAAATATTTATAAAAATGATTCCAAAGAGTTGATATTCCAGTTGTTCTTCAATTCGGAAGAAGAAGCTCCCGATGCTTCTTCCGGTATCCAATACACGACGGTATTTTTTCTGGATATCCTGGCCTCTCCTTACTTGACTACTGCAATCAACAAAGAAAAACCCAATAAGTTTTTGAATACCGGTTTTATATCTTCTGTTTTCCCGGATTCGACGGATTACCGGAGAAAGACGTTTATCGGCTTGGCTGCCGGTGGAGATATCATTCCGATTAAATATACGGATGTGCAGATCGAGTCGGCCTCCAGCGGATCGATTTATCCGGCTAACAATTATGTTATTTTCCGTTTGTCGGATATCATGTTGCTGAAAGCCGAGGCATTGACCGCTCAGGGAAAAAGCAGTGGCGTGGCTATCGGTTTGCTGAATCAGATACGGGAAAGGGCCGATATCGGCGATTTCGACGGTTCGGTGTCTTTACAACGTGCTATTCTGAACGAACGTGCCCGGGAACTCTTTCTCGAAGGCCATCGCTTCTTTGATCTGGTACGTTATTATTATGAAACCGGTACTTCTTTACTTTATAATGTTACAGAAGCGAATATGGCGAAGAGAATCCATTATTGGCCGCTGGATCCGGATTTATTCGAGAATAATAGTGTGATACGTCAAACTTCCTATTGGCAGGGTAAAATCTAATTTAATAACAGCATATTATGAAAAAATTATTGTATATATCCGTTCTGTTTTTATTCGGAATGACATCCTGTATTCAGGATTACCTGGACGATGGTGGAACCCATTCGGCAGAGTCGAATACTACGCCTTACGAATACTTGTCTTCGCATACCTACCATATGTTCGATACGTTGATTCAGATCATCGACCATTATGGGTTGGAAGAAGAAATGAATCGTGCAGCTACTGTTTTCGCTTGTTCGGATTTCAGTGTTAAAGCTTTGTTGAAAAAACGCTCCGATCAGTTGGCCGATGAGCATGGTGACGAAGGGTGGGCCTATACCCTCGACTCGCTCTATCGTGATTTTACCGCCGATTCGATCCGGATCTATTTTTTCCAGGATAAGATCGAATTAGCGACTGCCCCTAAAATACCCACCGAATTTCTCAATTATTCCGGGGATGGTTCGGGATATGCCGTTTATCAGCAGGAGTCCACTAACGAAAGTGACTGGACGGTACCCGGAACCAGTGTAACTGTGGTGACCAAGCCCTCTTTTCTGTATTTGCGCAAGATTATCGGTGATGAAATCGATCCGGTCGGCAAGGAATTCGATTCGACGGCCGAGCAATTGAAAGAACAGGATATCTCGGTGAAATGCCAGACAACAGGTATTATCTGTACAAAAACAGGTACGATTTTGCATGTACTCGATAATTCTCACGTTTTTTCTGCATTTAAAGTTGGAAATGATTAAACACCGAAAGTTATGAAAATAAAGAAACTGATATATGGACTGTTGGGCGCCGGAGGTGTTCTGGTGGCTTGCGACAAGATTGAAGAAGGATACATGAGCAGTAATATTTACTATGTGACCGATCCTTTTACGGTAGAACAAGGGCTGACGACTTATTCCGAAGCGTTGGAGCTGGATAATTCCACCGGTCCGGTAAATGTCGAGCTATTGGATATTCGTAATGTAGAAACCGGAAAAACCGAAGAGGCCTGGTATTCCGAAAGTGAGATTACTTTCTGGAAAGAAAAGATTAATTCGGAAACGGATACAACCTGGGAACAGGTAGCCGCTAAATATTCTATGCAGCCTTATCCGACCTTTCAGGTCAATCCGGTGGGAGGACGGTTGGAATTTTCCGAGGGTACTTTGAACGTACCGGTAGGTGAATATGAAATCGATATCAAAGTGTCGAATGTGAAAGAGACCCGGGTGATCAGGAATGCTTGTACCATCATTCTGACCGAGAGTTCTTCCTTTATAAAAGAAGGTACCTATGATTTGTGGAATTCCAGTAATTCGGGTACCCGTCCGAATCCGGTTGTGACCTACAAAGAACTGAAAGGAGACGATCTGGAAGCTTTTAAAAGTAAATTGGCAGCAGCAGGAGGAGAATACAACGAGGACTACGGTTATATGATTCTGAAAGTGCTGGATCATTATGGAGAGGCTTTCGATTGGACACCGAATACGGGTGCGAATAGCGGAGGAGAAATCCGTCAGCGGCAATCGGATTTGGGAAGCTACGAAAAACGGAGTCCCTGGCAGAAGATGTATTATACTTCGGATGCGATGATCGCTCCTTTCCCTATGGCTCCTTTCCCATTGATCAATGCGCCGACGTCTACCGACGATCTGTCTTATTATCGGATCATTCCTTCGGCGACGACCAAAGGGGTTGATATCTGGCTCCGTTTCAGCTGGTTTATACAGCGTAAAGGAGTTTTTGAAATTACTTATCAGCTGAAAGGAGCTGATGATACCGGTGTTGTTCAAAGGGTAAAGAAATAATTAAAACCGAAGTGTATGAAAAGATTTAAATATCTGGCATTTTTGTTATGGATGATGCCATTGGCTTTTGGGGCCTGTACGGATGACGATAATGACGAGATCACCGATGAAGAATACATTGCCGGAGCTGCCGTTGTGAATCTGACGGTGGTCGACGGAGAAACGGACTTACCGATAGCGGAGGTAACTTTGAAGCAGACTGCTTTGAAAATTTCGGAAACGACCGATGCCAATGGCAAAGCGACGTTGACCTTCGATCAGGCTCCGCGGGCTGTCGCTAATCTGGTATTTTCTCATGAAGCTTATCAGGATTATACAACGACGGTAGCTATCGGGGAAGTAAGCGAAGGAAGTACGAAAAATGTGGAGGTAAAGATTGCTTTGAATCCCAAAACGGTGTCCTATGTGATCAATTTTACCGTTTTAGACGATTCTACTTTCCTGCCGATCACAGGCGTTTCTATTTTGGGACTGGAAACCGGGGCCGATATGACCGATGCAGATGGTGTTGCAACTGTGAAGGTGCCGGGGCCGGGAGATTATACGTTGGGACTAGCCATGACCGGATACGATACGGCTTATGTCTCTGCAACGATGCCCGATGAAGGGATGCCGGGAGAAACGATAACGGTGGATTGCGGAACGGTCATGATGACTGTAGCCGGAGGGTTCAGGATAGAAGAGGTCGATCTTTCATCGTTCACCTGGCAATTGGATAGTATGGTGGTATGGAGCCGGGATAGAGGGACCATCGGAAGCATTATTCTTTCTAAAGAACAATATATGGCGGGAGAGGGATATACGGTAGATTGGGATAGGAGAAGCGATTTCGGAACCTATGATTTCGACTACATTATTTCGGCTTCCGGTGCTGTGGATTTCCGTTATCCCTTGTGTTTCAAATTACACTATGAGGAAGCTTCTTATGCTCCGGGATGTTACCGGGTGGAGGTGGTGAAATTCCTCGAACCGGGAGACAATAGTGTAGTGAAAGATGAGTCGTATTACGACTACAAAAAGAAAAAACTGGTATTGCGTTTCTTATTCCACGAAGATTGGTGTAGTGCGGAAGACTGGGATGCTTATTATTATTCAGCAGTAGAATAAATATGGGATATAAAGTATTAAAACAGGGGTGGAGGCTTATCGCTATCCTGGCGATAGGCTTCTCTTCCGGGTGTTCCGGTAACGAAAAAATCAAAGGGATCGATCTGGATGAGGTGGGATACGGTTCCTCGGTCTTTTCCGTGCTCAAAGGAGAAGATTATGAATCTGAAGCGTTGAAACTACCGGAGGGAGTCGGGGAGGATATCACGGTAAAGATCAAAGATGTCCGTAATTTTTCGACCAAAGAAAGTGAACCGCTTTTTTTCGAGAGCTGTGAGGTCATCGGGTGGTCTTCGCCTGTCGATCTGAATACGGATAAGACCATGGAAGCGGTGCTGGCTAAATATAATCCGGTTCAAAAGGCGACACTGTCGGTCGATGCTTCTACTGGAAAACTGATATTGTATGGGGCCGGTACCAAAAATATTCCGGCGGCAGTTTATCTGGTTGATCTGGAGATTAGCAGTGGAGGCGTCACCCAAATCAAAGAAGGCGTTTGTCGCATCCAGTTGAAAGACAATTCGGCTAAGGCTGTCACTGTATCGGCAACCTGGGGAACGACGGATAGCGATAAAGCTCCTGTCGACGTGAGTAGTAAAGAACTGAGCGAGGAAGAGCTGCAGGAATTCGCCGGGGCTTTAGGCAGTGCTTATAATAAAAATTATGGTTATTTGATACTGAAAGTTAAAGACAGACGCAATCAGAGCATTAGTTGGAAAGATCGTTGGGTGACCCGGACAAATAAAAATAATTTTGAAACGGCTAATCCCTGGGCAGAAATTATCTATACCGACGAAGCGGTGATCGTTCCTTATCCCGTTCCCTCTTATCCGGTTGTATCACAATCTACCGGTAACGCGGTACAATATAAGGTTGAGAAAGCGAATACCGCTTTCAGGAAAGATCTCTTTTTCGATTGTAATTTGTCTGTGACTCAGAAAGGAGTCTTTGAGATCGAGTGCCGGCTTACCGACAGTGAGGTACAAGGAAAAGCCACCGTATTGCCCAGTGGAAAGAAGCTGTTTTTCCCGGTCCAGGATGATTTGCGGTCTATGGATTTTTATGACGATAACAGTCGGCTCAGTTATCACCGGATGGTTTCTTCCGAAAATTTTGTGGTATTCTGGGAAAAAGGATTCGGTGACGATCCCAAAAGTGCTCCGCCTTTGAATGGGGTGGATATGACTGTCGATCTCGACGATTTACTCGAAAAAGGAGAGCGTTTCTATAAATTGTATCATGATTCCCTGAATTTTGTCACTCCGGGAAATTCGAACGTCGATTCGATCCGGATGATGGTGATCGTCCATTATACGACCACGTGGACGGCATATGGCGGAGGATACGATGATGTGATCGGAGCTTTGTGGGTCAATCCGGCGACGATGAAACCGGTGGGACAGACGATCGCCCACGAGTTCGGGCATTCGTTCCAATATCAGGTGTATTGTGACGATCCGAACAAAGAGGCCGGCTTCCGTCAGGGGCAAAGCGGAACTTCGCAGGATGGCAATAGTTTTTGGGAGATGTGTGCCCAGCATATGGCGTGGCAGAATATCGCGCTTTTCCCGGAGTGGAATTGTGATGTACCTATTTATCTGGCCAATCATCACCGCGGATTTATGCATGAATGGTTGCGTTACCAGGCTTTTTATCTGATGGAATATTGGCGGATGAAACATGGGGAAGATATGTTGGGACGGGTATGGCGGGAGTCTGAAAGCCATGAAGATCCGATTACGGCTTATAAACGGATTGCAGGTCTTTCACAGGATCAATTCAATGCCGAAGTGTGGGAATCGGCTTGTCATGACATTACCTGGGATTATCCTTTGGGCGGTTATTTGCGGCGTATCGTCGATAGACAAAGCGAGGCCGACCGGCAAACCTGGTATACCCACAAGACCCGTCTGATCGCTGAGAACGGATATTATCGTTCCTATCCGGATACGGTGACTGCAGATCACGGCACGGAGCAAAATATCGCTTTTACACCGCATGATTACGGCTATAATGCTTTTCAGTTGAGCGTACCGGAAGGAGGAACGACGGTGACTGCCGAATTCGAAGGGATTACAGGTGACAGCCGTTATCGGACAGTCGGTGATAGCAAAGCAGGATGGAGGTTCGGTTTTGTCGGTGTGCAAGGAAGTTGGACACCTGTATACGGGGATATGGGGGAGGCAACCGGGACTGCTCCGCAAGCGTCCGTATCTTTTACCGTGCCCGGTGGAGGGCTGAAACAGTTGTGGTTTGTGGTATCGGGAGCTCCGACCCGGCATGAACCTCATGTTTGGGACGACGATGTCGGCAATGATGAAGAATATCCTTATCGGGTGAAATTTGTCAATACGGAGGTGAAAAACTAAGTATAACTTTAATGATGAATCTTATGAAGAATAAAATATTTTCCGTTTTAGTAGGTCTGCTGGCCGTTTTTTTAGGAGCCTGTAGCGATGACGACGATGTGTTGACTACATCCTCGGTACATGTGAATGGCGGGCCGCTGGAAGAATCGATCACGCCGACATCTGCCCGGGTACGGATCCGCCTGAATGAGACGGCCGGTATCGGTGAAGTGGGAATCTGTTATGGAGTACAGACCGATAAGAGTGCTTTGTTATCTTATGGGGATGTTTTAAAAGTAGAAAAGGTCGATTCTGTGATGTATCTGGATTTGACCGAATTGGAATCGGCTACGACTTATTCTTATGTCGCTTATGCCAAATATGAAAATGCTTCTGTTGCGGATGTACATTCGGTGGTACGTAGTTTTACCACTCAAAGTGCCGATTTGTATCTGACTCCGTCCCGTTTGAACCGTTCTGCAACAGGAAGGCTGGATACGGTAAAGATTACGACGACTTTCGACTTCTGGGCGGTGGCGGAATACGATTACGATTGGATTACCTATGAGAAAAAAGATACTTTGTTGATATTGAAAACCCAGGATAATTCAGGGGCTGAAATACGTTCGGCTATATTAAAGATACAGGCCGGTAGCCGGACACAAAGTCTGGCTGTCATGCAGGCTGCACCTACGATCAGTTTATCTGCCGACACCCTGGAAGTCAGTGCTAAAGGAGCTACGGGTTCGTTTATCGTGCGGTCGGATGTTGCATGGAGTATCGATAAAGATGCCGATTGGGTGACCTGTTCCGTAGAAAAGGATTCGATCGTGAATTTTACAGCAGAAGTAAATACCGGCTCTGAAGAACGTTTCGGACATATCACGGTATCGGTATCGGATCAGCTTTATAAAATATTTACGGTTGCTCAGCGGTCGGGAGCACTAGCGGTTACGAAGACGAATTTGAGTTATGGCTTAAAAGGAGGCGAAGAGGGTTTTGTGGTCGAATGTAATACTGACGATTGGACCTTTAGCTCGGATAAGTCGTGGTGTAAACCGGAATGGATTCAGGGCACCGATTCGATAGCCGTCAGGGTGGACCCGAACGATACGGAGGCAGCGGTACGGACAGCGACGATTACGGTACAGAAAGAGCAGTCGGTAAAAAAAGTGACGGTTAGTCAGGAATCCGGACTTATGTTAAGTGATGTCAGCCTGGAAAACTTGGTTTTTTGGGGAGGAAATGGTGATATTAAAGTGAAAGCCTATACGGATAGTTGGACTGTAGAAAGCGTAACGGACGATTTTACAGCTAGCCGGACCAATGATTCTATCGTGACTGTTTCGGTGGCGAATTTGAATACGACCGCTCAGGAAATCACCGGTTCTGTAACGATTAAGGCCGGGAATCTGACCCAGACGATGACTTTGGTACAACCTTGTGCGGTGATTGACTGGGGAACTGAAGAAGTGAAATTTTCATATACGGGAGGTACAAAGTCGAATACTTCCGGAAATTATATCGGTATGACGAAGTATAAAGTAGAAGGGACCGGTGTGAGTTGGTTGACTGTCGGTAGTGAGGGAGTCAGTTTTGTACAGGGTACCGACGGTTATATGGTCGTCGCTGGCGAAGACGATGCTTTTGTGACTCTGAATCTGACGGCTACAGCGAACAATACCGGAAAAACCCGTACGGCTACGATTACCGGAGTGTGGGAAGGGGTTACCGAAAGCTTTACGGTGACCCAGATGGATGCTTCATCGGTAGTCGTTTTACCGGCTTTGGAGGCCGGTGTATTAGCCGGAAACTATACATTGACAGAAGAAGGATATACCGGATATGTTCATTTCGGTGATAAAATCTATACGAAAGCAGAGTACGATGAGATAACAACCGAACTGGAAGCTGCAGGCACTAGCCTTTATGACGATCGCTATGCCAAATTCAGGGCTGCCGATTACGACTATGCTATGGGGTTGGATAATGGAAATACTGCTTATCCACTATTATTTAAGATTAATCAGGTGGAATCTACTGCAGACGGGGCTCCTTCAGGAGCTTATGAAGTTGAAATCGTGACGATGTATGAACCGGTGAATACGGCTCTCGAATCGGATTATATCGCTTACTATGATAAAAATACGAAGACTTTATATTTTGAGTTCGACTATTATTCATGGGCATCCGGTCAAACCGAACATTGTATCAGAACTTTGGTTTTTGCAGAATAATTTTCTCCGATACCGGATGCTATTTTAAGGTTAAAACGGTGCCGACAGTTAAAACGGTAATAACGGTTTAAAACTGGACATGCACCGTTCCTTTTTTATTAGGAGGTTTTGGGGGGCAAGTCAACAATCGTATGTATGATTTTTATATGCTATTTTCCTTTTAAAAACTCGATTTGTACAATTGTTGTATTTTTTTGCATATATGTTTTATTGAAAGTTAAGGGAATGTCATTCCTTTGTTTAGGTGATTTGAAAAAGGAAAAACCGGGACGTAATAAAGTGGGGGAAAAGGTATTAAACCGGTAGGCGGATGAAAATCCGGATGCTAATGATGTACCTCTGCATGGCGTGCTGGTGGGCAGATTGTCTAACCCTAATATGAAAGTGTTATGAAATATGTGATGTGCATTGTATTTTGTTGTCTGCTGTGTCTGGGAAAGGCGCAGCAGAGAGTAACCGGACAGAAACCGGGGATTACGGCTCCACCGCTAGAGCTGAAGCTGAATCCTTTTTACAAGAAATACCTGAATGCCAACGGGATTCATATTATAGCTTCCTGGCGGGTTCCCGATTCGGCGATGTATGCGGCTCACCGTACGTTGACGGCGTTGACCGGATATCTGCCTGCCGGGGTGTTGAAGGCGATGACAGATATCGGTACCCGTGTGGGCGTCATGGCTCGTTATGAAGGTACGACCGATATCCCCGAACATGCTCATTTGGCTCGGGATACCTCTTTGAATTGGGACTTGAGAGCCAGGGGATTAGGAGGAACGAAGTGGTTGCCTTTGACGACTTGTGCCGAAGAAAATATTTTGGGATATCAGATCGATAAATACCATGCCGAAGATATTCTGGTCCATGAATTTGCCCATTCGATTCATTTGATCGGAATACTGACTGTATATCCCGATTTTAATGAACGTCTGAAAAAAGCTTATGATGCCGCTTTGGCTGCCGGAAAGTGGAAAGATACCTATGCCGCGACCAATATCGAAGAGTATTGGGCCGAAGGAGTACAGGATTGGTTTAATGTGAATGCTGAAGTTCCTAAGCCGGACGGAAAGCATAACCAGGTGAATACCCGCAAGGAATTGAAGGCATATGACCGCGGTTTGTACGATATTTTGAGCGAGTTTTTCCCGGCTACGAACGAGCAGATTAGTTGTCATAAATACATCAATAAATATCGAAAATGAAGAAGAATAATATCGTTTTATTCGGGATAGCGGTGCTTTGTGCATGTTCTGTCCCAAAAGAGCGTCAACCTTTGACCGGTGGACAGTGGGGAGAAATAAAGAACGGTTCTGCCGAAGAGGTCGTTTCTTCAGAAGTGCTCTATTGGCAGGCTCCTCCTGCCAGTAAAGAAGTTTTGCACTTCTATGATGCAACGGCTCATGACGGTACCCGGAGTTTATGTATTTCAGCCGACGGTTTGGCTAATGGATACTGGAATAACCGGGTGAATCTCAAACCGTGGTCGAAATATCGCTTCAAAGGGTGGATCAAATGTGAAAATGTAGTGGCCGAACCGCAAGGGGGAGCCGGATTCCGCTTGCAGGGAGTCGAGGTACAATTGCCTGATTTTACCGGTACGCAAGACTGGACTTTGGTCAGTTGTGATTTTGAGACCGGAGCGAACGATTGTGTCATCGTATCATGTTTGCTGGGAACAGAAGGAAAAGCAAAAGGGAAAGTATGGTTTGACGATCTTTCGTTCGAATGTCTGGGTACGGAGGTCATCGAAACCAGTATAAAAGTTGATCCGGCAGAGCAAAAGGCGGAGATGTCTCCTTATATTTATGGGCAATTTATAGAACATATGGGGCATTGTATTTATGGAGGTATCTGGGCCGAAATGTTGATGGACCGGAAATTCTGGTATGCTCCGGGGCAAAAAGGTTCTCCCTGGCAGATTGCGGGCACGGATAAAGCGGAAGAAGGTTTATATATGGACGAGACGGCTCCCTATACAGGACGGCATACTCCGGTGTTGAAATCCGACGGTAAACGGATCGCGCTGAAACAGACGCAACTGGGATTACGGCCCGGTATTTCCTGTTCGGGATATATTGTAATGAAAGCCGATCGCGAAATGCCGGTAAAAGTGATGTTGAATTACGGTTCGTTTATTCAGGAATTATCCTTGGAGGTCGGGACTACTTATCGTAAATATCCGGTGCATTTTTCAGCTTTCGATCATAAAGTAAAGGATGCTACTTTTTCGATCTGTCCGCAAAAAGAAGGACGATTATGGATCGGTACGGCTTCTTTGATGCCGGATGATCATATCGACGGCTTCCGGGCGGATGTGCTGGCTTTGCTGAGAGGATTGAAAGCTCCGGTATATCGTTGGCCGGGAGGTAATTTCGTCAGTGGTTATGATTGGCATGACGGGATCGGTGAACGGGATAAACGGCCTCCCCGGAGAAATCCGGCCTGGACAGGAGTGGAATCGAACGATGTCGGGATTCATGAGTTTATGCGATTGTGTGAATTGTTGGATACCGAGCCTTATATTGCTGTAAATGCCGGTTTGGGAGGGGTAAAAGAAGCTGCCGATGAGGTGGAATATTGTAACGGTACAGAGGATACACCGATGGGTAAATGGCGGAAACAAAACGGACAGGCAAAACCCTGGAAGGTGAAATGGTGGTCCGTCGGGAATGAAATGTTCGGGGATTGGCAACTCGGTTTTATGAGTACGGAGGCTTTTGTGAAAAAACATAACAGTTTTGCAGATGCGATGTGGAAAGTAGATTCTTCTATCCACCTGATCGCTGTCGGAGAAGTGGGCCGGTGGGACGAAATGATTTTGGCTAATTGTGCCGACCGGATGGATTTGGTGAGCGAACATTTTTATTGTCAGGACTGGCATGGCGGAGGACTGATGACACACGTATTGCAAATTCCCCGTAATATTCGCCGGATAGCCGAGGCACACCGGGGGTACCGGAGAGATATTCCCGCTTTGGAAGGTAAAGATATCCGTATTTGTATGGACGAATGGAATTATTGGTACGGCCCTCATATCTATGGCGAATTGGGTACCCGTTATTTCTTACGGGATGCTTTGGGGATTGCTGCCGGACTGAATGAGTTCCTCCGTCAAAGCGATATGGTATTTATGGCCAATTATGCACAAACGGTGAATGTCATCGGTTGTATCAAAGCGACGACGACGGATGCTTGTTATGCTTCGACCGGCGAGGTGTTGAAATTATATCGCGAACAATTCGGTACCGTTCCGGTGAAAGTGGACGGAGAGTTACGTCCCCTGGATGTCGCTGCCGCTATCCGGTCTTCCGATCAGGCATTGACTTTATCTGTTATAAATCCGGGCTGGGAAGAAGTGACTTTCGATCTGGATATACTGGGTGGACAGTTTGAGTATCAGGCAAAAACATGCCGGTTGAACGGAGTGGCGACGATTTATACCCTTACCGGACCCGACGATATGGCTTATAATACACCGGGACAGGAAAGTGTGGTGAAAGTGTCGGAAAAAAGTTTGAAAAATACCAAACAGGTGAAAGTAGGCCCTTTTAGTGCGAATGTGATTGTACTCGGAACAGAGTAAAGAGGTGCAAAGGTAGAATTTGAAAATAATGGAAGTTATGAGAAAATTAATAATAGGATGGTTACTGGTTATAGGGATTGTGTCGGTAGGCCGAGCCTGTGAACATTGTGCGGCCTTGGCTGTCGGGAATGTGGTGCCGGCGAAGGTGAAGTATTTCGGTTTGAAGGATGTCCGTTTGCTGGATAGCCCTTTTAAGAATGCTATGGACCGGAATGCGGCATGGATGCTGGAAATGGATATGGACCGGTTGTTATCGAATTTCCTGAAGAATGCAGGCCTCGAGCCGAAAGGAGAATCTTATGGAAGCTGGGAGTCTATGGGGATAGCCGGGCATACCCTGGGACATTATCTTTCGGCTGTGGCACAACAGTATGCCTCTACCGGAGACGAACGCTTCAAACAACGGGTGGATTATATCGTGCACGAACTGGATAGTTGCCAGCAATATTTTGTGAACGGTTTTATCGGTGGCATGCCGGGGGGAGACCGGGTATTCAAACAGGTGAAAAAGGGGATTATCCGTTCGGCCGGATTCGATTTGAACGGCTTGTGGGTCCCCTGGTACAACGAACATAAAACCATGATGGGACTCAATGATGCTTATCTGTTAGCTGGGAACAAGACTGCTAAAAAAGTACTGGTGAATTTGGCCGATTATCTGGTGGATGTACTTGCCGGACTGACGGACGAACAGGTACAGACGATGCTGAATTGTGAGTTCGGTGGTATGAACGAAGCATTGGCACAGGTGTATGCTCTGACCGGAGATAAAAAATACCTGGACGCTTCATATCGATTTTACCACAGACGATTGATGGAACCGTTGGCAGAAGGGAAAGATATCCTGCCCGGATTGCATTCGAATACCCAGATACCGAAGATCATCGGTAGTGCACGTCAGTATGAGTTGACCGGAAACCCAAAAGATGAACGAATTGCCGAATTTTTCTGGACAACGATGGTAAATCATCATAGTTATGCTAACGGGGGAAATAGCTCGGGAGAATATCTTTCGACACCCGATAAACTGAACGATCGCCTGACGCATTCTACCTGTGAGACGTGTAATACTTATAATATGCTGAAATTGAGCCGGCATCTGTATGAATGGACCGGAGATCCGAAGTATCTCGACTTTTACGAGAAAGCATTGTATAATCACATCCTGGCTTCTCAGCATCCCGAAACGGGAATGACCTGTTATTTTGTGCCGCTGGCGATGGGAACCCGGAAAGATTTTTGCGATAAATACAATTCATTCACCTGTTGTATGGGAAGTGGTTTTGAAAATCATTCCAAGTATGGGGGGGCGATTTACAGTCACGGTAGCGACGACCGTTCTCTGTTTGTCAATCTTTATATACCCTCGGTATTGACCTGGAAAGAGAAGGGATTGAAAGTGAGGTTGGAAACCGTTTATCCGGAGAATGGACGGGTGACGTTGAAAGTGGTCGAGGGGGAACGTCAGCCTTTGGCTTTGAATCTGCGTTATCCGGTATGGGCCGGCGAAGGAATTGTGGTGAAAGTGAACGGTACAAAGCAAAAAATAACTTCTAAACCGGGATCTTTCGTTACGCTGGAACGAAAATGGAAAGCAGGCGACCGGATCGAATTGAATATACCGATGAATCTTTATACGAAAGAAATGCCGGATAATGCCGACCGGCGGGCTGTGTTCTACGGACCGACTTTACTGGCAGGTGCATTGGGTGAGAAAGAGATAGAACCGATCCGGGGTGTACCGGTTTTTGTTTCACCCGACAAACAGGTATGTAAGTATATCCACCCGGTAAACGGTAAACCGCTGACTTTTGAAACCGAAGGTTTGGGTTATCCGAAAGAGGTGACGTTGATTCCTTTTTACAATACCTACGATCAGTATTATACGGTGTATTGGGATGTATTCTCACCCGGGGAATGGAAACAAAAACAGGCGGAATATGAAGCAGAAAGATTGCGGATCGAAGAACTGAATAAGGTGACTGTCGATTATATCGTGCTGGGAGAAATGCAGCCCGAACGGGATCATAACCTGAGGGCCGGGGAAAGCCGTATCGGAGATTTCAGGGGTAAAAAATACCGGTATGCTTATCCGACCGGATATTTTGATTTCGATATGAAAGTATCCGGGACGGAATCCATGAAGATGATGATGACTTTCTGGGGTGGGGATTGTGGTCGTGATACCTTCGAAATCCTGATCGATGGTGTACGTCTGGAATTGTTCTCTCCTAAAGGTGAAGATGGAAACTTCGTCGAAAATACGATTGTAATCCCTGCTAAATTTACCGAGGGAAAAGATAAAATCCGGGTATCTTTTAAAGGATATGAAGGCAAACGTGTCACTTCCTTGTACAATTGCAGAATGATGCGTTGATAAGTGTAGTTTCAAATTTATGTTGTGTGAATCCGGTAGGAGTGATCCTGCCGGATTTTTTGGTTTTTCTATTTTACCGGTTATTTTTATGCGTTTGTCTGGTTGTATTCATTTCTTTCGTTTCTTATGAAAAAAATAGAAAAATCGGTGGTTAAATGCTCAGAATATACTATTTTTGTTGAAAATTAAACAGCTCATCTTTTAAATGTACTTTGTATGGTCAGTATTTCTCATGTTGTAGAAGATATCGTAAAACACCGGCCTTATCTGTCGGAGTCTTTAGCGGCGGGCATTATCAATGTTTCTTCGCTTGCCCGGCAATTGCAGCCCGATGTGGAGAGAGCGTTGCAGAAGGGAGTGAATACCGGGGCTATTGTGATGGCCTTGAATCGGTTGGCGCCTTATTTGCAGGTGCGGGAGCAGGTGCAGTTGAATAAATTGCTGAGTAATATGGGGGATATTATTCTTAGGAGTAGTTTGTGTGACTATACTTTTAAAAATTCACCTACTCTATTGGATTGCCATATCGAAGTATTGAAAAATCTGGTGAAAAACGATGAGATTTTTTATACGATGGTACAGGGAGTTTTCGAAACCAACCTTGTGATCAGTGACACGATGGAGGAATTGATCGCCGATTATTTTAAAGATGAGTTGTGTCTCTTTAAAAAAAACGGTCTGTCTTCGGTGACGCTGAAATTGCCGAAAGGGAACAGTATGCAGGCCGGTTTTTATTATACCATTATGAAAGAATTATCTTGGGAAGGTATCAATCTGACCGAAGTCATCTCTTCTACCAACGAGTTTACGGTGGTGGTTGATAATGCCTTGATCGATAAAACATTTGTGGTGTTGAAAAATATTGGGAAAAGATAAAATAATCATTAAATATAAAGCGAATAAGATATGTTTGAGAATTTATCGGAAAGACTGGAACGGTCGTTCAAGATATTAAAGGGGCAGGGAAAAATCACAGAATTGAATGTAGCGGAGACCTTGAAGGAGGTGCGCCGATCCTTGTTAGATGCCGACGTCAACTATAAAATAGCGAAGGACTTCACCAATCGGGTGAAAGAGAAAGCTTTGGGTATGAATGTGCTCACGGCTGTCAAACCGGGACAAATGATGGTGAAGATTGTCCACGACGAGTTGGCTGAGTTGATGGGGGGCAAGAATGTCGAAGTAGATATAAAAGGTAATCCGGCGATTATTTTGATGTCCGGTTTGCAAGGTTCCGGTAAAACGACCTTTTCCGGTAAGTTTGCCAATTTATTGAAGAATAAAAAAGGGAAGAAACCTTTGCTGGTGGCTTGTGACGTTTATCGTCCCGCTGCTATCGAGCAGTTGAAAGTATTGGGCGAACAGATCCAGGTGCCTGTATATAGCGATGAGACGACCAAAGATCCGGTAAGGATCGCTTTGGATGCCATTAAACAAGCCAAAGCGAAGGGGTATGATGTGGTGATTGTCGATACGGCAGGACGTTTGGCTATCGACGAGCAGATGATGAACGAGATCGCTGCAATTAAAGAGGCTATTCATCCGAATGAAACCCTGTTCGTGGTCGATGCGATGACCGGTCAGGATGCAGTGAATACTGCCCGCGAATTTAACGAACGGCTGGATTTCAACGGAGTGATTCTGACCAAACTGGATGGAGATACCCGGGGGGGAGCCGCTCTTTCTATCCGTACGGTAGTGAACAAACCGATCAAGTATGTCGGAACCGGAGAGAAACTCGAAGCTTTGGACGCCTTCCATCCCGAACGTATGGCCGACCGTATTCTGGGGATGGGAGATATCGTGTCCCTGGTAGAAAAGGCTCAGGAACAGTTCGATGCCGAAGAAGCCAAAAAATTACAAAAGAAAATTTCCCGCAATCAGTTTAATTTTAATGATTTCCTGAGTCAGATCCAGCAAATCAAAAAGATGGGAAATATCAAAGATCTGGCTTCCATGATTCCCGGTGTCGGTAAAGCACTGAAAGATATCGATATCGACGACGATGCCTTTAAAGGAGTTGAAGCGATTATCTATTCCATGACTGCTGCCGAACGGGAGGATCCGGCCCTGATAAACGGTTCACGCCGTAAGCGAATTGCTGAAGGGAGTGGAACGACCGTTCAGGATGTGAACCGTCTGTTGAAACAGTTCGAAGAATCGAAGAAGATGATGAAGATGTTGTCCGGTGGTGGTAAACTGATGCGGAAAATGCCCGGCATGAGACGTTGAGCGACTGTAAGTGATTAACGAAAAGTGAATAGAAGAAATGGAGTTAATAGATGGGAAAAAAATTGCAACTCAGGTAAAACAAGAGTTGGCAGGTGAAGTAAAACGGATGAAAGCAGCCGGAGCCAAAACGCCTCATTTGGTGGCCGTTCTGGTAGGTAACGATCCGGCGAGTGAAACTTATGTGGCCAGCAAAGTAAAGGCTTGCCAGGAGGTCGGTTTCAAGAGCACCGAAATGAGGTATTCGGCCGATATTACCGAAGAACAATTGTTGGCTGTCGTCGATAAGTTGAATCAGGATGCCGACGTAGACGGTTATATCGTACAGTTGCCGTTGCCTCGCCATATCTCTGAGCATAAAGTGTTGATGGCTATCGATCCCGATAAAGATGTGGATGGATTTCATCCCTGCAATGTCGGCAAGATGGTGACCGGTTTGCCTGCCTATCTGCCTGCAACTCCCGCGGGAATCGTAGAGCTGCTGAAACGTTATGAAATACCCACTCAAGGGAAGCATTGTGTGGTGATCGGGAGAAGCAATATCGTAGGTACTCCGATGGCGGTGTTGATGTCACGTAAAGATAAATATGCAGATTGTACGGTGACGATCTGTCATAGCCGTACGCAAAATATAAAAGAAATGACGTTACAAGCCGATATACTGATCGTCGCTTTGGGAAAACCTCATTTTGTGACTGCCGATATGATAAAAGAAGGTGCGGTAGTGGTAGACGTCGGAATCCACCGGGTACCTTCGGATAAAACGAAGTCCGGTTTCCGCCTGGTGGGGGATGTAGATTTTGAAGGAGTAGCTCCTAAATGTTCTTATATCACGCCTGTTCCGGGAGGAGTGGGGCCGATGACTATTGTGTCTTTGCTGCAAAATACCCTTAAAGCTTGCAAGGGACTGGCTGACAAGTAAAAAGTTTTGCTTTTTACTTGTCGTGATCGGTTCCCTTTGCGTTAATCAGGTGTAGTGAATTATGGTGTTGAATTATATCTGGATTTTCTTTTTTGCCGTTGCCTTTATCGTCGCTTTATTTCGTTTAGTGATAGGAGGTGATACGGAAGTATTCAGCGCTATGATGACCTCTACTTTCGATATGTCGAAGACCGGTTTCGAGATTTCCCTGGGGCTGACCGGAGTGCTGACCTTGTGGATGGGGATCATGAAAATCGGTGAACGGGGTGGGGCTGTGCAGGTGATGTCAGGAATGATCAATCCGTTTTTCCGCCGTCTTTTCCCTGGGCTGCCTCAGGATAGTCCTGCCCATGGGTCCATTATGATGAATCTGGCTGCTAATATGCTGGGCTTGGATAATGCTGCTACACCGATGGGATTGAAAGCGATGCAGCAAATGCAGGAAGTCAATACCCGGAAAGATGCGGCTTCGAATGCTCAGATTATGTTCCTGGTATTAAATACTTCAGGACTGACGATCGTACCGGTGTCGATCATGGTATATAGGGCCCAATTGGGGGCTGCTAATCCGACCGATATTTTTATTCCTATCTTACTAGCCACTTATTTTTCTACTTTGGCCGGTTTGATCGCTGTCGCTATTTATCAAAAGATCAATTTGTTCGATAGAGTGATTCTGGCTTATTTGGGAGGAATTTCGGTTTTGATGGCGGGAGTGATCTGGTATTTTTCAACCTTGGATAAAGAAGCGGTAACCGTTGTTTCGAATGTCGCCAGTAACATCATTCTGTTCGGTATCATCATGGTATTTATCGGGATGGCGGCCTGGAAGCGGATCAATGTGTACGATGCTTTTATCGAGGGGGCTAAGGATGGATTCGCTACTGCTGTAAAGATCATTCCTTATTTGATCGCGATTTTGGTGGCGATCGGGGTATTCAGGGCTTCCGGGGCTATGGAAGTGGTGATGTCTGCGATTACCCGGGGGATAGAAGGACTTGGTTTTAATGCCGACTGGGTGGATGCGCTGCCGACAGCTTTGATGAAACCGCTGAGTGGAAGCGGTGCCCGGGGGATGATGATCGATACCATGAAGACTTTCGGGGCCGATTCATTTGCCGGACGTTTGGCTTGTACTTTCCAGGGGGCGACGGATACGACTTTTTATATCATTGCTGTTTATTTCGGGGCGGTGGGGATCCGGAATACCCGTTACGCTGTTCCGTGTGGACTGATTGCCGATTTAGCAGGGATTATCGCTGCGGTCGTGATCGCCTATTTGTTTTTTGCCTGAAAATTTTTCTAGTTCAAAAATCTGTATATGAAAAAGGTGGTTGTCGGTATGAGCGGAGGGGTCGATAGTTTTGTGACCGCTTTATTGTTACGCCGGCAAGGGTATGAAGTGATCGGGGTGACCCTGGAATTGTGGGAGAAAAATGATTTAAGCGGTGTGAGAGACAGTTGTGAAAAACTGAATATCCCTTTCCTCTGCCGGGAAGGACATGAACTATTCAGGCAGCAGGTGGTTGATCCTTTCGTAAAAGCTTACCGGTCGGGTCTTACGCCGAGTCCTTGCTGCATTTGTAACCGCCGGGTAAAGTGGATATTGTTACAGCAGGTGGCTGATGAGTTGGGAGTGGAGTATATCGCAACGGGGCATTATGTCAGGATTGCCGAACGGGAGGGAAGATTTTATATCCGGAAAGGGATCGATCCTCAGAAGGATCAGTCTTACTTTTTGTGGGGCCTGCCTCAGGCGCTTTTAAGAAGAGCGTTGACCCCTTTGGGTGAATATACCAAAAAACAAGTGAAGGAGTGGGCGGCCCGGAATGGATACGAGCAGATGGCCCGGAGACGGGAGAGCATGGGGATATGTTTTCTGAAAAATAAGGATTACCGTGATTTTATAAAGGATTATCCTATAAAAGACTTCCGACAGGAAAGTGGAGAAATTATTGACGATAAAGGACGGGTATTGGGCGTACATGCCGGAATCTTGAATTATACGGTTGGACAGAAACGGGGGATTCCCGACCGGACCGGAGTTCCTATGTATGTCCGGGAGATCGATGTGGAGAGGAACAGTATTATTGTCGCTCCCAAATCCGGGTTATATACTTCTGTACTGACAGTCGGGCAGGTGGAGGCAGTGTACTTTGGGGATTTGTTAGCTGACGGGGTAGAAATCAAAATCCGGGGGTTGGGATTAAATCCGAGGGGAAATATCCGGGCTGAACGTTTGAGCCCTGACCGCTTGAAAGTGGTCTTAAGTGAGCCTGCCTGGGCCGTTGCTCCGGGACAACCTGTTGCTTTTTACCACGAAGATATTTTATTGGGTGGAGGAATTGCTGAAAAAGATGAAAAGCTGTAAGTCAAAATATTATTTCTAAACCGGGGCGTATGGGAAAATTGAAGCGGAAAAAAATCTAAGAAATATGTACAGGAATATTGCAGATTCCAGGAAATTTGCTTTCCTTTGCAGCATCAAATACGGGTGTAGCTCAGTTGGTAGAGCACTGGTCTCCAAAACCAGGTGTCGGGAGTTCGAGCCTCTCCACCCGTGCACCGAAACGCTATCTTTTCAGATAGCGTTTTTTAGTGTTGTTCTCCCTCTTTCCGGTTTAGCTGTTATTCGAAGGGACTTCCACATACGCCTGTTGGTGCTGATCTACAAAAAGCTTGTTACGCTCCGGGTGTTGTTTGCGCTGAGACTCGTAATTGGCAAACAGCAAAAGTACAAGAATGTATATGGCTATGTGAAGCCAATGCCTGATTTTTTGGAAGTTAGGTTTTGTTTTCATCCGAATCGTGTTTTATTATATAGATGCATCCTGTTTTATTACGTTGCGTCAAGATCGACATTTTTTTCATAAAAGATTTCATTCCTCGTAAAATTAAAGAAATATTAACTAAAAAGATAGTTTATTCCAGCTGACTTTGGTTTCATGTTATCAAGGAAATAGGTATTTATTGTACTTTTGTAACCGCTGTAACTAAAAAATAGTAGAATTATTTTGTTACTTATTCGTCTTCGGTGTTCGTGTTTGGAGACCCGGTCGCTTCTGTCGGTCGTCTACCTTTTTCTTTCACTGACCGGCGGAACTCCTCACTACGTTCGTCAGACACCACCGGTCGGGCGTTCAGAAAAAGCAAGACGACACCCGACAGAGCTCCAATGGTCTCTAAACACGAACACCTCCGACTTACGTTATCACTGAATTGCAGACTAATCTTGATTTGAGAAATACCATTCTCCCCGAAAATAAGCCGAACAGTCCGGTTTCCTATGGCTGTAAATTTCCGCTTGTATTTTCTTTGCCGGTTAGCTCTGCCGTGAGATGCAGGGTTTTATGCCGGAAGACCATTGGAGCAGGAACGAGTGTCCGGTTAGGTTTTCCGAACGCCCGACCGGTGGTGTCTGACGAACGTAGTGAG
The DNA here is from genome assembly GCF_000190535.1 of Odoribacter splanchnicus DSM 20712. Classification (GTDB taxonomy): domain Bacteria; phylum Bacteroidota; class Bacteroidia; order Bacteroidales; family Marinifilaceae; genus Odoribacter; species Odoribacter splanchnicus. The sequence goes on from NC_015160.1 coordinate 4,039,782, forward strand.
GAGTTCCGCCGGTCAGTGAAGGAAAGCCTTACCGGACCGTTCCAGGCGAACCGGTCTGACGGTATAAAGCCCGGAATCGGAATAGAAAGAAAAAAAATTAAACCTACCTTATATTTATAAAAAACAATAAAAAACGTTATCTTGTCGCACTGAAAGAAGAAGACGGATACGGCTCTTCACGATAAAATAGAATAGAGATGTTTACATTTGGATTACTTTGTTTTACCTCGTTTTTTACGTTGATCAATCCGTTAGGAGCGATGCCGGTTTTTATGACCATGACGATGGAGCTGGATGAAAAAGAACGTAGAAAAGTGGCCCGCCGGGCTTCTTTGGTCTCTTTTCTCATCATGATGTTTTTTGCTATTTCAGGCGATTTGTTATTCCGTTTTTTCGGTATTTCCATCGATAGTCTGCGGATTGTCGGAGGAATCATCTTCTTGATTATGGGGATGGATATGTTGCAGGCCCGTTTGGTGAAAACCAAGGTGAAAGAATCGGAAGTGAAGAGTTATGTCAACGATATCTCGATCACGCCTTTATCTATTCCGATGTTATGTGGCCCTGGTGCGATTACCAACGCAATCGTTATGTGGAACAAAGCTACCGATTGGGAAACCAAAATGATTATGGTCATCGCCGTAGCTGTGGTGATTACTTTGGTATATCTTATTTTAAGAAGTTCCTCCCGGATTATCAAGATACTCGGCGAAACCGGCAATAACGTGATGATGCGGTTGATGGGGCTGATCGTGATGGTGATTGCTGTCGAATTTTTCTTTAGCGGGCTAAAACCGATCGTGATCGATATTTTGCGTTCGGTAGGCTGATCTTTTATTCGAAAAATAGGAAAATAACTAAAGTGTACAAGTTTTTTAAGCGTTTGCGGAGATATTGTTTTGCCCGTTGGCGTTGTGTTTTTACAGTAGATTCGGCAATTTGTAATTTTTCTGTAATTTCCCGGATGTCCATGTGCTCCAGGTAGCTCATTTTGAAAATCCGCCGGCATTCGGAAGGCAATTCTTCAATGGCAGCAAAAATTTCCTCGAATATCTCCGCTTCGATCTGGTGGCGGAAATAGGTGGCTTCTTCATATTTGGGAGTGTCCAGACGTTGTTTTAAAGATGTCCGGGTATTTTGCTTCTCCAAAGCATTCAGGGCTTTGGATTGTACACAGCTGTACAAGAATGATTTCAGAGCGATCAGGTTTGGGAAATCATAGCTTTTCTCATAGAAACGAATAAACACTTCCTGAACGACATCTCTTGCTGCTTCTTCATCTTTTAATATTTTATTGGCAAAAAAGCATAATGCGGCGTAATAACGATGAAATAACAATTCGAAAGTTTTTTCATCGCCCTCTTTGAGTCGTTGTAAAACGAGCGTTTGATCTGTGATCTCCGGATTCATGTCTGGCCCTGATAATTCGACGATCAAATTTATGACTTTATCTTAGAATTTTCTCTAATAAAACCATTAATTTTGAATTCCATGAATGATAACAGCATGTTATATCTCGTTTTATTGGGTTTTGCTTCCGGGTTTATCAATATGTTCGCCGGAGGTGGCTCGATGTTGGTGGTTCCGTTTTTGATTTTTCTCGGTTTGCCACCCCATGTGGCTAACGCAACCAACCGAGTGGCTATTCTTCTGCAAAATATCGTTTCGACAGCTACTTTTCGACAGAAGAAAATATTGAATTTTAAAACGGATTATCCTTTACTGCTCCCCACTACCTTGGGAAGTATTTTGGGAGCTTTTACGGCTGTCGACATCCAGGCTGCCGTTTTACAAAAAATGATCGGGGGATTATTGGTGGTGATGTTTTTTATGATTTTGCTGGATCCCAATACCTGGGTGAAATCTAATATTGAAAAAGCAAAAGCCCGGCATCCCTGGGTACGTTTTTTGATATTTTTGGGGATCGGCTTCTATGGCGGTTTTATACAAATCGGTGTCGGTTTTTTTATGCTGGGTGGTTTGGTATTGGGATGTGGCTACGATTTGCTCAAGGCAAATGCTTTAAAAGTATTGCTTATCTTGATCTATACTTTCGGGGCACTCGTTATTTTTATCTGGTATGATTTGGTAGATTGGCGTACCGGTTTGATTCTGGCTTGCGGTAACATGGCGGGAGCCTGGATCGGGACCCGGTTGAGTGTGAAATGGGGAGCGAAGTACATACGTTATATTTTATTGCTTGCATTAGTAATGGTCGCTCTAAAACTTTTCGGAATATTTTGATTATTTTTTCATCTTTTGTCATCCTTTTGCTTCTTTCACCGGTTTTAATAGAAAATGAAGAAAAGATGACCTCTAAAAAATATACTCCTCAGGAAATTGCCCGTTTGATTTTGCTTTGTTGGCACGGAGAAGCAGATAAACAGCAAATGACTGAACTGGAAGAATGGTTGGAAGAGAGTGCAGACAACCGCTCGTTTTATGAAAGCCTCGGGGCCCGTTCATATCAAGGAACAGAATGGCAAGAATATATGAAATACGACTCCCGGAAAGATTGGAAACGGGTGAAAGTAGCGATGAAACGGAGGAAGCGTGTTCCTTTCCGGTATTTATTGCCGTATGCTGCATTGGTACTGATAACGATAGGGCTTGCCTGGATGATAAAATATAAAAATACCGGAAAATCTGAGCAGCCTGTCTCGATGGGTGAAACTATTCGTCCAGGTAGTTCAAAAGCGCAGTTGGTCTTACCGGATGGACGTCGCGTGGATTTAGAAGTGGATAGGGGATGCCAGCAATTGAAAGGCGAGAATTTTGTAAATGATGGAAAACAACTGGTTTATCATGAACAGGAAAACGGTAAAAGGATACAATGGCATACTTTGTCGGTACCCCGTGGAGGAGAATACAAATTGGTTTTGGCCGACGGTACCCGGGTGTGGTTGAATGCTGCATCGGAATTGATGTATCCGGACCATTTTTCAGCAGATCAGCGGAAAGTGGTGTTAAAGGGGGAAGCTTACTTCGAAGTGACGAAAGATGTGAAGCGACCTTTTTCAGTCGTTTTGGGGGATATGGAAGTAAAGGTGCTGGGTACTTCGTTTAATGTGTCGGCTTACCCCGGCGTTAAGCGTCAGACGACTTTGATAGAAGGGCAGGTGGCTGTCAATTGGCATCGGCAGCAGGTTGTCATCAGGCCCGGCCAACAGGCCGCCGAAACGGATGAAGGACTGCGGGTGGCTTCTGTGAATGTCATGAATTATGTCGGTTGGAAGGAGCACCGTTTTGTATATGAAAATAAATTATTAGGGGAGGTATTGGAAGACCTGGAACGCTGGTATGATGTCGAAGTGTTCGTCATGCACGATGAAATCCGGAATTTACATTTGACAGCTAATTTGCCGAGATACGAAAATATGAATAAGGTGTTGGAAATCATTGAATATGCGGCTTGTGTGAAATTTGAAGTAAAAGGCCGGACGGTTGTGGTGAGACGGGATTGACTCAAGAAAAACAGGAAAGCGCGCTAACACTTTCCTGTCGATAATAAATAACGCCCTTTTGGCGAAGGGTCATTATTCACTTAATTAAAACACGACAAATCTATGAAAAAAAATCAAGAATCCGATGTCGGAAAAGCTTCCGGTGTAGTTTGGAAAATGTGGTTGACTATGAAATTGCTGTTTTGTTTCCTTCTGATAGGATTTTCTACTGTCTATGGCAATGCTTTTTCACAAGTAAAAATCAGTATTTCGGTAAACGAGGTTTCCTTGCAGGAAGTGTTTGAAAAACTGACTGAACAGACGGGGTATCATTTTGTGTACAGTAATGAAATGTTACAACGGACCGGAAAGGTAAGTGTAGATATGCAAGATTGTGATCTTGGACAGATTATGGCTGTATGCCTGAAAAATACAGGTTTATGGTATCGGTTGGAAGACAATATCATTGTGATTTCTCCGAAATTCAGGCAACCTGATGTTCCTCAGAAAAAAATCACCCTTACCGGGAATGTAAAAGACAAAGAGGGACGTCCGTTGCCGGGAGTAACCATTCTGCTGAAAGGTTCTGCCGTGGGAGTGGTGAGTGATGTGGATGGAAATTTCACTCTGACAGTGCCGGAGGAATCGGGACTGACGCTTGTATTTTCGTTTGTGGGGATGAAAACGCAAGAAGTAGTCTTAAGCGGTCAGCAAGTGTTACATATTGTCATGCTGGAAGATGTGTCTCAAATGGAAGAAGTTATCGTTACCGGTTACCAGGAAGTCAAGAAAGAGAAAATGACCGGGGCGGTAACCACCATCTCCTCCGAAAAACTTAGTGACCGTTACACTCCGAATCTTATCCAGAATCTTGAGGCTCGCGTTGCCGGTCTGTCGACCTACGGCGGCAAACCGATTATCCGCGGAACGGGTACGCTCTATGGCGAATCGGCTCCGTTGCTCGTTGTGGACGGTCTTCCGGTCGAAGGCTCTATCGAAGACCTCAATCCCTATGACATCGCTTCGGTGAACGTTCTGAAAGACGCTGCAGCGTCGGCTATCTACGGTGCGCGCGCCGCAAACGGAATCATTGTTGTAACAACCAAGAATGCCCGTAACAAAGGCAAGATCGACATTGACTTCCAGGCAAACATAACCTTGTATGAAAACAAGAATGTCGATTATCATGATAACTTCCTGATGAACGCCGAAGAACAGGTGGAACGCGCCAGCGAATACTATGACTATTATTTCAACCGCAAGTATGCCGACGATCCGAGTATGACCCGGGACAAAGTCATAGAGAATTTCGGAAAGAACATTACCGACGGCGCTCAGATAAACCCCGTGGCCTATGCCTGGTATCAGCACGCGGCGGGCAATATCGGTCGCTCCGAACTCGACAACATTCTCGCTGATTTGTCGAAAAACAACTTCGCACAGGATTTCGCCGACAACATCTATCGTCGCCAGGTCATGCAGCAGTATAACCTCTCGCTCCGTGGTAGTTCCGACAAGTTCCGCAACAACTTAGTGATAAACTATCGCACTGACAACATGGGCATCATAGAGCATAAGAGCAACTGGCTCAACGTTTACTACAAAGGTAGTTGCGACCTTGCAAAATGGCTCGTGGCCACATTCTCGGTAAACGGCGTATACGCCAATATAAAGCAGTATGGCAACGATTACAACGTTAATCTCGACCCGTTCTCCTATGCCCAGTATCAGTCGTTCTATAATGCCGACGGCTCCGTTAAGAAACTCTATTCATGGTACTGCGGCAATGAATACATGCCCCTTCAGGAAGGCATGGAAGATCTCGGATTCAACCTCGTTGACGAGCTTAGGGATAACCAGACAAAGACGCGCCGTCAGGAAATGCGCTACCATGGCGATCTTCTCTTTAAGATTATCCCCGGACTTACGGCTCAGACCCAGTTCGTATATGAAGTCAACTCTCAGAACGTCCAGCAACATGCGACACAGGAGAGTCACGCCGCACGCACAATCAAGAATGCGTACGCCAAAATGGATACAGAGAGCCACAAGCTCGTTTATATGACTCCCGAAACCGGTGGATTTCTTCAGACTACTCATACCAGCGGAAACTTTTGGACTGCCCGTGGCCAGCTGAACTACACCAACACTTTCGGCAAGCACGAGATTTCGGCTATCGCTGGTCTGGAATTCCGGGAGACGAAAACCAGTGGTGACAAATCGCTTGTTCTCGGATATGACGAACAGCTTCAAAGCAGTGCTACCCATACTGTTGATTTCGGAACTTTATCGCAGATGAGCAATTCGCCTTACTTTCAAATGAACGGCTCTCCTTTCCCGTGCAACCAGTTCGCGTTCACACCCTATCTTGAAAACGGAATGGGAATCGTGAAAGAAGTTCGCCATCGCTATGGTTCGGGTTATTTCAACGCAACCTACACCTATGATAACAAATATAACATTTTCGGTTCGTTTCGAAAAGACTATGCCGACATCTACGGTCTCGACGCCAAGTTCCGTGGCAGACCCCTGTGGTCGGTAGGTATAGGCTGGAACGCCCACAACGAGAGTTTCCTCCGCGACCTGTCCTGGATGGATTTCCTGAAACTCCGTTTCTCCTACGGTGTTACCGGTAATATCTATCAAGGTGCTACCTCTCACATGACGGCATCGTCGGGTGACATAAATTCAACGACCAATCTGCCTGTCGCCTCCATTTCATCGCCCGCCAATCCTGACTTGCGCTGGGAGCAGAACCGGACGGCCAACGTCGGTCTCGACTACGGTTTTATGAGCTATCGTTTGCGTGGATCGCTCGACTATTACGTGAAGACCGGTAAGGATATTTTTGCCCCGATCACTCTTGACCCGACAACCGGTTTCTCATCGATGGTTGCCAACGTGGCCTCAATCCGGAACAATGGTATTGAGCTTGCCATCGGCTATGACTGGTTTGTTCCCGGAAACCGCCGTGGATTCAGCTGGACAACCAACCTCACCGTAACCTACAATAAGAACAAGGTTCTCGAAGTGGAGAATCCTGCCACTCGCGCCTATGATCTCGTCAGCTTACCTTATAAGACCGGTTATCCCGTAAATGCGCTATGGGCTTATCGTTTCGCTGGGATCGATGACCGGCCGGGTCTGGTGGGCCAGTCGATGTATTACGTTGAGAATGGCAACACATCGCACAACGCAAGTAGTGCTAGCGTCGACGTTCTTGAATTCGGTGGTCAGTCCGATCCGAAAGCGATCGTCGGAATGGATAATCAGCTGCGCTGGAATGGCTTGAGTCTCGGATTTCTCCTTGTCTACTACGGTGGCCACAAAATGTTCGCCCAGCCCAAATCGGAAGTGTTCGAATCGTCATGGGACAGTCCGCTGAACATTGTCTATCTCAATTCCTGGACTCCCGAAAACCATTCCGATGTTCCGGGTATCGGCGAATATGCCTCTACGTCACTGGGCAGTGAATGTCGTACGGCGACAAACTGTCTCTATGACGCTGATTTCCTGAAAATCCGTAATATAACTATCGGTTATGATCTTCCTGAGCACCTAACGGAAAAAGTCGGTATCAGTAAGATTTCACTCCGTTTTCAGATCAACGACCCGAAAGCCCTCTGGATTAAGAACAACGCCGGAATCGACCCCGAGACACTCGGAATCCGTAAACAGGCATCGTATATGTTCGGCGTGAACCTGAGTCTCTAACATTTAGTAATATTTAATTTTGACATGACAATGAAAACAAGATATATCGTAGGTCTTTTTCTGGTGGGAGCTTCGGTGCTTAGTTCCTGTTCCGATTTCACAGAAATCGACCAGAAAGGAATAAACCTTCTCTCCACCACTGACCAGCTCGAGATGCTTCTCAACCAGGAGTATAATATCAGAATTGCCGATATTCAGCGTGTATGCGGTTCGGTACAGTATTATCCCGGCAACGTAGGGACTGTTCTTGCCAATCCGGTTAAGACAACAACCCAGATCCTTCTGAAATACGACGAGGCGGGGCATGCTTTGGAACAGGTAGACCTGACTTCGAGCGACAGTTATTATGCAAATTGCTACAACTATATCGGAACAGTTGCCAATCCTATTCTGAGTCTTGTGGATGCCGCGACAGGTTCCGAAGAAAAGAAAACGGCACTAAAAGCCGAAGCTCTGACGATCCGCGCCTATTTCCACTGGCTCGCTGCCGTGAAGTTTACCAAAGCCTATGATCCGGCTACGGCTGACTCCGAGAAATCTATCGCATATGTTCTGGAAACACAGGATATCAAACAACCTACCGAACAGCTTACTCAGAAAGAGGTCTACGAATACATTCTCGCTGACCTCGATGCTGCGATCGAGCTGAACGCGCTTCCGCAGTCGGCAGTAAACCGAATGCGCTTCAACGCCGCATGTCCGCATGCGATCAAAGCTCATGTGCTGATGTATATGCAGCAGCCCGGCGAAGCTGCAAAAGAGGCACAGAAAGCGCTTGCGGTTAACAGCTCGGTATCAGACTATGCCCACTACTGCACCGAGGCACCGAGCAGTGCGGGAATTCTGGTAAAAACATTCGAGACGCCCCAACTGGCACTTGCCCAAGACTATTTTACTGATACCGATGTCGAATTTTTCTCGTGGCTTACACCGCGCTACTACGAACGTTATGAACAGAAGAACATTCAGAAAGACTGGTTTGCCACCTATCACACCATGATGTGGATGGGTAGCTGGGAGACGACCTCTCAGGTGGTAAAGGGGGCGTTGGAAAGTATGTTTGGGGTTACCGAAGGTTCCATGAGCTACGGAGTACAAGGAAATGGCCGCGTCGGACGAATAAATCTGAGCGTGCCGCAGATGTATCTGATTCTCGCCGAGAATGCCATCAACAACAACCTGATCGACGACGCAATGGACTATCTCGACAAAATCCGTGTGGGCCGCTTCTTTCCGGAAGACTATCATGCGCTGAAAGGCTCGGTAACAACAAAAAACGATGCCATAGAGATGCTCAGAAAAGTTGCCCATGGCGAGAATGTATTTAACATCTACGACTTCATTACTCTTAAACGCTGGACACTGCTCAGTGATTACAAAGAGGATATCAGCTGGACATTCTCGGGTACGACTTACACGTTGAAACCGGAATCAACCATCTGGGTGTTCCCGTTTCCGAAGAGTCTGATGGAAAAGAACGGTAATTTCGAACACAATTATCCGGTTACCCAAAACTAATGATTGATCGACCGGTTCGGATCTATAGGACCCACAATCGTGTCTAACAGAATATTGGACAAGCCGGACTTATCCGGTTTGTCCGAAAAATCAATTAAATCAAATGAAAGCACAAAAAATCATTTTTCTTGCAGGTGTAACCGCCATGTTCTGTGCCTGCAACACAAAGCCGGTTGGCTATTTCTGCGTAAGCGGCAAAATTTCCGATGCCGACGGTCGGGAAATCTATCTTTACAGAACTTCAAACAACCGTTCGGCTGCAACGGTCGACACAGCTGTGATCGAGAACGGACGTTTTATTTTCGAAGGCATTCAGGAAACTCCAATCGGGGCGACCCTTATGATGGGCGACCCACGGAACGGGAAGAACAAAACTCGTGTGGGGCTTTTTGTGGAACCGGGTGAAATCGTCGTTTCAGGGCTTATGGGCTCGGATTTCTCTCATGCTGCCATAGCCGGTTCGCTGTCGACCGACCAGCAAAAAGCATATGAAAGCTTGCTCCAACCGTTCACAGAACAGATAACTCGTCTGCATGAGTCGATAAAAGTCGACCCGGACAATGCTGCCCTGCGTGATTCGCTCGAAACCCTCCGGGAAAGTATGCAGCAAACGAGCATTGACTTTATTCGTAACAATGGCAAGTCGTTCGTTGCTCCTTGGGTTCTTGTACAGATTCAGGGAAACCTTGACTACTCGACGATGAAAGAACTCTATGACGCTCTTGCTCCCGAGGTTCAGCCCGAAGCTGCCGGGACTAAAAAAGAAATCGATGCCTTCGAAGCCGTGCTGCCGGGGAAACCGGCTCCCGACCTGATAAATAGAAATCCTGAAGGCAAGGAAATAAAGCTGAGTGATCTGAAAGGCAAGGTTGTTCTGGTTGATTTCTGGGCCACCTGGTGCGGACCATGCGTTGCCTCGCTTCCCCACATTCAGGAACTCTACAACAAATACCATGACAAAGGATTTGAAGTTTTCTGTGTGGCCGATAACGATTCTTCTGAAGACGAATGGAAAAACTTCATCGCTGGGAGCAAAGTAGGCATGCAGAACTATCACCACATTTTGCGCGGACTTAAAACGCTCACGGATGAGAACGGCGAATTCGTTGGTTTCGACAGATCGAACGACCAAAGTGACAAGTATGCTGTCCACTATTTACCTACGAAATATCTGATCGCTGCCGATGGAACAATCATTGGTAAGATCGGGAACGACGAGCAGCTTGATTTAACCCTTGCCGAAATTTTTGCAGAATAATTTAATATTCCGACCGGTCGGAAAAATTTTTAATCCAATAAAATCAAATGTAATGAAAAAACTTTTTTCACTGATTCTCGTCGGCATGCTGGCCGTTTCGGGATTGTCGGCAAAAGTAAAACTGAGCGTTCTTTACGTTGGCGGCACAGCCAATATGGATCCCATACTCATGTCCCCTGGATCTGTCGATTCCGTAGCACTTGCGGCTTCGGTCAAAGAGCGTATGGCTCACTTTACCAAATTCCTTAAAAAGAACTTCACTAATGTGAAATCGATAGAAGGGAAGGACTACACTCCGGAAATGTCGGCCGCCTATGACGTTACGGTTTTCGATGGCAGGCCTGTTCCCTTCATGAAAGGCGACCGCATGAGAGGCGAGCGCGACAGCTATCTGCCCGAATCGTTCGACTGCGCCGCAGTCATGATCGGTCATATGAGCGAGGAGCTTGGCCGCAGTCTCGGAAATAAAAACGACTGGTATTGTCTTTGTCTCGATAACTATGCTCTCGGCATGAAGAACGAGCACCCGGTTTTCAACGGTCCGTTCAAAGTGGACATGACAACAGAGATGCGCCCTACAGCCGCTCCTGCTCTTGAAGTTGCCGAAATGATGGGCGAATCGCTTCCGAAAGAAATGCCTATGCTGCTCATGCATCCCAACTGGACGGAAGAAGAGAATGCTTCAGGCAACTGCCGCATCGGCATGGTAAGCCGTCCCGGCGGTTATCTCGACTCTCCCGATACGGAAGTAATCTCGGGCGGTCTTTGTGGAAAGAGTATCGATGCCGTTGCCATCGGTCGCCACGGGAATCTGTTTCACTTCGGTTTTGCCGCCGATCCCGAGCGCCTCACTCCCGCCGGACGGGCGATTCTGCTCAATTCCATTGTTTATGCGTCGGAGTTCAACGGACAGAAACTCATTGCGCGCAAAATGAACGAAGGAATCGTCACACGCGATCATCTGCCGATGACAAAATGGGCTTGTACACGTAAGGCGAACGACTATATCAACGAAACAAATCTGACGTTCCGCCAAATGATAGATAGTGTTCATGCTGTTGCCGTAGAGAAAAAAAACAAAGGTGAGGAGCTCTCGAGATTTGAAGCCATATATCTTGATATGCCGCAGATGCCTCCGGTCGTAAAGAAATCTTTCGGACAATATCTGAAGGAGCGTAATCCGAAACTCTATGAAGTATTCGGAACCGACGAAGCTGCCTATGCGGACTATTACGAGAAAAACGCTCCATATATGCGCCCCGACTTGCGCGGTTACGAACTTGTCATAGATCCGGAAGTGCAGGCGCTCGGAATTCCCAATAACGATATCCGTTTGCTCGACAAAGCGATCGAACTGATGGAACAAGGTAATCCCGACGGCAAGACTATCCTTGAACGTTACACTCTCAAGCGTTTCGCGACCCCTGCCGAGTGGCGTAACTGGCTTAACATCCATCGCCCGAGAATGTTCTTTACCGAAGCTGGTGGTTATCTCTGGCTCGTGAACGAAAAAGACGCCAATGACTATTCTGTTCTCGCTGCTGAAGCTGTTTCGGCGCAAGCTGTAGCTCCGGTTCCAGTGAACAACGACAATCTTACAACCGATAAGGATAATCCCGTTGTGCTTACCGCACGTATCGACACCCGTGCTGACGGTAAAAAGGAATATGTACTGACCATGAAGATTCACCCCGGCTATCATACCTATGCCAGGCTCGATCCGGCAGATCCGTATATCTTGACGACAATCGAAATGGAATATCCTGCAGGCGTCGAAGCCGACGGTGACATGATCATGCCTCCGTTCCAACCGACATCGAACGCAACGTCGTATTACGTCGACACGGTAGAATTCCGTCAGCCGCTTAAAGGCAACGGGAAGGGTGAGATTGGCGCGAAAATCCGTTATCAGGCATGCGACCACTCGGAATGCAAACTCCCTGTAACGACAACCGTAAAAGTAACGCTATAACCGACCGATCAGACGAATAAGACCAATCAGTCTGATTAGCTCAATAATAAAAGAAAATGCAATGAAAAAGATTTTTTCACTGATCTTCGCCGGCGGGCTGACCATTTCGGGTTTGTCGGCACAAGAGAAGCTGAACGTCCTTTATGTGGGCGGTTCCGCTAATATAGAGACATTCGGAACGCGGGATCTTGATCCCGCCGCAGTTGCGGCTTCGGCAAAGGAACGCACTGCCGATTTCATCAAATTTCTCCGGCAGCACTTCACCAAAGTAACCGCTGTCGATGGCAAGAACTACAGTCCCGGCATGTCGGCCGCCGTTGATGTTACCATTTTCGACGGAATGCCTCCGGTTGTCAAGGAACGGGTGATGGAACGGGATGCCGAGGGGAATGTTACCCGCTATGAAGAAGCGGAATATCTGCCTTCCGACTTCAAATACCCTGCTCTGTGCATCGCTTCGTACAGCAAACAGCTCGGCAATGCCTTAGGTTCGAAGAACGATTGGATGTGTCTCTGTCTCGACAACTACGCCTATAACTGGAATAAATCGCATCCTATTTTTAACGGTCCGTTTAAGGTGAATCTCGAAACGGAAATGTATCCGACTCCGGAAAGCGCTGTTGAGTATGGCGAATTCTATGACTATGTTGCGCCGAAAGAACTCGAGATGTTTCGGGTATCGAAATATAGTTACAAAGACCCCGGACATAGAAATATCCGCATCGGAATGGTGAGTCGTCCGTGGGGGTATCTCGATTCGCCTGAGGCTGAAGTGATTTCCGGAGGAGTTTCGGCCAAGTCGATCGATGCCGTTGCAATTGGCCGCCACGGTAACATGTTTCACTGGGGTTTTGCCGCCGCTCCTGCTGATATGCTTCCAGCTGCCCGTGAAATTCTGGCTAATGCAATTGTCTATACCGCAAAAGCTTGTACACAGCCGATTATAGCACGCAAAATAAACGAAGTGTGTTTCACACGCCCGATGATTACGGAAAGCAAGTTCTTGGTTTCTCAGAAAGGGTGGAAACACTATAACGAGATGAACCGTTCGTCGTATGAGAGCATGAAAGAGGGGGCGGCTGAAGCTGAAGCCAAGAAGGCTGCCGGACAGGAGCTCGACGAAGAGGACAAGATGTATCTTGAATATTTCTCGCATATGACTGAACCGGTTGACGTCACTTATGCCGAACATTTGAAACAGCATGCCAGACCGGGACTCTTCGAGCTTTTCGGAACCGATGAACAGAGCTATATGGACTACTATGACCGGAACGCTCCCTATTTCTACGGCGACCCGGCAAGTGATAAGCCATGGTTAGAGAAGATCGATCAGGAAGCGCGTGAACTCGGTATTGCCAACAACGACATCCGTTTGCTTGACACGGCTATCACCATGATGGAGAAAGGTGGAGACGAGGCGGTGACAGGGCGTATATTGGCCGAACGCTATACCCTTAAACGCTTCTCAACCCCGACACAGTGGCGACAGTGGTTCGACAAAAACCGCAACAATATGTTTTTTACCGAAGCCGGTGGCTTTAAATGGCTTGTCAATACCTATGAACCCGGCGAAAACGACTATTCTGTAATTAAAGAATAAAAATAACCCATTTTCTGGAACAGGTTGTGACTTGGCGAATCTGAGAGGAAAATATGTGCTGTTGGATTTCTGGGGGTCTTGGTGTGGCCCTTGCAGGGCTTCCCATCCCCATCTGAAAGCGTTACAGGCTCATTATGGGCCGCAAGGGCTTGAAGTGATCAATATTGCCCAGGAAAACGGAGCCGATGCCCGGAAAATTTGGCTGAAGGCTGTTGAGGAGGATCAGATGACCTGGACCCAGATTTTGAATAACGAGGACCGGGAGGTTTGTGATGTGGTAAAACTTTATGGGATTACCGCTTTCCCGACAAAGGTACTTATCGATCCGGAAGGAAAAATTATCGTGAAGACGGTAGGAGAGTCTGCCCCGATCGATGAAAAGTTGAAAGAGGTATTTGGAAATTAAAGTTATAATAAACATTCATTATATCCGGTTGTTGAAATTTTTATCAGCCGGATATATGATTGTTTTTCTGGTGGAATATATTATTTTTGTCAGTGAGGAAAGCTAATTTGGGAGTTTCCTTTGAGGCAAATGAAAAAAGAAATCTTTGGTTATAAGAGTTTTGAGGATCTTTTTAATCAGTATTTCGAGGATTTGATGAGGTTCGTATACGGTTATGTCGGCAATGAGGAAGTTGCCCGCGATATTGTACACGATGTGTTTCTTACGTTTTGGAATCATCGGGAACATTTGGATTTCTCCTGGTCATTAAAATCTTATCTGTTTACTTTGTCACGTAATTATGCATTGAATTATCTCCGCCATCAGAAAGTGGTGGCTCAGAACGAGGAGGCTTTGATGCGTGAGATGGAAAGTATTCAGGACGAATGGGAGGATTACGATCAGAAAATAGAACGTCTGCAAGCCGGACTGGCGGCTTTGCCGGATAAGCAAAGAGAGGTATTGATAAAATGTTTCGTAGAAGGAAAAAAGTACCGGGAGATTGCCGACGAGATGGATATATCCTTGAATACGGTGAAAACTCATCTGAAACGTGCTGTCCATTTTTTGCGGGAAGAATTACCCGACGGGCTGACCTTGCTTTTTATGCTGAAATATAATTAGTTTTTCAATACTTTTCTTTATTCTCTCCATACTGACGGTACTTTCCCATTGCTGAAAATTTAAGGGTAAGTTCTAAAAAAAATCAATGATTTGCAATAAAAGTGACAAATTGTTGTCACCCGTTATGAATAGGTGCGTGTGTTATTACAAAAGCAAATAAAATGCACACAGATTTTAGTGACGACCAAATCGAATATGCCGGGCGGCTTTTGAATCATCGTGAACAGTTAGACGATCGGGAAGTTCAGGAATGGCTGGAGCATCCGGAGAACCGGGCTGTCTTGGACCAATTGGCCCGAACGAGACAAGAACTGGATAAACGGGATTTTTCTGCTTTAAAAGCGAATGAATGGAAAGTTTTGAAAAATCAGCTCCATCTCTCCAAAACACGGGTGTTGAGATTATGGATGTCTGTGGCGGCAACCGTCGTTTTGGGAGTGGGGATCGGGGTTTGGTTCGGATTGCAGCAGGAAAAAAATTTACCTTTAGCAGGAAATAGCCTGTCGGAGACGGAAATCTTACCGGGAAAGCGGGTGGCCTTCCTGACATTAGCCGATGGACAGAAAGTGGAGTTAGGAAAGGGGAATATCCGGCTCGATGATGGTAAGGTGGTAACAATTCTCAACGATTCGGTAGATGGATTACATTATACTACGATAGAAACGCATGATGAACCTTTAAAGGAGGAATACAATTCCCTGAAAATTCCGGTCGGAGGTTTTTATAAGCTGGTATTGTCGGATGGAACAAAAGTATGGTTGAACGCTGATTCGGAATTGAAATATCCGGTTCGGTTTGTCGGAGGAAAACGGGAAGTATATTTGAAAGGGGAAGGTTATTTCCAGGTAAGTAAAGATTCCTGCCGGCAATTTATCGTGCATCTGCAGAATTCCGAGATTACTGTATTGGGTACGGCTTTTAACGTCAGTGCTTATGAGGATGAAGCCCATGTGTATACCACGCTCGAAGAAGGTCGTGTAGCTTTTTACTCCCGTCAGAATAAACAACGGATCCTGTTAAAACCGGGTATGCAGAGTGATATGGAAGTGGCTACCGGAAAAACGGTTGTTTCGGAGGTCGATCCCTCTCTTTATTCGGCTTGGATCGAAGGGCGCTTTGTGTTCCAATCTTTAGACCTGGAATCTATATTACGTCAATTGCAACGCTGGTATGATTTCGAAGTGTTCTTTCAACAGCAGGAAGTGAAAAATTATCGGTTCAGAGGAGTATTGAGCCGTGACATGGATATCCGTCAGGCCTTGGATATTATCGAAGAAACGACCGATCTGAAATTCGATATCAAGGGGAAAACGATTCTGGTAAGGAAATAAAAAAGCAGGAATTGCTACCAACAATTCCCGCTTAGCGTCCCGAAAGGGATGATTTTAAAACTTTAAAACATAACAAATTTATGAAAAAAATTGGAAAAACAATAGGGGTTATCGCTGGGTTGGTGTAATTATTTTCCTTTTTATGCTCGGGATGCCCGAAAGAGCTTTGACTCAGGAGGTGGGAATCGAATTTTCGAAGGGCTCCTGGAAAAAACAATTGAATCAGGCCAAACGTCAGAAGAAGCTGATCTTTTTGGATTGTCATACCAAATGGTGTGGCTTCTGTAAGGTCTTGGCCCAATATGTATTTACGGATCCCGAAGTGGCCCGGTTCTATAATCAGCATTTTGTGAATGTAGAGATGGATATGGAAGAGGGAGTAGGAGTAGAACTGGTAAAAAGATACGGCATTCATGCTTATCCAACCTTGTTGTTTATCAATGCACAAGGCGAATTGGAAGATTATCATGCCGGTTATCTGGCACCCAAGGAACTGATCGCGTTGGGAGAACGGGCTCTGAAGCCGGAAAATAACCTGGCGGGTATGCAAAAAAGATATGCTGCCGGTGAACGGGAGCCGGAGATGTTGCGGGAGTATTTGCGGATATTATCCAAGGCTTATCAGGATAGCCTCATGAGGGAAATTATTTCGACGGATTTGGGCGGATTGGACGACAACCGGTTTTATACTCCGGAAGTTTGGAACATTATCGAGGAAAACGGTCAGGCAGCAATATCCCTGTTGATATCGAGAGTTATTCCGAACCGGGATAAGTTTTACGGCGTGGTGGAAAAAGAAAGAGTGGATCAGGGAATCGACAAAGCCTTGTCGGCAAAAGCTATAAGCTTTATTCATAATGCCGGACGGAAAAGCTTTCACCCGGAAGAGTGCCGGCAGCTGAAAGAATTTTTCCTGAGCCAGAAAGCTTTACCTTATGCCGGAGAGTATCTGGCGACGATATATGCCGGGGAATATCTTCATCAGAAGGAATATACTCAAGTGTTGAACGTGTTGGAAGATATCGTGAAATATCATTATTTCCGGCTGGATTCCCGGGATGAGGTGCTGAATTTTACTTTACGCTATGTGGCTGAGTGCGAGGATATGGAAATCAGAAAACAGGGGATGGAGCTGTTGGATGCTTTGCCCCGGACGACTATCCGGGAAAAGAAAAAGCCGATGTACGAGGCTACCCGGAAGATGTTGGCGGGGAAAGAATAATAATTGACTATTATGATAATCGCTTATCGGGAAGGACTACCAACTATCCCGGTAAAGAACCGAAAGATGATTTTTTAACTTTAAAACATTACATTTTTTTATGATGTTGCTGAGTCTGACCCACCTTTCTGCCAGCGTAAAAAGTCAGAATAGTGTGGTCAATCTTACCTTGAAGAATGTGTCGGTGGAACAAGCTTTGACAAAGGTAGAAAAGCAGTTGAAACAGAATTTTTTCTTCAATCGCGAGAATGTGGATTTGGAACGGAAGGTCGATTTGCAGTTGTCTGATGCTGATTTGGATGAATTGGTGTTACAACTTTTCGGTCGGGATTACAAATACCGCGTAGTAGATAATATTATTGTCGTTTCGCGTAAAGACGAAGAGCAGGAACAACCTCAGCAGATTAAAGTCGAGGGGGTGGTCAAGGATAAGCGGGGAGATGCTCTGCCCGGAGTGACGGTTTTGATCAAAGGGACAAAAATCGGGGTGGCTACGGATCTGGACGGAAAATATTCCCTTTCGGTTCCGGTTGGTGCCCAGGTATTGGTATTCTCTATGGTGGGTATGCAGGATAAGGAGGAGACGGTCGGTAAACGCACCCGGATCGATGTCGTACTGGAAGAGGCGGTGAGTGAATTGGAAGATGTTGTGGTAACCGGATATTATACTCAGGCAAAAAATAGCTTTACCGGTGCTGCCAGAACCATTACGGCAGAAGAGTTACAGATGGGCGGAAATCAAAATATTCTGACGGCTTTGCAGAATGTCGATCCGTCGTTTATGAAAATAGATAACAATCTGGCGGGGAGTAATCCGAACGTGGTGCCTGAATTTCAGATCCGCGGTGCAGGGAGTATTTCCGGTATAGAGAGTGAATACGAAGGAAATCCGAACTCGCCGGTATTCATTGTCGATGGTTTCGAGATGACTGCCGAGAAGGTTTACGATATGGATCCTTACCGGGTAGCCTCCATTACTTTGCTGAAAGATGCTGCGGCAACGGCTATTTATGGTTCACGGGCTTCCAACGGCGTGGTAGTTATTACAACCAATGCTCCGGCCAATGGAAAAATGCAGGTGAGTTATAATGTGGACGCTTCATTTTATATTGCGGATCTGAGTGATTATAATGTGTGTAATGCTGAAGAAAAGTTGGCGATTGAAAAGGCTGCTGGTATGTACACCGCCACTGCAGTGAATTCGCAGTTGACACTCGACAGGTGGTATAATGAGAAGCTGGCCAATATCAAACGGGGATACGATACATATTGGCTTGACAAGCCGCTGGATGCGGTAGCTGTGGCAAATAAACATACCCTGCGTCTGGATGGTGGTAATGATCATATCCGTTATGGCCTGGAGGTGAATTACAGTAATACGCCGGGAGTAATGAAAGAGTCGGGGCGGCGGCGTTTGGCCTTGGGGATGGAGTTACAGTATATCTATAAGAATTTGACATTCCGTAATACCCTGACCTATTCTAACGTGAAGGCGACCAATTCTCCTTACGGTTCATTCAGTACTTATACTCAGTTGAATCCATATGTGCGGTATAAAGATGATGATGGGAATTATATTTACGAGGTGGACCGGTATATTCCTGTCGGCGGTGGCGGATTAGGAAAGACGTTTTATAATCCGTTGTATAATACCACGCTGAATACGGTAGATGAGGAAAAATACAATGATGTGACTAATAATTTCGGAGTGGATTGGACTATTATAGAGGGCTTGCGGTTGAAAGGCAGTTTTTCTTTCACCCATCAGAATACCTATGTAGACAATTTCAAACCTGCCCGACATACGGATTTCGCAGATTATAGCGATGAGGATTTTGACCGGAGAGGAGCTTACGTCGGATCGCGCGGAGAGAATTTCAGCTATGATGCCAGTGCAGTACTGACCTATTTCTGGCAGCTTGATAAACATGTGGTTAATGCTAATCTCGGATGGAACTTACAAGAAAACGTAACCCGGGAGTTTACGGTAAAAACCGAAGGTTTCCCCAATGAGAACCTGGATTATATCAGTTTTGCAACCCAGTATGAAAAAGACGGTGCGCCTTCGGGGGATGAGTATACATCCCGTCTGGTGGGTTTTTTAGGAAATTTGAATTACAGCTATGACGAACGGTATTTGTTGGATCTTTCTTTCCGTGAGGATGCTTCTTCGCGTTTCGGTGCCGATAAACGGTGGGCGCCCTTCTGGTCGGCAGGTTTGGGTTGGAATCTGCACAATGAGGGTTTTCTGAAAGATGTAGCTTTTATCAATCGTTTAAAAATACGTGGTTCGTACGGATTGACAGGTAGTCAGAATTATAATCCCTATCAGGCGATGACGACTTATAAATATCTCACCGGAGAACGTTATCATCATACGGTGGGGGCTGAAGTAATGGCATTGGGGAACGAAAAGCTGGGATGGCAGCGTACGTTGCAGCAGAACTACGGCTTGGATATCGATCTTTGGGATGAACGCATTAATATCACCGGAAACTATTATATAAAACTGTCAAAAGATGTATTGACCTCTGTAACCTTGCCCCCTTCTTTGGGTTTTGATTCTTATATGGACAATTTAGGAGAGGTAAAGAACTATGGGTATGAATTAAGCCTGCGCGTGGCGATTTTGAAGAATCCGGCCAAGCGGCTCTTTTGGAGCGTAAATGCCAATGCTTTACACAACAAAAATAAGTTGATGAAGATATCGAATGCCCTGAGGGCTTATAATGATTCGCAGGATGAGGATTCTATGGCGGATTCCAAAAAGAAAGAACCCAACCGTCCGAAAGTACGCTATATTGAAGGGGAGTCCATGAATTCCATTTGGGTGAACCGGTCTCTGGGGATCGATCCGGCTACCGGTAATGAACTGTTTTTGGCCAAGAACGGGGATATCGTCACGGAATGGAATACAGACAACTATGTGATCGGCGGCTGTACAGATTCGGAATTGGAAGGGACTTTCGGAACAAACTTTCAGTGGAAAGGATTTCAGTTGAATATGATATTCCGTTACAGCCTGGGGGGACAAATCTATAACCAGACGCTGGTAGATAAGGTGCAGGATGCCGATTTGCGTGGTAATGTGGACCGGCGTGTATTCGAGGAACGTTGGCAGAAACCCGGAGACAAAGTGATGTTCACTAAATTCGGACCTGGGATAAATGCCAATGCGACTAGTCTGACCAAACCGACTTCCCGCTTTATCGAGGATAACAATTATCTGGAATTGTCCACATTGAATCTGTCGTACGAATTCGGTATGCCCTGGATGAAGAAGGTGGGGTTAAAACGGCTGAAAGTCCTCTTTTATATGAACGACGTGTTCCGTGCTTCCACTGTGAAGCAGGAGAGGGGAATCGATTATCCGTTTGCCCGCAATTTTAGTGTAGGATTGCAGGCACGTTTCTAAATGTTTACGATTAATTGATAGAAGGTTATGAAATATACAATATTGAAATACGGCATGTTGGCAGGCACACTGTTGTTAGGTGGCTGTAATAATTGGTTGGATGTGGATCCTAAATCGCAGGTAAAACAGGAGGTGCTGTTTGAATCGGAGGCCGGTTTCCAGGATGCACTGACAGGTATTTATACAATAATGGCACGTACGGACATGTACGGAGGGCATGAGACGATGGGATTTTTGGAGATGGTGGCACAGACCTATACGGAGGTGATTTATACTTACGAGGATGTGTTGAAATACAATTATGAGGAGACAAATTCGGAAGCCTGCATTGATGGTTTTTGGAAAGGAAATTATAATGCGATAGCCAATTGTAATCAGATTCTGGCTCATGTAGACGAGCGGAAAGGTGTATTCAGTAGTGGGGTATACGAGGCTGTAAAGGCAGAAGCGCTGGCTTTGCGTGCTTTCTTGCATTTCGACCTGTTGCGGGGCTTTGCTTTCTCTTATGTGACGGGTAAGGATGAACTTGCCATCCCATACGTAGATAAGGTGACGAACAAACCTGTGGCGCAGTCGACTGTGGCAGAAGTGCTGGAACGGATAATTACCGAGGCGGAGGAGGCTCGAAAACTGATCCGGGAAGTTGATCCTTTGGGGCCTGCATACGATACTTACACGGAGAGCGGCTACAAATCCGAAGATTTTATCCAGGGGGGCGGTTTTTGGCTTTACCGCAAATCGAAGCTGAACTATTATGGCATAACCGCTTTCCTGGCACGGGTGTATTTGTATAAGGGGGACAAGGTGAATGCGCTGGCATGTGCGAAAGAGGTCATCGAAAGCGGAAAGTTTTCACTGCTGGAAGAAAAACAGTTGCAGCAGGACGAGACGTGGGGGTATTTGTGCAGTGAGAACGAGTATATTTCTTCTCTTTATGTGTATGATATGGAAGAGGGACGGTCGGATGTGTTTTTCGGCGAGGAGAGTTCTATGAGATGTTATATTTCGGATGCCCGGCGTTCGGTTGTGTTCGGTACGCCCGGTGTAGATATCGATTGGCGCAATCAAAACATGTTTGTCTTGAAAACCGGCGAGACGAAATATTATGTCGGGAAATATCAGGGTGTGAATCGTATTCCTTTACTGAAGTTGTCGGAAATGTATCTGATTGCTGCGGAGGCTTCGGGTGATAAGAGTTGGTTGCAGACTTTACGCGATCACCGGGGATATGTAAATTATCCGTTGGCGGACGATTGTGACCTGACAGCTGAAATAGAGGCTGAATACCGCAAAGAGTTTATTGCTGAAGGTCAGCTTTTCTATTATTACAAACGGTTGAACTATGACAAATTACCGGGGATGTCGGAACCGATGGCAAAACATTATGTTTTCCCGATGCCGGACAACGAACTTGAATTTGGTAATATTAAATAAAAAAGACAGACGATGAAAAAATTAGGATATATATTTTTATGCCTGGCAGCGCTATGGAGTTGCCAGGACAATGCAGACTACCCGTTCAAGGGAAAAGATGCCGTATATTTTCAGCTACAGACGGATGATTATTATTGGACACAAACTCTGGACAGCATGGTGTATACTTTTGCCGGTAAAGGGGTTGAGGAAGATACGTTATGGGTTCGGGTAAATCTGCAGGGGGATGCCGTCCCGTATGCCCGTGATATTCTTGTCGTGACGGACGATGAGAAAACGACTGCAGAGGAGGGCCTTCATTACGAGGCTTTGAAACCGGTATACGAATTGCCTGCCGATGCCGTTTATACGAGGATTCCCGTAATTATTTACAACAAGGACGAGGAATTGGAAAAGAAACAGGTGACGATAGCCCTTGCCTTGAAATCTTCTGATGAATTGGACCTGGGCATTACTGACCGGCGGACTTGTCGTCTTTTGGTGTCGAACATGTTAGGAAAACCGCTTTATTGGGAAGAAACGATTTCCTGGGATTTCGGGGAATATTCCCGGAAAAAGCATGAGCTTTGTATTTTGGAACTGGGACGGGATTTCCCTGCCGAGGCAAGCGAGTACAGTGCAGAAAGCCGGATGTGGGATGTTTATGGGGCATATATGAGTGACTATTTCGAGGAAAATTATCCGGTTTATGATGAGAATGGTAAAATTATCGAGCCTTGGTAAGAAGGAGTGTAATCTGTAAAATGAATGCGATATGAAGAAGATATATTTATTGCTGTGTTTTGTAGCCTGTCTTTTGGCTTCTTGTCTGGAAGACAAGGGGAATGACCTCTACATCGAATTGAATGACGTAACCATCGGGAAAATACGTGATACGACAGTGGAACAGTTTACCCGCCTGAAAATCGAACCGGAGATTACAACTCGTTCCGGTGAGTTCAAAGCTGAGGATTATACCTATTTGTGGTATATGTATACAACTTATGGGATGAGTAGTCTGACTTCTGCGGATACATTGAGTCTGGAGAAAAATCTGGATACGGAGATCACTTGTATCCCGGGTGACTATAGTTTGGTATTTAAAGTAATGGACAAAGAGACGGGGATAACGTATACTACGGAGTATGCCACTTCTGTCACAGTTATCAATTCCTATTCCAAGGGCATGATGGCATTGAGTAGCGAAGATGGAGAGGCGAGTGTGACTTTTGTGAATACCGTCGGTACGGTGACAGAGAATGCCTATAAGAAAGTGAATGGGGAAGCGGCCGGTAAGAACCCTACGGGTATCCGTTATGTTTCAGGCATGTTATCGCAGGCGGAAGAAATGATCGTTATCATGACGGACGATGAGAAAGGCGGTACGGTGGTAAAGCCTCTCGATATGTCGTATGTGATGGATTTCAAGGATATGTTTTATATACAACCGGAAGTCATCAAGCCCCAATTCTTTGGAACTGCCGAAGTAACCTTGTATGAATATGTGAATAATGACGGAATTATCTATCGCCGGGAAAATAGGGAGAGTGGTTATCCGAAATACGGAGTGGCGGTTAAAGGGGAATACGACCGGATCGCTCCTTTTGACTTTTTTGATGCGACAGGTAGCTATGTGGCCTGGTTCTATGACCAGGGACGGGAACGTTTCATTTATTTGAATTGCCCGCTGGATGGTGATGTGATGATTGAATTGCAGGATATGTCAGGTGCGTTTAATCCCAACAATGTGGGGATGCAGATGTTGTGGGGAGGTGCATTCGGTAGTAATTATAAGTTGAGTAATGGGCGTATGGTGATGGAGGATGATGCCGGGGAACGCTGGATGCTTTCCTTTACTTCGAGCAAGGTTGACAAACAAGTTGTATTTACCCCTTTGGCGAAGCTTCAACTGACCTATGAGGGGGCTCGTGAGGCTCATACCTTTACTACGGCTCAGAATGCCAATTTCCTGTATTACGGTTACGATAACAAGATTGCGTGCGTCAGTTTTTCTACCGGCAATCTGCTGAATGTGTATGAGATGGAAGGAGGAAATGTGGATTATATCGAATGTGACCAGGTGGGGAATATCAATCAGATGTGGGTAGGCATCAGCGATGGTTCCGGTACGGCCAAGTCCGGTTCTATCGTAGTACTGGAAATGAGTACGGACGGTTCGCTGAAAGAAGTGACGCGGTATAAGAATGTGTGTGGAAAAGTAGTCGATTTTGAATACAAGCAATAAAACTGTAAAAATGAAGAAAATATTGATATTAGGGACCGCACTGTTGTGCGGTTTCCTTGGCCGGGTGGCTGCACAGGGGGTGGAGTTCCGTGATCTGACCTTCGGACAGGCGTTGGAACAGGCCCGGACAGAAAACAAGCTGGTATTTATGGATTGCTATACCAGCTGGTGCGGACCTTGTAAGAATATGCTGAAAAACGTCTTCACTTTGCCTGAAGCCGGTGAGTTTATGAATGCACATTTCGTTTGTGTAAAGTATGACATGGAAAAAGGCGAAGGGATCGGGTTGAAAAAACAGTTTGCAGTCCGTGCTTTCCCGACATTTTTTATTATCCGGCCGGACGGTACGGTGCAACACCGGTTGGCCGGAGGAAGTCAATGGGAGCGTTTCCGCGAACGGGTTGCAAGAGGATTGGAGGAAACGACTTCTTATGCCTATCTCAACGAACGCTATCAGCAGGGTAAGCTTGCCCGGAAACAATACCCCCATTACGTTCAGGCTTTGAAAGATGCCGGCGATCGGCCTGCCGTGAAGAACGTTTGTATGGAAGTTTTCGGGCAACTGAGCGACAAAGCGAAATGCAGTGCAGAAAACTGGTATATTTTCGATCAGGAAATGGGACCGGCCGATCCCCGGTTTGAATACCTGGTGGATCACAAAGAGGCTTTCGACCGGACAGTGGGGCAGAAAATAGTGGATGAGAAGATTTATTCCGTTTATGGAGATGAATTGCTTGGCATCAATAATAGTAAGGATGCTGAATGGCCGGAAAGAATTGGCCGTATCGCCCATCAGATGCAAAAGATCGGTTTTGAGAAAAAGCCGGAGATCGAGAATACACTGGACTACGTGGTGGCTTATCTGAGTAAGGATATCGAAGGGGTGTTGAAAAATTTGGAAGAACGGACTGATTTTCCCCAATATGTGATGATGGATCTGGCTTTTCGTTTCGGTTTTATTGTTCAGGAAGGTACGGATGAGCAAGTAGCCCGGTATATTCAGTTGGGACGACGGGCCGAACAGCAGGCGGCTACCCCTCAGCTGGCCGGCTTGATCCGGGAGTATATGGACCGGTATGAAGCAGAACTGAACGACCGCAAGACTTATGCCGGCATACGGGGCCGGGTGACTCGCGAGAGAATGAATGAAGTGAATTTATATAAGGTGGAAGACGGAAAAGAATGTCTGATCGCAACCTCGAAGGTGAGCCGGGACGGCTGGTATGGATTCGCCTTCCAGCCTGAACGGAAAGGCTTCTATACGGTGGGGGGAAAGGAGAATCTGGATCGGATCCGTCTTTATATAAAACCGGGTGATCAGGGAGAAGTGAATTTCCCCGAAGATACTATCGTGATTACTGCGCGGAATACGCCGGAAAATCTCTTGCTTGCCCGTTGGGAAACGATGATGATTCCGGTACGGGAAAGAGTCGATAATCTGAAGTATGCTTTGTTCGATTACCGCGATTTCTTCCCTTATTTTATGGATTTTCTGCCACAGGCCCGTGAGTTTCAGGAAAAGCTGACCTTCCGGGATGAGACATTCGCACGCTTGGTGAAACAAACGATTGATTTCGATCTCGATTATTATGCTTTCCGGATTTTGAATGCCCTGAAAGCGGGTAAAGAAACCCATAAACCCAGTCGTCCTACTCCGGCCGATTATCCGGCGTATTACGAAACCATTGTTTCCCGGGATAAGTTAACGGATGCTTCGGTACTGGAACAACCTTATGGTTACGATTATTTGCAACGTTATACGACGTTTGCTCTGGCAAAAGAGGGGGAAAAAGACAATTTATCCAATCGGCTTAAATGGTTGTCGGATGATTTACTGAAAGCGGAAATCGTGCTTTGGTATGCCGAACGTTGCCGGACTTATGAAAACTATCAGAAAATACTCGGTGAATATGGCAGTTTCCTGACAACTGAAAATCACCGGGAGCGGATGAATGCCGTTTCGGCCAGGCTGTATCAGGGGAAGAAGGGCGAAATGGCAGCCGATTTCACTTATCCCGACCGGAATGGTAAGCTGGTATCCTTGTCCGATTTCCGGGGTAAGGTTGTACTGGTGGACGTATGGGCTACGTGGTGCGGTCCCTGCCGTGCGGAAATCCCTCATCTTGTGAAACTGGAGAAAGAAATGGAAGGTAAAGATGTCGTTTTTATCGGTGTATCGATCGATCAGAAGAAAGATCACCGGAAGTGGCTCGAGGTTCTGGAGCAGGAGGGGCTTAGTGGTGTACAGCTTTTTGCTGGCGTGTCTCCGCAAATTATGAAAGACTATAAATTTACCACAATTCCCCGTTTCATGGTATTTGACCGGGAAGGGAAAGTGGTGACGACTAAATCGCCTCGGCCTTCCAGTCCGGAATTGAAAAAATTATTGGAAAAATTATTGAATTCGGGTTTATAAACTGAGTTAATTCTACTTTTTAAATAGTTACTTTTGTAACTATTTAAAAAGTACGTTTTAAAATCTCCCGGATGTTGTCGGCTTTTCCCATGGTATAATAGTGGATAGCCGGGGCACCGTGGACTAATAAATCCTTGCTTTGGGCTGTACACCATTCGATGCCTACCTGATAGATGGCTTTATTGTCTTTACATTTCCGGACTTCGTTCATCAGTTCCTGGGGCAGGTCGATACTGAAAGCCCGGGGGAGCATTTCGATGTGGGTTTGCGTCGAGATGGGTTTCAGGCCGGGGATGATCGGAACAGTAATACCGGCGGCCCGGCATTTGGCTGCAAATTCATAAAACCGGGTATTGTCGAAAAACATTTGAGTAACGATATAATCGGCTCCTGCATCTACTTTGCGTTTCAGATTTTCGATATCGATGTCTATATTCGGGGCTTCATAATGTTTTTCGGGATAAGCGGCGACACCGATACAAAAATTAGTAGGTACGGCATTTTTCAGACATTCGTCCAGGTAAATTCCCCGGTTCATATTGTGGATTTGTTCCACCAGTTCGCAACTGTAACGGTGGCCGTCGGGTTCGGGAACGAAATATTTTTGGCCGGGGATAGCATCTCCGCGTAAAGCGACTACATTCTGAATATCCAGGAAGTTCAGGTCGATCAGGTCGTTCTCGATCTGATGTTTACTGGCTCCTCCGCAGATCAGATGGGGGACGACTTCTACAGGAAACCGTTTCATTATCGCTGCTGCAATGGCTACCGATCCCGGCCGTTTGGTGATGGTCACTTTTTCAAAGGTACCGTCGGCCGTTTGGCGGAATTCCACTTCATCCCGGTGAAAGGTGATATTGATGAAGGGAGGGGCGAATTCCATCAGAGGTTCTATGGCTCCGTATAGTTTGTTGATATCGCTTCCTTTCAATGGAGGCACCAGTTCGAACGAAGCGAAAGGTGCCTTTTTCTGATTGATAATATCGATTACTTTAGTCATGATGTACTGGTTATGGGCATAGGCTTGCCCGGTTTTATAATCCTAATAATCTTTTTCCTTCTTCCAGGGTGATCGCCCGCTTTGTGCAATAGTCCGTCAACTGGTCTGCGCCGATTTTTCCAATGCTGAAATAACGGGCAGCCGGATGTGCGATGAGCATACCACAAAGACTTGTCGTCGGATAGATCGCATAAGACGTGGTCAGGGAAACCCCGATTTTAGACGGTGCATCCAATAGGTCGAAGACATCTTTTTTCAGTGAATGATCCGGACAGGCCGAATAGCCGAAGGCCGGGCGGATCAGGGACAAACCTTCACTCAATTGTTCCTGCATCCATTCGGCCAAAGCTTCGGTTAACCGGGCACATAAGCTTTCACGCAGCAGATGGCTGAAGTCGTGGCAGTCACAACCGCCCTGTTTGTCGGCGACTTTCAGGGCGAATAACCCGATGGTGGAAGTTCCGTAAGCCTTGGGACAGATATAATCGGATAAACTCAGGCATTCTTGCCCCGCTTTTTGTTGACGCAACATGGGGAGACGGTGACCGTTATCCAATACGATTTCGTCATCTTCTGCATAGGCATCGAAGAAGTTGACCACGATCGAAGCTTCGAATTCATTGCCGGCAATAACGGTGCCCAACATTTCCAGTGCGGCCTGGTAAGTACGGTCGGCTTCTTCATGCTGATGAATGATTTCCGGGAATTTACCTTTGAATCCCCAGAAATGGAAAAATGGAGTCCAATCGATTTTAGCGATCAGGTCCTGCAAGTCCATATTTTTTCCCAACAGATTGTGTTCCCCGAAACTGGCAGGCAACCGGTAGCTTTCCCGGTCAAAGACAGGAGCCAGGGCCTGAGCTTCTGTATAGGGAAGCAAACGGTCCTGTTTATGATAATATTGCCCGCGTATTTTTTCCTGTTCTGCTTTCACTTGTGCGAGGTAGGACGACCGGTCGGATAGTAGCCGTTTCATGATCCCTGCAGTCCGGGAGGCATCTCCCCCCTGGATGACGCCATAATCGTATCGGGGGGCCAGTTTTACAGCGGTATGTACGGTTGAAGTGGTCGCTCCGCCTACGATAAGCGGAATCCGGAGCTGCTCTTTCTGTAGTAACTCACACAAAGCTTCCATTTCGCTCAAGGAAGGAGTGATGAGTCCGCTGACTCCGATCAGGTCTGCCTGATGGGCTTTGGCTGCGGCAACGATTTTTTGGTTATCGACCATCACCCCCAGGTCGATGACATCGAAATTGTTGCAGGTCAATACGATACTGACGATGTTTTTACCGATATCGTGTACATCTCCTTTGGCAGTCGCAAGGACAACTTTAGGGCGCTGAATATTTTCTCCCGTACCGGCGTTGTGTTTTTCGATCTCCGGTTGTAAAATTGCGACAGCTGCTTTCATCGCTTTCGCCGATTTTACCACTTGGGGTAAAAACATTTTTCCTTCACCGAATAGTGTCCCCACTTTATCCATCCCCTGCATCAGGGGACCTTCGATGATTTCGACGGGAGAGGCATAAACGGTCAGCGCTTCGGCCAGATCGGCTTCCAGATATTCCGTATTACCTTTGATCAGAGCGAAATTCAGGCGTTCGGATAACGTACGGGTGCGCCATTCTTCATTTTTTATAGCCTTTCCGTCTGCGGTTTTCTGTCCCTTGATTTGTTCGGCCAGTTCGATCAGGCGTTCCGTGGCTTCCGGGTGTTTGTTCAATACCACCTCTTCTACTGCTTCCAGTAATTGAGGTTCTATCTCATCGTATACCTGTAACATGGCCGGATTGACGATGCCCATATCCATGCCTGCCTCGATCGCATGGTAGAGAAATACGGAGTGCATGGCTTCGCGTACCGGGTTATTTCCCCGGAAAGAAAACGAGAGATTGGAGATTCCGCCGGAAGTACGGCATCCCGGCAGGTTGGCCTTGATCCAGGCTATTGCCCGGATGAAATCGACGGCGTAATTATTGTGCTCTTCCAGGCCTGTTCCGATAGCCAGAATATTGACGTCGAAAATGATGTCTTCCGCACGGAAACCGGCTTGCCGGGTTAAGAGCCGGTAAGCCCGCTCACAGATTTCGATTTTACGTTCATAAGTGACGGCTTGTCCCTGTTCGTCGAAAGCCATAACGACGACAGCAGCTCCCAAATGATGTATTTCCCGGGCTTTTGCCAGAAACAGATCCTCTCCTTCTTTCAGGCTGATCGAATTGACGATACATTTCCCCTGGGCATTTTTGAGTCCTGCTAAAATGGTATTCCAATCCGAAGAATCGATCATCAGGGCTGCCCGGGCAATATCGGGGTCATTGCTGATATAACGGACGAAAGTGGACATTTCGAGAGCACTGTCGAGCATGGCATCGTCCATGTTGATATCGATAACCGATGCCCCGTCCTCGATTTGTTTCCGGGCGATCCGGGCAGCTTCTTCATAAGCTTTGGCGTGGATGAGTTTGGCAAATTTAGCGGAACCGGCAACATTGGTCCGTTCACCGACATTGATGAAGTTATTTTGGGCTTTATCGACTACGACCTTGTCCAGACCACTTACCACAAGCTGGGCCGGGATAGCCGGAATCTGTCGGGGAGAAATGGCTTGAAGGGCTTCACGTATGGCCCGGATGTGCTCCGGAGTAGTACCGCAACACCCTCCCGCGATATTGAGTAAACCTGCTGTGGCCATCTGTTTCAGGCAGGAAGCCGTTAGCTCCGGGCTTTCATCATATTCTCCCATTTCGTTGGGAAGACCTGCATTAGGATAAATACTCAACGGACAAGGCAGCGTCTTGGATAAGCGTTCGATAAACGGCAATAAGTCGGTGGCCCCGAACGAACAATTCAATCCGAAACTGAACAGCGGGTAATGGGATACAGTGGTGTAAAGTGCTTCCAGGCTCTGTCCGGTGAGCGTCCGCCCACTTCTGTCGTTGATGGTGGCCGATAACATGACAGGGAGTGAAGTCCTTTTTTCTTCCTGTACCTGGGTAATGGCATAAAGGGCTGCTTTTGCATTCAGACCGTCGAAAACGGTTTCCACTAACAAGAGATCTACTCCGCCGTCGATTAATCCGCTTACCTGCTCTGCATAAGTCGAGACCAGGGTATCGAAGTCCACTGGACGGAATTCCGGCCGGTTGACATCCGGTGATAGTGATAATGTCTTGGAAGTCGGTCCCATACTGCCGGCTACATATACCTGGTGTGAAGCTGCACGGGCTTCCGTTACAGCTAATTTCGCCCCCGCGTAGTTTAAGCGGTATACGAGCTTTTCTCCCCGATATTCGGCTTGTGAGATGGCGTTCGAGTTGAAAGTATTGGTTTCGATAATATCGGCTCCTGCTTCGATATACGACCGATGAATCTGCCGGATCACTTCGGGACAGGTCAGGTTCAGGATATCGTTGTTACCTTTCAGGTTTACCGGATGGGAGATAAATTCACTACCGCGAAAATCGGCTTCTGTCAGACCGTATTGCTGGATAGCTGTTCCCATGGCTCCGTCGAGGATCAGAATCCGCTTCTTGATTTCGTCTTGTATCATAGTTGTACGTTCGTTCAATTCAAAAAAGTTTGAGTTCAAAATTACCGCATATACCTAATTTATCGTCTTTGATCGCAATGGCGGCCAGTATGTCTTCCTGCTCCCTGATTTTTTCGATGCAGGTCTGAACATCCTCCGCTGTCTGAATCGTGTTGGCGAAAGCGGTTGCATAAGTGTCGGCCAGCATTACGTCTGAACAGACAATCATCACTGCATCGGCTTTACCGAAGCTGAGTGACGGACCGACGGTTCCGGAAGAGGTACAAATCCCGAGGGGGGCATAGGCTGCCTCGATATGCAAACCGACCTTTTCAGACAAGGGGGAAGAACCGGCAAATACCGAAATATCCATATCCTGACAGAGGTCGGCATAAATATCCCCTCCGTTTTCGACGATCACTTCTTTTATACCGAATCGTTTTTTCAGGTTTTCCCCTACTTTCAGAGCGACGGCGCCGGCTACGGCACTCATCGGGCCGATACCGCTTGTTTGGGTTACCCGCGACATCTCTTTGAATATGCCGGGAGCATCCCCGCTTGCCTGAAAGGGGGTTAAAGCCTGGGCATAATCCGGGTGTGAACCGATCCAGCGGTCCATATCCGTCCGTAATTCCCGGACAAATCGTTCTGCACAGACCGGTATTTCCGGTTGCCAGGAACCCCGGTCCACGCCGATACACAGATCGGTTTCTTTATAAGCTATGGTAAAATAGCTCCAGCGATCCTGGCGGAAATGCTTGCGATAGGTGCGATCGATATATTCCATACGGCATAGGGTAAATTCAGGCTTCGGCAAATTCGATCCGGAATAGTTTGAGAGGACAAGCTTTCAAACATAATTTGCAGGCAATACATTTTTCCGGATTGAAATGCAGTTTCCAATCCGGAGCCCCTATGGTCAACGCGTGGGAAAAGCAGGCCGATACACAGTTGCCACAATCGATACAGAGGCTCGCGTCATACGATACTTTACTGGATACCGGACTTACCGTAACTCCGTTTTCGATTAAATAGGCGATACCCTGGTCCAGTTTGTCGGTATCGGCTTCGAGTTCGACTAATAGATTACCGGATTTCCCGGCTTGTATTTCGGCTTTCAGTATATTGATCCGGATATCGTATAATTTGACCAGGTCATAGGTCAGCGATCTGTCGGTAGCATCTACCGGGAAGGATAATACAACTTTCTTTATCATGATGTTTCTAATTGACAAGGTTTTAAATTTTAATCTTCAATGGCTTTCAATCCGTTCAGGCTGGCTTGTACAGGCATTGGCCGTACCGGTTCGGTGAGTAAAAATTCACCTTTCTGAATCCAGCTTTTCAGTAAATCTGCGATTTCCCGGGCTTTGGCCAGACTGGAAAGGGGCGCTGTTCTTACTTTATGGCCATTGATTTCGATAGCACCACTTTGTAGAGCGGCATAATTCGTTTTTCCCAGAATTTGATTGCCATTCCCATAATCGACGACAGTCGTTTCGATTTGTTCATTCCGGATAGACACCCTTTTCGCCAGATCCTCGTCCAGAATAGGGATAGGAATTCCGATTCCGACATATAAGGTGATACCGTATTTTTCGATATAGGCCCCCCGGAGGTATTGGGTGCTCATGTTTTTCAAGTCACCCACAACAGCTATCGTACGGGCATTACTAGTGGGAATATCGTGTTCATTTACCGCTTTGGAAGTGTTGAACTGAGTGCCGTTCCAGGTGACATAACCGTCTGTACCGCAAAGGAAAATATGAGTTCCCAACCCGATGGTCCGGCATTCCGGATCGTTAAGCAAGGGCGATAGCTCACCGGCAGAACTGTAAGAGGCATTCCTCATCTTAGGAAGCAGCGTACCCATGTAGGTATATTTGATCTGATCGGTGGTGTTGGTCGCTACATTATAATTTTGGTAACAATTTCGCGGATTGTATAAGATAGCTTCATTGATGCAATTCTTGTTGATAATAGCTTTTATATGTTTGCGGGGATAACAATCCGTCCCTTTTCCCCAGGCTTCCAGTGTAATGTCTTTACCATTGACCAGGTCTTCGATGATATGGGCTCCGCCATAAGCCGGAGAGGATGGGTTACAATCTGTAGCGCCGACATAAGTATCTACCGCTGCCAGTCCACCACTAACCCGGATGCCGTTCAATTCGATCTTCTCCATCCGGATTGGGGGATTGGAATGACCGAAATTCAAAAATGCACCCGAAGAACACATCGCTCCGAAAGTGGCGGTGGTTACTACGTCTACTTTTTCTGCAATTTCTTTGGGTGATAATGTCTTGGATAATTCGGATACTTCTTCGGCTGTCAGTACTACGGCAGTCCCTTTTTTTATCTTTTCATTGATTTCTGCGTAAGTTTTCATTTTGTCGTTTTTTAATGAGCGTTTCATGTCTGGGGCGTTTACCCTTTAAATTGGTCAGGATATAGTTCGGATTCGACTATACCACTATAAAATAAACATTAAACCGAATGTTTATTAACGGGGCTTGCCAACTACTGCCTGGTAATATCGTAAGCCGGTAAATCGGAATAGGGGGTATAAAAGATCAGCGCATGCAGCGCATGTCCATAGAAGATACAAAAAGAGAGAAGAATTTGAGATTCCGGTTTCTCCGGTCGGTGATGTGGGTTAAATAATCTGCTTTTTTCATCTTACTTTTGTTTTAAATTATAACTCCTGTTATCAGGCCGGGTTTTGGCACCTTTCGGAAAGTTCCGGAGGTTGTCGGAGTTTCATAGAGCCCAGTCTCTCAACTCCTCTTTATAATTCAAACAATCTTTCTTAAGGATTGAATTGACGAAACAAAGGAATAGGAAATATTTTGAAAAAACAAATGAATGCCGGGGAAAAAATGTGCTAACGTTTTAAATAGCCCACAGGGACGGGCAGTGGGCTATTTTTAAATGTGGTCTTAAATAATCTTTAGTCCCAGGGTGAAATTGAACGACCGGGGAGCTTTCAGTTCATGACCTAAATTTTTGAATGCTTTTTCATAATCGATATCGAAGGTCAGTTTCCAGACATCTACCCCGACGCCGACTTTACCGTGCCAGTTGGTTTTATCGGTACTGATATCTCCTAGTTTTTTCAGGTTTTTTACTTTCCCGACGGAAAGTACCGGTCCGAGGAAGGCCCGTAGTTTAACGATAGATAAATCCAATACTTGGAAACCCAACATAATCGGAATATCGAACGTGTTGAGTTTCAGATCGAAGTTGTCAGGATTTTCTCCTAGTGCCTGTGCCTTTTCTTCTATCACACTTCTCTTATGCGAATAGTTTAAAGCAGGTTCCAGATAGAGTTTTCCCAGATTGACGCGCATAAATGCGCCGACCATATAGCCAGTATTGGCTTGTGTCCCGATAGCCTGGGGGATATCTTTGAATTTTATCCGGTTACTGGAAATCCCGCCGTGAACACCCAGATTGATCGGTAATTGGGCCATCGCTCCGAAACCCAGGCAACAGATGCATAATAACGTAAAAATCTTTTTCATTTCGTTTTATTTTAAATTGCTGATTACATCCTTCTCTTGAATTCCGACAGAATAATACCGGTAGCTACTCCGACGTTCAGCGATTCGGTCGATTCGCTATTCCGGGCGAAACTCGGAATCGTTAGTTTCTGTCCGGTCAGCGCTTCTATTTCTGCTGAAATTCCTTTTCCTTCGTTCCCCATGACGATCAGGCCCCGGGTACTTAATGCTGTCGTATAAATATTTTTCCCATCTAAAAACGTGCCAAAGACAGGAAGGCCTTCTTGCTTCAGTTCGCTCAATAAAACAGGGAGATCCGTATAGAACGTCTTGACCCTGAAGATGGCCCCCATGCTGGCTTGTACACATTTGGGATTATAAACACCGGCACAATCGGCATCACAGAATATGTTTCCGATTCCGAACCAGTCTGCCACCCGGAGGATGGTACCCAAATTACCCGGATCTTGTATCCCGTTCAATACCAAGGATAAAGAATCGAGAACCTCTTCCTTCCGATAGATATGGACAGGTATTTCGGCCAGTGCGATGACTTCGGGTAAAGATTGGAAGTTGGATATCCCATGCATTTCCCGTTCATCGGCTTCAATGATATTTACGTTTGACAACGCTTTTTTGTTTTGTTCGAGCCAAGACGGGAAAGCGATCAGGGAATGGATTTTCAGGGGAGAATGCAACAGTTCTCCGACCAGTTTTTCCCCTTCGATTTTAAAGAGATTATATTTTTCCCTGAATTTCTTTTTTTCAAGGTTTTGGACTATTTTTGTTACCTGTTTGCTTAACATGGTTTGTGCCTCTACATCGGTTTTAGCGTGGTTTTAATCCTGAATAAAGAGCAATTCAGAAGCTGTGCAAAAGTAGTAACATTTTTTGAGATTTGGAGAAGTGGGTTCCATATAAGATTGTTTCGGAATATTTTATCAGCCAACCGTTCATCAGCTTACTGAAAAAGCGAGGGGGAATTTTGTTATTGACGGGCTTTATGCTGGTCATGGTATCGTGTTCGCCTACCCGTTATGTGGGGAAAGATGAATATCTGTTGAATAAGGTGAAAGTGAGGGTAGAAGAGAAAGGGGTGAATTTTTCTGAATTGAAAAAAACGGTGCGGCAACGTCCTAATACGCGGATATTGGGAGTGGCTCGTTTTCATCTGGGACTTTATAACCTGAGTGGGAAGAATGAGAATAAGCGCTTTAACAAATGGTTGCGTTCCATCGGTGAAGCTCCTGTGATTTATAGTCCTTTCCTGACCGACAGAAGTGTGACCCAGTTGAAATTGTACCTGAACAATAAAGGTTTTTATAAAGCTGAGGTGACGGATTCCGTTTGGTTTAAAAAGAAAAAGGCCCATGTTGTGTACCGGATTTATCCCGG
This sequence comes from Odoribacter splanchnicus DSM 20712, assembly GCF_000190535.1. GTDB lineage: Bacteria > Bacteroidota > Bacteroidia > Bacteroidales > Marinifilaceae > Odoribacter > Odoribacter splanchnicus. The sequence continues at coordinate 4,075,828 of NC_015160.1, forward strand.
TCCGCTGACTCGGGTAAAAGATTTTACTTTCCGGGAAGACAGTAGTTTCCGGGCCGGAGGATTACCCGAAAGCTTTCCGTTAGTACAATTGGTTTTGCGGGACACCAATCACACTTTGTTGCATCAGGAAATGCCGATGGATATAGAGATATTGGAAGATGAACGGGAACGGATCATTCATATGCTCCGGCAAAACGGGTATTATAATTTTTCAAAGAATTTTATTCATTATTATGCCGATACCTCGCGGAGCGGTAATCCGGAACAGGCTCATCTTTTGCTGAGCATCGTCAACAGTGTGTCCGACAGTATGGCTTACCGCAAATATAAAATAAAGCACATTCAGGTAAATTTGGATTATGATCCCCTGCTGATGGCCAATGGACTCGATTCGCTTTACCGGCATACCCGTTACGGTGAATATGGGATTGTTTATCGTGGCCATATGAAGATTAAGCCGAAGGTGATCCAGGAAACGATCCAGTTCAAGGAAGGAGAATTTTATGATGTCCGTAAAGTGGCTGATTCCTATTCCCGCCTGCAAGCCTTGAATCTGTTTAAATTTATCAATATTATTTTCCGGGAAGAGCAAAAGGAAGACGGTGAGCCGGTGTTGTTTTGTGAAGTGCAGCTTACTCCGCTCAAACGGCAGTCTTATAATGTCTTTCTCGAAGGGACCAACAATTCCGGGAATATCGGGGTCGGAGGTAACTTTGCTTATAATCACCGCAATTTGTTTCATGGAGGGGAGAATCTGACCTTGAGTGTATGGGGGGCTTTAAAAAAAGAGAAATTGAAGGAAAATGAAATTTTCAGTACCACCGAAGTCGGTACGGAATTGAAGTTAGTGACGCCTCAATTTTGGATGCCGGTTTTTCGTATGGATGAATTCCGCCGTAATTTTGCTCCTAAAACTTCGATCTCTCTCTCCTTCAGTCAGGAAAATACACAGTTTTACAAACGCCGTGTAGCTAGTGCTAAGTTCGGTTACCTTTGGCGGCGGGCAGATAATAAATGGCGGTATAATTTCGATCTCATCGATCTGAATTATGTGCTGATGCCGAGTGTCGATTCGAGTTTTATCAGTGAATTGAAAAATGAATATATCAAAAGTGCCTATACCAACCATATGATTCTGTCGGCGAATTTTTCGGCTGTGTTTACCGACCAGGTGGTCAATTCTGCACAAAGTTTTAATTATTTCCGGGGTAATCTGGAGACTTCCGGGAATTTTCTTTTGGCTATGGATAAACTTTTAGGGGCCAGAAAATCCGGTTCCGAGGAAGAACGTTTTTATAAAATTCTGGGTGTCCGGTATGCCCAATTTATCAAAGCCGACGGTGAATATCGGTTCAATCATTACCTGAATAAAGCCAATTCGGTCGTCTACCGGTTGTTTCTGGGTTGTGGTTATCCCTACGGTAACATGAAGGCTTTGCCTTTTGAAGAGGCTTATTATTGCGGAGGTGCCAACGATATCCGGGCCTGGCAGGCGAGAACTTTGGGACCGGGATCTTATGCTCCGCCGGATAAATATCCGAATAATGTAGGGGACTTTAAGTTGGAAGCCAATGTGGAATATCGGTTTAAATTATTCTGGTTATTAGAAGGAGCTTTATTCATCGATGCCGGAAATATCTGGAATATCAATCGGTATGAGAATCGTCAGGGTACGAAGTTGTCCTCCGGATTTTATAAACAAATCGCAGTCGGAACAGGGGCCGGACTACGGTTGGATGTCAATTTCTTTCTGTTGCGTTTTGATCTTGGTTTGAAATTACATGATCCGATGCAGGCCGAAGGGCAACGTTTTGTGTTGTTGAATCGTAATGGAGGTTTTAATAAATCTGTATTTAATATAGCTATCGGATATCCGTTTTAATTTTAATGAACTTACTATGTTGTCCACTATTCTCGTTTATGTTTCGCTTTTTTTACAGGTTGCTGCTGCCGTTATTGCCATTAGCTTGTTTAAGCGGACAAAATTCAATGCTTCCTGGATTCTGATTTCCATCGGATTTTTGTTGATGGTGGTGTCGAGGGTCTTCGATTTATGGCCTACGATTTATCCCGAAATGGAAGATGAATTGGCTATTGTACAGAAGGTTCTGGCTTTTATCATTGCTTTGGTCCTCCTGATCGGAGTATTTTATATCCGGAAAATTTTTCAATTTATGCGAAGAGTGGATGAGATCCGGCGCGAATCAGAGAAACGGGTACTGGCAGCGGTTATCCGCACGGAAGAGCAAGAACGGCAGCGTTTTGCGAAAGAGCTGCACGATGGGCTGGGACCTTTGCTGAGTGTGATCAAAATGCTGGTCTCGGGGTTGGATACCAATAAAGAAAGTGAAGTCAACGAAAAGATAAAGCAGAATTTGCGGCAGGCTGTGGATGAAGCGATTAGCGGGGTCAGGGACATCTCGGCCAATATCAGCCCGCATATCCTCAACAATTTTGGCTTAAAAGATGCGGTAGAGGCATTCATAAAACGGATGCGGCAAGCCGATAATTTTAAGGTGTATTTTACTACTAATCTCGAAAATCAACGTTTCAATTACAATATCGAAGTGGTGGTCTACCGCGTTATCTGCGAGTTGATCAACAACACATTGCGGCATGCTGCAGCCTCGAAAGTGACGATCGATTTACAACTCGAAGAAGGAATATTATATTTAGAATATACCGACAACGGTATCGGATTCGATGTAAACCGTATTTCCGGACAT